>DBEWTI010000004.1:0-9997 GCA_048205975.1 Collinsella sp.
AAGACCTTGGTCTGCGTGACGCCGTCCAACGACCACGTCGTGTGCTGCATCCCTGTTGCCGACGAGCTCGATCTAAAGTCCGCCGCGCGTGCCGCGGGGGAGAAGTCCTTGGCCATGATGCATGTGAAGGATTTGCTCGCGACGACTGGCTACGTTCGCGGCGGCTGCAGTCCGGTCGGTATGAAAAAACGCTACCGGACGCTCATTGATGAGACATGTGTCCTTTGGGATACCATTTTTATTTCGGGAGGCAAGCGTGGTTATCAGCTCGAGCTTGCACCTGATGATTTAATTGCATTTTGCGGGGCGACAGTTGCCGCGATTACGAGAGAGGACTGAGCGATGCCGCAGGAAGAATTGAAGCGCGGAGCTCATTTTGCAGAAGAATCTGCGCCTCAGACACCCTCATCCGAAGCTTCTTCGTCGCGAGATGACACTGACGACATGGGCTCGTCGGACTACTCCACGGTTGGTCGTTCCGCCGGGCTTATGACCATCCTGACCATCGTGTCTCGCGTCACCGGTTTTATTCGCACGTGGGCAATGGCGGCCGCTATCGGCATGTCGCTGCTCTCGTCTTCCTATCAGGTCGCCAACAACCTGCCCAATATGCTCTACGAACTCGTGATGGGCGGCATGCTCGTGACGGCGTTTTTGCCCGTGTACATGGGCGTGAGGCGTGAGCAGGGTCGCGAGGCCTCTAACGAGTACGTGGGCAACCTGCTCGGTATTCTGCTATTGGTGCTGGGTGGCATTTCGTTGCTGGGGACCGTGTTCGCCCCGGGCTTTATCTGGACGCAATCGTTCCTTTCGGGTGACGGCGGCAGCATGGATACCGCTGCGTTCATGTTCCGTTTCTTTGCCATCCAGATTCTGTTTTATGGTTTGGGCTCGGTGTTTTCGGGCGTCCTCAACGCACACCGCGACTACTTCTGGTCGACGTTTGCCCCGGTCCTCAACAATGTGATCGTCATTGCGAGCTTTATGGGTTTTGCGCCCGTGTCCGCACAGTTTGGCGAACGTGCCGGCATCATCTTGATTGCGGCCGGTACGACCCTCGGTGTCTTTGTTCAGATGGCATGTCAGATCCCCGCGCTTGGCAAGCACGGCGTGCATCCCCATATCCATATCGACTTTAAGGACCCCGCACTGCGCCAGACGATTGCGCTCGGTATCCCGACGCTGCTCGCCACGGTGTGCATGTTTGTCTCGACTTCTATCACCAACGCTGCTGCGCTGGTGGTCCAGCCCGAGACTGGTCCTTCCGTCATCGCCTATGCGCGCCTGTGGTACACGCTGCCCTACGCGCTGATTGCCGCCTCGCTTTCGACGGCGCTCTATACCGAGCTCTCTCACGACGCACAGGAGAAGGATTACGACAGCGTCCGCACGGGCATTTCGCGTGGCGTCGCCCAGATGCTGTTCTTCCTGATTCCATTCGCGCTGTACCTGATTGTCTTCGCGCGTCCGCTCAACATGATCTACTGCGCTGGCAAGTTCGATGAGTCCGGTGTGGCGCTGGTGTCGGAGTTCCTTATCTACCTGGCACTTTCCCTGCCGCTCTACGGCGTGGTCGTGTTGATGCAGAAGAGCTTCTCTGCCTTGCTCGACATGAAGCCCTATAGCCGCTATTGCTTGTATTCCGCCATCGGCCAGGCCGGCTCGGTTCTACTGTTTGGCGTTGTACTGGGCTTCGGTATGCCCGCAATCGCGCTTTCGTATGTCGTCGACTACGTGATCTTGGTCGGCTGTTCGCTGTGGTGGCTGCGTCGTCGCCTGCGTGGTCTTCAGGTCAAATCTATCCTGCATGGCGGTTTCTTTGGCCTTTTGCTCGGTGGCCTGGGTGCTGCCGCAGGCGCCGGCGTCATGTGGGCGCTTGAGCACTTTGTCGGGGCACTTGGCGGCTCGATTCTGATTACTCTTGGCTATGTTTGCGTTGCGGGTGTCGTCTCGCTTGCTGTTACCTTTGGCCTTGCCGTCGTCCTTAAGATGCCCGAGGTCTCGGCGCTGATTCGTCGCAAGTAGGTGCGCGTGGCCGGTCACGACAACATTCCAACGCTTGCCGAGCAGGTTTCGCGCGTTCCCACGCAGCCCGGCTGCTACCTTTGGAAAGACGCCAAGGGCGATGTCATCTACGTGGGCAAGGCGAAAAACCTGCGCGCCCGTATGCGTCAGTACGTGACGCTGCAGGACGAGCGCCAGAAGATCCCACTGATGATGCAGCTGGTGGCGAGCTTCGACTATATCGTGGTGGAGACCGAGCACGAGGCGTTGGTGCTCGAGCGCAATTTGATTGGTCAGTACCATCCGTACTTTAACGTCGACCTCAAGGATGACAAGAGCTACCCCTTTATCGCCATTACAAAGGGCGACCTGTATCCCGCTATCAAATACACGCGTGAGCGTCATAAGCCGGGAACGCGCTATTTTGGACCTTATACCGATAGCCGCGCGGCACGTGAGACGATAGATACGCTGCGCAAGGTTATCCCCATCTGCTCCGCATCCTGTGCGGAGTGGCGTCGTTGTCGCCGTATCGTCGAGTTCCACAAGGACGAGGAAGACATCGTCAATATGATTTGCGCGCAAAACGGGCGCCCCTGCTTCGACTATCATGTCGGACGCGGCCCGGGTGCGTGTGTTGGCGCGATTTCCCCGGCAGACTATGCCAAGAACGTCAAGCGTGTCGAGCGCTTTTTGTCGGGCCATCGCAAGGACGTCGTCGACGAGCTGACATCCGAGATGGCGGAGGCCGCCGAGGCGCTCGATTTTGAGCGCGCCGCCCGCGTCAAACGTCGTTTGGAGGTCATCAGGGGTCTGGACGACCGTCAGCAAGTCGTTTTTCCCTCCAGTGTCGATATCGATGTCATCGGTTTCTATCGCGAGGAGACCATCTCCGCCGCTTGCGTCTTCGTCGTTCGCGAGGGCCGAACAGTTCGCACCTGCGAGTTCATTCTCGACAAGGGTCTTGATGTTGACGAGGAAGAGCTCCAGTCGGGCTTTCTTAAGCGCTATTACGACGAGACGGCTGATATTCCAGCTGAGGTCAACCTTTCCGTCGAGCTTGAGGATGCGGAGGCGCTGGGGGAGTGGCTTGCGGGCAAGCGTGAGCGTTCCTGCCATCTCCATAGGCCGCAGCGTGGCGAAAAGCACCGTCTGCTCGATATGGCATCCAAAAATGCGCGCCATGCCCTCATGCGCTACATGATGCGAACGGGGTACGCTGACGACCGCACCAATCAAGCGCTCCTGGAGCTCGAAAGTGCGTTGGCGCTGCCATCGCCGCCGTTGCGTATCGAGTGCTTCGATATCTCTACACTGCATGGCACCTTTACGGTCGCCTCGATGGTGGTGTTTACCAACGGGCGCGCCGACAAGAGCCAGTATCGTCGTTTTAAAATCCAGGCCGAATTGGACGAGGCAAACGACTTCGTGTCGATGTCCGAGGTTTTGGGACGACGCTATGCTCCCGAGCGCATGGCCGACGAGCGCTTTGGCTCGCGCCCCGATTTGCTCGTTGTCGATGGCGGTAAGCCGCAATTGACCGCTGCGATCAAGCAACTTGAGGCTCTTGGGCTCGATATACCAGTTTGTGGCTTGGCAAAGGCCGATGAGGAGGTTTTCGTGCCTTGGGACGAGACTCCAGTCGTGCTGCCGACCGGGTCCGCGTCGCTCTATCTAATTAAACAGGTGCGCGATGAATCGCACCGTTTTGCCATCACGTTCCATCGCGAATTGCGCGATAAAGCCATGACGGTATCGGTACTCGATGACGTTCCAGGCGTGGGACCCACCAGAAAACGTGCCCTTATGCGCCATTTTGGCTCGATGAAGCGTTTGCGCGCGGCGAGCGAGCAAGAGATCGCGGAAGTTCGAGGCGTTCCTGCCGATGTCGCCAAAGCGGTTCACGAGGCGCTCGTTGCATGGAATGCCGAGCGCGCCGAGGCGGCGGCAAAGCAATCCGAAAACTAAACACGCCTCTAAACAACTGATATACATGATTGCGTGATTTTCAATCATGTATTTCACGGCGATTACCAGCCGATTTCGGGTTTTATTAACGCTAAAACGTTTGACTAGCCATGGCGAACAACCCTGCTATTCTGCGGGTTGACGAAGACTGATATCTCACCTCGTCGATACATACTGTCTGGCGAATCGTTTGTCAATGAATTCGGTGAACGGTAGTAAATACCGTTCAAGCGTATGTATGTATCGGTCGCCGAGCGCGGCACCTCAGTTGGGCTCGTCGGTAGGTAAGGTATATATCGTCCGCAAGTTGCGCGGGGGCACGTCTAGGTGCTCCTGGGTAAGATTCTCTATTGATAGGAGAAGACATGGCCATCATCAACAAGGGTATGTCCAGGCGTTCGTTCCTCGGCCTCACCGGCAGCGTCGCTGCTGTCGCAGGGCTTGGTCTCACCGGCTGCGGTGGCAGCTCCAGCGACGAGGGTTCCGCTTCCGGTTCCACCGATTCCGCCAACCGTGGCGGCGGCGTGATCACCGCTGGTTCCGCTTACGCTCCGTCCAGCTTCGATCCCGCCAGCACCGGCTCCGCTGTGGGCCTGGGTGCTAACTGGCACGTCGTCGAGGGCCTCTATGGCATCGATTACCACGACTACAGCACCTTCAACGAGCTCGCCACCGACGATCCCAAGTCTGTGGACGACACCACTTTCGAGGTCACCATCCGCAAGGGCGCTAAGTTCTCCGATGGCACCGAGGTCACCGCTGACGATGTCGTTGCCTCCTACACCGCTTGCGCCGCTTCCGCTACCTATGCTCCGTTCTTCCAGCCCTTCGAGTCCATCGAGGCCAAGGACGCCAGCACCGTAACGGTCAAGACCAAGGTCCCCAACTTCTCCCTGCTCAAGGATCGTCTGGCCATCGTCCGCGTTACCCCGGCCACCCAGACCGAGGAGGATCGCGCCAAGCAGCCGATCGGCTCCGGCCCCTGGATGTACGACTCTATCTCCGATACCGAGATCACCCTGGTTCCCAACCCCGAGTACAACGGTGAGTATGCTGCCGAGGATAAGAAGATCCAGTACAGCATCCTGACCGACCCCACCGCTCGCGTTACCGCTCAGCAGGAGGGCTCCACGCTCGTTATGGAGCTCGTTACCGCTGACGCCGTCGACCAGCTCGAGAGCGCCGGCTGCAAGATCGATAACGTTCAGGGTTTCGGCACCCGCTTCATCATGTTCAACGTCGCCAAGGAGCCTTGGAACAACGTCAAGGTCCGTCAGGCTGTCATGTATGCGCTCGACACCGAGAAGATGGTCAGCAACACCTTCGCCGGCCTTGCCACCGCTGCCAGCTGCTACCTGCCCAAGAGCTTCACCAACTATCATGAGGCTTCCACGGTGTACAAGACCGACGCCAAGAAGGCTAAGAAGCTCATCGAGGAGTCTGGCATCACCCCGGGTGCCATCACCCTGCGCACCACCGACAACGAGCAGATTAAGGGCATGGCCGCCCAGGTCAAGAACGACCTCGACGCTCTCGGCTTCGATGTGACCATCCAGACCGATACCTCGCCGGCCACCTACGCTGCCATCGACGGCGGCGAGGCCTACGATATCCTCCTTGCCCCTGGCGATCCTTCTTGCTTCGGCGCCGACCCCGACCTGCTGCTCAACTGGTGGTACGGCGACAACGTCTGGATGCAGACCCGTTGCCCGTGGAAGGAGTCCGCTGAGTGGCAGAAGCTCCACGGTCTCATGGACGAGGCTCTTGCCGCCGAGGGCGACGAGCAGCAGAAGAAGTGGAACGAGTGCTTCGACATCATTGCCGACAACGCCGTTCTGTACCCCGTTGTCCACGTCAAGACCGTCTCCGCTTCCTGGGACGATCCGTCCACCGCGCCCAACGGCGAGGCCCTCGATGGCTTCAAGGGCATCGGCACGACGAGCATGTCCTTCAGGGGCGTCGCGACCGTCAAGGCCTAAGACTCGCTTGAGTCATATGTAGGGCGTCGGTCGTAAGGCAACGTCCTCATAGTTGAAACAAAGACCCGGGCGGCAACGATGTCGCTCGGGTCTTGTAATGAGTATCCGTACTCATATACCAGTTGGTCCTACCGACAAAAGAAAGGGGAGAGAACGTGAACAACTTGCTACGTTTGATTGGAAGGCGTCTTGTGGCGCTGCCGATCATGGCATTGGGCGTCACCGTCCTGGTGTTCTTCCTTATGTCGTTCTCCAAGACCGACCCCGCCTACACGGCGTTGGGTGACGGTGCCTCGCCCGAGGCGGTTGCCGAGTACCATGAGAAGTATGGTCTGGACGACCCCTGGCCCGTGCGCTACGTGCGCTATATGGGCGATTTGATTCATGGCGACATGGGCACCTATGGTGCTGCTCGCAACTCCGTTGCCAAGCGCATCTCCACGGCCCTGCCCGTCACGATGCAGCTGACCTTCATCGGTCTTGCCATCGGTGCGGTCGTTTCGTTTTTGCTCGGCGTCATCGCGGCACTGTATCGCGACAAATGGCCGGACCAAGTGATCCGCGTCTTTTCCATCGCCGGCTTGGCAACCCCGTCGTTCTGGCTTGCCGTTCTGTTGATCCTGCTGTTCTCTTCCTACCTTAAGGTGCTTCCGGCGTCCGGTGCTCTGCCTCACTTCACCACCAACCCGGCTGGCTATCTGGGACGTATGATCATGCCCGCCATTGCTCTTGCCTTCCCGCTGACGGGTCAGATGACTCGTATCGTGCGTACGGCCATGGTCGAGGAGCTCGACAAGGACTATGTCCGTATGGCTCGCGGCGCCGGCGTTCCCGAGAAGGTCGTCGTCGGCATCAACGTACTTCGCAATGCGCTGATCACCCCGGTCACCACCCTCGGACTTAAGATCGGTTACCTCATGGGCGGCGCCGTCGTCATCGAGGTTATCTTCAACCTCCCCGGCATGGGCACCGCGATCCTGCAGGGCGTTCAGGGCAACGAGGCGAACCTGGTTCAGGGCGTCGTCATCGTCGTTGCTCTTGCCTTCATCATCATCAACATCGTGGTTGACATGCTCTACCTGCTCATCAACCCGCGCATCAGGACGGTGTAGATTATGGTAAAGATTCGAGAGAAGCAAACCGAGCAGCTCGAGAAGGCTGCCTCCAGGGGGCTCAAGCTCGGTGGCTGGAAGAAGATGACGCTGTCTTCTAAGATTGCCGCCGTCGTGTTGGTGCTGGTCGCCCTGACTGCGATTCTGGCACCCCTTCTTGCCCCCTATAGCCCGGTCGAGATCTTTACGGCTCGCCAGGCTCCCGGCAACGGATTTATCTTCGGTACCGACGATAAGGGTCGCGACATTCTGTCGCGCATGCTCTACGGTGGTCGTTACTCGCTGATTATCGGCTTTGGCGCCACTGCCATGGCTCTGGTCTGCGGCTCGGTCGTGGGAGCCCTTGCGGCGGTTTCGCGCAAGGCCGTTTCCGAGACGATCATGCGCATCCTGGACATCATCATGTCTATCCCGGGCATCGCCCTCGCGGCCGTCTTCGTCTCCATCCTGGGCAACTCCGTGCCGTCGATCATCTTCGCCATCGGCTTTATGTACACTCCGCAGATTGCCCGTATCGTGCGCGCCAACATCGTGTCCGAGTACGGAGAGGACTATGTCCGCGCGGTCATCGTTTCCGGCGCCAAGGCTCCGTGGATTTTGATCAAGCATGTTCTGCGTAACTGCATCGCCCCGATCATGGTCTTCACCGTTACCCTGGTCGCCGACGCCATCATCTTCGAGGCCTCGCTGACCTTCATCGGCGCTGGTATCCAGGAGCCCACCGCTACCTGGGGCAACATCCTCGCCGATGCCCGCGGCGGCGTGCTCGCCGGCCGTTGGTGGCAGGCACTGTTCCCGGGCCTGGCCATCATGATCACCTGCCTGGCGCTCAATATCCTTTCCGAGGGCATTACCGACGCCATGGCCGCTGCTCCCTCCGCCGCCCTGGATCCGACCGATTCCTCCAAGCGTCGCGAGGCCGACCTGCTGGTCTCTGACCCCGTTCGCGCCTACAAGGAGCAGGCCCAGTCCCTCTCCGCTCGCCTTGGCGCCCTGCGCGATGTCGAGCTCAAGCGTGACGATCGCCATGTGCCCGACGAGTCTGTCGAACCGATCCTTTCGGTCCGCGATTTCTGCATCCAGTTTGAGCATCACGGCGATATCAACGTCGTCGACCATGTCAACTTTGACGTCCGTCCTGGTCAGACCATGGGCCTGGTGGGCGAGTCCGGTTGCGGTAAGTCCATCACCACGCTGGCCATCATGGGCCTGACTGATGATGACGAGCACCTTTCCGGTGAGGTTCTCTGGGAGGGTCGCGACCTGCTCAAGATGAGCAAGAAGGAGTGGTTCGGCCTGCGCGGTACCGATATCGCCATGGTCTATCAGGACGCCCTGTCCTCGCTCAACCCCTCCATGCTCATCTCTGCCCAGATGAAGCAGCTCACCAAACGTGGCGGCACCCGTAGCGCCGAGGAGCTCCTGGAGCTCGTGGGCCTCGACCCCAAGCGTACGCTCGAGAGCTACCCGCACGAGCTTTCCGGTGGTCAGCGTCAGCGTGTTCTGATTGCTATGGCCCTTACCCGCGACCCCAAGCTGGTCATCTGCGACGAGCCCACGACCGCTCTGGACGTTACCGTCCAGAAGCAGGTCATCAAGCTGCTCAACGACCTTCAGGCCAAGCTCGGCTTTGCCATGATCTTCGTCTCGCATGACCTGGCGCTGGTCGCCGAGGTCGCCCATAACATCACGGTTATGTACGCTGGCCAGGTTATCGAGCAGGCGCCCACCAAGGAGCTGCTCACGAACCCGATTCACGAGTACACCCGCGGTCTTCTGGGTTCCGTTCTGTCCATCGAGAGCGGTTCGGGCCGCCTTCACCAGGTGCCCGGCGCCGTTCCGAGCCCGCGCGATTTCCCCAAGGGCGATCGCTTCGCGCCCCGCTCGAGCCATCCGCGTATTGGCCTGGACACCCGTCCGGTCTTCAAGCGCGTGCCCGGCACCGAGCACTTCTATTCCGAGCTCCCCGACGAGGTGCTCAAGGCAAATGGTTTGACCCCTCACGCGGAGGTGATGTAGATGAGCGAGACCGCAGTCAACGGCGTCGAGCCGATCATCTTCCTTGATGACGTCCACGTCACCTTTAGGACCCGTACCGGCTCGATTCTGCACCCTAACCTGGTTCACGCCGTCCAGGGTGTAACGATTAGGCTCATGCCCGGTCAGACGATCGGCATCGTCGGCGAGTCCGGTTGCGGTAAGTCCACCACCGCCAACGTCATGTGCGGCCTGCAGGCCCCCACGAGCGGCAAGGTCTACTTTAAGGGCAAGGACGTTACCAAACGTACCGCCGAGGACCGTCGCCACATGGGTCGCGTCATCTCGGTCGTGTTCCAGAACCCGGCCACGGCACTCAACCCCCGCATGGTCGTTCGCGAGCAACTGCTCGACCCCATGCGCGTCCACAACCTGGGTACCGAGGCCGAGCAGGAGAAGCGCGTCAAGGAGCTCTTGGAGCTCACCGGTCTGCCCAGCTCCGCCGCCGAGGTTCTTCCCGGCCAGCTTTCGGGCGGCCAGCGCCAGCGCGTCGCAATTGCCCGTGCCCTGTCGCTGAACCCCGATGCCATCATCGCCGACGAGCCAACCTCGGCTCTGGACGTTTCGGTCCGCGCGCAGATTCTGAACCTGCTGACCGACCTTAAGAAGGAGCTCGGCCTGGCCATGGTGTTCATCAGCCATGACATCCAGACGGTCCGCTATATCTCTGACGACATCATCGTTATGAATGGCGGCAAGATCGTCGAGCAGGGCGAGGCCAAGCAGGTCTTCCAGCACCCCCAGGACCCCTACACCAAGATGCTGCTCGGCGCTGCGCCGTCGCTGCTGCATCCCAAGCTCGGCGAGTAGCCTCGCTTTCCCTCCCGTGCGCCCGGTTCCCGTGGCGGGCGCCCCGCCGGGGCGGGTTCGGAAGGGGGGGGTCACGAGCCCTGCCAA
>DBEWTI010000012.1:0-3009 GCA_048205975.1 Collinsella sp.
GTCGATGCCGATGATGATGGCGATCAGGGCGACGCCCAGGACGGGCACGTTGGCGTAGGAGCACAGCAGGAAGCCCAGGAAGTAGAAGGGCACGAGCTGCTTGGTGAGCACCAGGCGGCCGAGCATGGCGAAGCCCATGGCCGGCAGGATGTTGGCGGCCACGCCAAAGCCAGCAAGGACAAAGTCGGGGATAAAGTCGAGCACGCCCTGGATGGCGTCAGCACCCAGATAGAACGACAGCGAGCACAGCAGGAACGCCATGATGATACCGGTCAAACCGATCAGGAAGTGCATCGCATAGACACCCTTAAGGTTGCCCTGGCCGGAGAAGACATCAGCGCGGTCAACCAGGATCGGCAGGGCGGCGTTGAGGATGTTCTTGATGGCAAGGCACAGCGTGGCGATGGGCATGGCAAGCGCGATGGCTGCCTCGCTGCTCTGGCCCAGCTGGATAGCGAAGGCGCAGGCGAGCACGCCGCCGATCGTCTCATCAGGCGGCACGTAGGCGCCGATGGAGATCGAGCCCATGAACAGCAGCTCCAGGCTCGCACCGATCGCGAGGCCGGACTGCAGGTCCCCCAGCACCAGGCCCACGAGCGGGCACAGGACGATGGGGCGGAACGCATAGAGCGTACCGAGCTGGCAGTCGAACTTACCAAATGCGGCGATAAGTCCGATGAGGATTGCTTGGGTAAGCATATATCCCCCTTTCCTAATAGGACACTACGAAAAGCTCAGACTCTTCGAAATTGAACGCCTAGAGCACGCTGGCGCAGTCAACCTTGGGGTCATCGGCCAGGGGTCGAATCTCGACCTCAACGCCACGATCCAGCATCTCGCGCACATCGGCTTCCTCGGCCGCGGTCAGGAAGATCTGACGAGAGACCTGACGAGCATCGGGACGCTTCTCGTCCTTGGGCTTGGTGTTGCCCAGGTTGACCGACTTGATCTGCGGGCAGCCCTCAACAAGCTGCTTTGCCTCAGCAATAGTGGCGACACAGATGATCATCTTGTACTTGTCGGTCGCGCCCGAGTTGATAGCTTCGATTGCATGCTCCATATCTTTGATGACGAGCTTGCAGCCGGCAGGCTTGCCCATCTTGAGCGTCATCTTCCACACCGGGTCGTTAGCGACCTTATCGCCCACGCAGAAGATGCAGTTGGAGCCAAGGCCCTGAACCCAGGAAACTGCGACCTGGCCATGAAGCAGGCGATGGTCAACGCGAAGTAGCTGAATCATAATGTGACCCCCCAAAGGTCTTGTGCCGTCTTACGGCGTGTCAGTAGGTGCTGCGGATTAGAACTCTTCTTCCTCGTCGTCATCGACCAAAAGATCGTTGACAAACTTCACGCGCGTATCGTCCGCAGCGACGATGGCGCGAATCGTCTCCTCAACCGGCGCCGACTCGTCAGAGAACAGCAACTGGATGAGGAGAGGAAGGTTCATGTTGGTAACGAGGTACGTGCGGGGACGCGTCTGGACGATCTTGGTGAACTCGTTGTTGACGCTGCCGCCAAAGAGGTCGGTGCAGACAACGACATCATCGTCAGCAGACATGCCTGCCAGCAGTTTTTGGGCCTCCTCGGCCACGTCCATGCGGCCATCGACGAACATCGAAAGATCGTGGACGTTGTCGCGAGCGCCCGAGAGCAGCTCGACGCTCTCCTTGATGCCGGTAGCGAAGTGCGCATGGCTGGCGATGATGTACTGTCTCATTCTGTGTTCCTCTCAATAGCCCGGCACGTTCCCGCACCCGTTTTCTTTAGTAGTCGAACTGGTGATAGTAGCGACGATACTTGAGGTTGTGCTTGGTGACCGTCTCGTAGTAGCGAGCCAGGCGGTCGGTCACGAGCACCGTCAGAATCCACGGGGAGACGATGACGCGGAACTCGTCGTCAAGGCCGGGGATCGCGAACTCGGCGGTGTCGATGACGTTGATGTCGGTGTCGCCGGTCACGCCGCGGTTGAGGAACGCGCGGACGCGCTCGTCGAGCTTGCGGTTCTCGTCCTCGCCCATGAACAGGAACACGGGGACGCCGGGCTCCACGAGCTCGAGGGTGCCGTGGAAGAAGTCGGCCGAGGTGATGTAGCGGGTGCGCTTCCACTGCATCTCCTCGAGGATGCACATCGAGAAGAGGATGGTCTCGCCCCACAGGGCGCCGGAGCCGATGAACATGGTGTAGGGGGCCAGGGCGTACTTCTTGGCGAGCTCCTCGGCGCGCGGCTCGAAGCGCTTGCGGATATCGAGCATGTCCTTCCAGATGTCCTTGGTCTGCTCGATAAACAGATCGAACTTGGGGAAGCAGCCGCGGCGGTTGAGCAGGCGCAGGCCGAAGCAGTCGGCGAGGTAGTAGCCCTTCTCGCAGCCGCCCGAACCATGGTCAGAAGCCATGGCGACGCAGTTCTCGGCGCCCACAGCCTGGCCGATGGGGCCCTCGGGCTTGGTCATGGCGTAGACGCGCACGCCCATGTCCTTCATCTTCTTGACGGCCTCGAGGACCTCGGGGGTGGTGCCGGACTCGGAGGCGGTGAGCACGACGGACTTCTCGGTCATGCGCTTGTGGCCCATGACGTTCCACTCGGCGGCGTGGATCAGATAGACCTCGAGGTCGCGGTCGCCGAACTTGTTCATGAGGTACTCGAGCTGCATGAGCTCGTCCCAGGTGCCGCCGACGCCCATCAGGAACACGGCGTCGTAGCCCTCGTCGGCGACCTTGTCGGCGAGCTCAATCATCTTCTTGCCGGTCTCGTAGACGTTCTTGCCGTCCTCGACGTAGCCCTCCTGGCTAAAGTGCATGATCTCGATCTTCTCGGTTTCCTTCATTTGTCTCTCCTTTCTGGGGTTGTTTCCACATCCCCCATGCCAACGGGCATCAAACCCGCTTACAGTCCGTAACACTCGGCCGCTTTGGCCTTAAGCGCATTGACTGACTCTTCGTAGCCCTCTGCCTTGACCTCCATTTGCTTGGAGACGGCATCGAGATACGGGTGCACGTCCCATGACTTCA
>DBEWTI010000020.1:0-13157 GCA_048205975.1 Collinsella sp.
ATGGCTTCGACTTCGTTGAGGACCTCTACGACGCCCCAGCGGCGGGCGCTGCGGCTGGCCGAGTTGGGGTCGTAGACGCCAATCTGGTTGGCATCGTCGATGCCGTAGAGCACGATGTAGTGGCCTACGTTGGTAAACGTACCGGGGCGCACTGCGGCGATAACGGGCGCACCCGAGCGAAGTGCTTGGGTAATCGATTCGCAATCGTTATAGAGCTGTGTTCCGTTGAGCCCCAGCTGCCACGCACCGCCTGTCATAAACGACCACTCGGTGGCACCAGTGGGGGCGTAGTTGCCGGCTTCGGCCAGTGCGCATATATCGACCGGCGTCTTATCGGTGTGGCCGGTCTTAAAGATATAGACCATGGTGAGGCAAGTGGGGCCGCAAGCGTTTTCGCGAATAGTGCCACCGGCATAGGGCAGCTCCGACCATGCGGGGTCAATTTGGTAGATGTGGGGCATGGTGCCGGCCTGCCATTGCGAGCGTGGGGTCGAGAACGCAAAGGAGTAACCGGGCGCGACGGGAGCTTTAAGCAGCTTGTCCTCGGCAGTGGGCTCAAGACCGGCTGATCCGTGCGAGATACAGGATCCCAAAAACACAAAGACGAGGCAGGCGGCAATGGAGCAAAGCGCAAGGCGTAGACGGCGGGCTGGAAGTGCGTGGCTTGTGGTGTGCGACGCGGGGCGAGGGGCGGAATTGCCGCGATTGCGTTGAGGTGGCGAAAAGGAGCGCTTAACGTAGTGGTCGGTCGTACGGCAATCGTAGCGGCGCGGCTGCGATGTGTCGGTCTGGCGTTGGCGTGTGCTCGTGCTCACGCGGTCTGACTGCTGCGCGGTACGGCTTTGTTGCCGAGAAGAAGCCCCGGGCTGCTCTTGGGGGCGCTGCTGGTTGCCGTTGTCGGAGGTGCTTCTGGGCGTTGGCGTGGTGCGGCCGGCAAGGCGCACGCTTTGTGGCCGTTGGTCGCCGTCATTGTATCCGTATGCCATTCGAATCACCTTGCCTCGTGTGTAACTTGTCTATCCTACATAAAAAGATGCACGACACATGGGTATGTGCGCCAAAAGCCTGACAAATGGTATGAACGTTGCCGCGCCGCGCGCCAAGCGTCACGGCAACAGGTATTCAAAAGCAGACAAGATGAAAGCGTCCAGGACGAATGACGTCTCCCGCCGTTCGTCCCAAAAACGGCGCCGCTCGTTTTACAGTTCTGCCTTCGGTCGAGCCACAAGCGGCGTTGCTGTGCCAAGGCCGTATCTTAAAGCCACGAAATTAAAGCGCGCGGCAAAACAGGCTGCGCAAGGGGTGACGCCAAGGGGCGTCAAAAAGGAAAGGAGGGGAACAATGGCGGACAAGAACGCAGAAGTTGCAGTCGAGGGTAACGGTGGCATGAAGAAAACACTCTCGCTCTGGAACTTCTTTACCATCGGTTTCGGTGCCATCATCGGTACCGGTTGGGTTCTGCAGGTCGGCGACTGGATGGTTGTGGGCGGCGGTCCCGTTCCCGCTATGATCGCATTCCTCTTGGGCGCGATCTTCCTCGTGCCCGTCGGAGCTGTTTTCGGTGAGCTCACGGCTGCTATCCCCATCTCGGGCGGCATCGTCGAGTATGTCGATCGTAGCTTTGGCCGTACGCTGAGCTACATCACCGGATGGCTTTTGGCCCTGGGCAACGGCATCCTGTGCCCGTGGGAGGCCATCGCCATCTCGACTCTCGTGTCCGAGATGTTCGGCAGCCTGCCCGGTATTGAGTGGCTGCGCGCCGTCAAGCTCTACACCATCCTGGGCGCCGACGTTTACTTGTTCCCGACGCTAATCGCGCTCGGCTTTGCAGCCTACGTCATCTTCCTCAACTTCCGCGGTGCCAGCTCGGCCGCCAAGCTCCAGGCCTTCCTGACCAAGGCCCTGCTCTGCGGCATGCTGCTCGCCATGGGCGTCTCGCTGTTCACCGGTTCGCCGGAACACGCCATGCCCGTGTTCTCCCAGGTCACCGGTGCTGGCGGCGGCAAGCCCGCTACCGAGGGCACCAGCCTGTTCGCCGGCATCGTGTCGGTCCTGGTTTTGACCCCGTTCTTCTACGCCGGCTTCGACACCATTCCTCAGCAGGCTGAGGAAGCAGCCGAGGGCCTCAACTGGAACAAGTTCGGCAAGATCATCTCCCTGGCCCTGCTGGCCGCCGGCGGCTTCTACATGGTCTGCATCTACTCGTTCGGCACCATCCTCGACTGGCATGAGTTCGTTAAGAGCCCGGTTCCCGCGCTTGCCTGCCTCAAGGGCATCAACATGCTCCTGTACCTGGCCATGCTCGTCATCGCCACGCTTGGACCCATGGGCCCGATGAACTCCTTCTACGGCGCCACGAGCCGCATCATGCTCGCCATGGGCCGCAAGGGCCAGCTGCCCGAGAAGTTCGCCGAGGTCGATCCCAGCTCCGGCGCTCCCAAGCTCGCCTGCGTCGTTCTGGCCGTCATCACCGTCGTCGGTCCGTTCCTGGGCAAGAACATGCTCATCCCTCTGACCAACGTGTCGGCTCTCGCCTTCATCTTCTCCTGCGGCATGGTCGCCCTCGCTTGCCTGCGCATGCGCTTTACCGAGCCCGACCTGCCTCGTCCCTACGAGGTGCCCGGCGGCAAGTTTGGCATCAGTCTCGCTGTTGCTGCCTGCGCCGTCATCATCGGCCTGCTCGTGATTCCGTTCTCTCCCGCCTCCCTCAACATGGTGGAGTGGAGCATCGTGATAGGCTGGTTGGCTATTGGCCTGGCCCTCATGGCCTTCACCAATTCCCGCAAAAAATAACGCCTAGCCGGGGCGGATCGGGTGCGCGGACCCCTCTCTTCCGCGCACCGAACCCGGCACCACTTGGGTAGCTTTGTGAGGCCATAACCCAACATGGCCTCGCCCACTATATGGATCCATAAGGAGGAACCATGTCCACTAAGTACGCAATCGTTGGCGGCAAGCTCATCGACGGTACCGGTGCCGCGCCGGTCGAGAACTCCCTCGTTCTCGTCGACGACAACGGCAAGATCGAGTATGCCGGCGCCATGCAGGACCTTCCCGAGGGCGTTGAGGTTATCGACGCCGCCGGCAAGACCGTCCTTCCCGGCCTGATCGACACCCACCTGCACTTCTCGGGCAACCTGACCGACGATGACACCGATTGGGTCATGCAGCCGCTCCTCGAGAAGCAGGCCGTCGCCGTCAAGCAGGCCTACGACTGCCTCACCCACGGCCTCACCACCGTCTGCGAGATCGGCCGCTTTGGTATCCAGATCCGTGACTGCATCGACAAGGGCGTCTTCAAGGGCCCGCGCGTTCTGGCCACCGGCCTTGGCTTCTGCCGCGTTGCCGGCCACGGCGACTCCCACCACTGCAGCCAGGAGCTCAACAAGGAATCGCACCCCTGGGGCGATCAGGTCGACGGTCCTTGGGATCTGCGCAAGGCCGTCCGTCGTCGCCTGCGCGAGAACCCCGATGCCATCAAGATCTGGGCTACCGGTGGCGGCATCTGGCGCTGGGACTCCGGCCGCGACCAGCACTACTGCTCCGAGGAGATTCAGGCCGTGGTCGAAGAGGCAAAGATGGTCGGCATCCCCGTGTGGAGTCACTGCTACAACAACCACGCCGCTGCCTACGATTCCGTTCGCTTTGGCTGCGAGCAGCTGATTCACGGTTTCGATATCGATGAGCGCACCATGGACCTCATGGCCGAGCAGGGCACCTTCTTCACCCCGACGATTGCCTTCCTGCCCACCTGGTACGCCACCTATCCGCCCGTCTACGTCCCCGAGCTGCACGACAAGTACGAGGGCACCCTGGTCGAGAAGGAGCTACAGCGCAACTACGACTGCCTGCGCGAGGCCAAGAAGCGCGGCGTCGTCATGACGATCGGCTCCGACTCCTTCTCCTTCGTCACCCCGTACGGCACCTGCTCCATCGAGGAGATGTACGAGTTCGTCGACAAGATCGGTTTCACCCCGGTCGAGACCATCACCTGTGCCACCCTCAACGGTGCCAAGATGTGCCACATCGAGGACGAGACCGGTTCCATCGAGGCCGGCAAGTGCGCCGACCTGCTGGTCGTCAACGGTGACGTCGCCGCCGACATCCACGTGCTCAACACCGACAACATGGACGTCATCATGAAGGACGGCTGGATTGTCGAGGCCGGCAGCTTCGGCGAGGCAAACAAGTACAGCGCCTAAGCTACCGTTCATCGATGGCTGGATGTAAAACACAGTATTTGATTGCATAATGCAATGGAGAGGGTCGCTTGCGGCCCTCTTTATTGCTATGGGGTGCGTCAGTAAGAAGGGGATGACGGTGGATCTCAATAGGCTGATTCTGGGCAAGAGCTACAACTCTACCAAGGTCTTTCGTACCGCTCAGCATGTGGTTCAAGCCATCTTGCTCGGTATTGTCGTTCCGCTGCTTATCCTGCTGCTCATCTGGGATCTAACCGATAATCCCAATCCCGTTCCGGCCGTTGTCGTCATTGCCGGCTTGGTCATGCTGTGCTTCTTCTTCTCGTACGTCTTTGTCGTTCCCGACGATCTCACATCGAGCGCAACCGACCGCACGCTCGCCATCGCTTCAAAAATATTCGCCTACACTTCGCGCGGCCTTACGCCCGAGGCCGCCCTGGGCGCCTCTAAGATCATCCTGTCCGAAACTATCGCCTCTGCCATCTGCTTTACCGACGGCAAGCAGGTGTTGGCAAGCTGGGGCGAGGACTCGGCAAAATGCCCCGCGGGCACCCCGGTGGTGCTGCGGACTACGCTCAACGTGATCAACAGCGGCGAGCAAAGCGTGTTCTCGCGCGATGCCTCGACCGAGACGGGTGGCTACTTTCCGCGCCTGCGCGCCGGTATTGTCGCACCTGTTACCGTGCGCGGGCATTGCGTGGGCACGCTCGAGCTGTATTATCCCCGTCTGAGCAGCATCGATATGCGCCAGACGGCGCTTGCCTCGGGCTTTGCCGACCTCATTTCCACGCAGCTTGCGAGCTTTGAGCTCGAGCGCCAGGACGAGCTCACGGCCCGCGTGGAGCTGCGCGCCTTGCAATCGCAGGTCGATCCTCATTTTCTGTTTAACACCATCAGCACCATCGTGTCGCTCGTACGTACCGAGCCGGACAAGGCCAGGTCGCTGCTGATCGACTTTTCCAACTACTACCGTCAGACGCTTTCTGATTCCGATACCCTCACAACGCTCGAGCACGAGGTGGAACAGGGCACTCGCTACATCAATCTTATGCAGGCTCGTTATGGCGACGGCCGTCTGCGCGTTTCGGTCGACATCGACTTTGAGGTGCGCGACAGCCTGGTGCCGCCGTTTATCTTGCAGCCGCTGCTCGAAAACTGCATCAAGCATGCGCAGCGCGAGACCGAGCCGCTTTCTATTCGTGTTAGGGCTTTTGAGACCGATGACGGCTTGGAGATCATCGTCGAAGATGACGGCATCGGTATGAGCGAAGAAGTCTGCGCGCATCTGTTTGAGCAACATCGCCGAGAGGAGCCCGAGAGCATTACCGCCGACGGCTCCATCAAGCGAGGTTGCGGCCTGGCGCTCTTCAACGTGCTTCAGCGCATCCATTTCTTTTACGGAGAAGATTCCGGCATGCGCGTGGAGTCCCAGGAGGACGTGGGAACGCAGGTTATCGTCGAGCTGAACGGCGAGCCGCATGAGCCGGCGCCGTTGACGGCGTAGCACGCGAGTGTATTGAGGAGAGAGGAAGCGAACATGTCCGAGGGCTGGAACATCCTGGTGGTTGATGACGAGCCTCCCATCAGGGCTGAGCTACGCTATCTATTGGAGAAGGACGCGCGCGTGGGGCATATTGCCGAGGCAGGCAATGTCACCGAGGCCGTGGAGTCGATTCTCTCGAGCAAGCCCGACGTGTTGTTTTTGGACATCACGATGCCCGGCCGCTCGGGAATTGAGCTTGCCGAGACGCTGCAGAACTTAAAGACGCCGCCGGTGGTTGTGTTTGTGACGGCGTTTGCCGAGTTTGCCGCCGATGCGTATAACCTCGATGCGGTCGACTATATCGTCAAGCCGGTCGAGGACGCACGTCTGTCAAAGGCGCTCGACAAGATCGAGGCAGCCTTGGGTGCCCGCCGTGTTGTCCACGCTCCGCGCCAGCCTTTGCGTCTGACGGTGGACCGCGGGGGCAAAAAGGTGTTCATTCCCGCCGCAGACATCTGCTACTTTGAGGCGCGCGCCGATTTTTGCAACGCCATCTGTGCCGAGGGAACCTACCTGATCAATGAGTCGATCTCTTCGCTCGATCGTCGCTTGGGCTCCGAGGGCTTTATTCGCGTTCATCGCAGCTATCTGGTCAATTTGGAAGACGTGCACAATGTTGAGATTGGCTCCACGGGGTTGATGGAGCTCAGGCTCGACCGCGTGAGCTCGACGGTGCCGGTGTCCCGTCGTCGTGCCGCCGAGGTCAAGTCGCACCTGGGGCTTGCGTAAGAGGCTTGCGTGCCGTCGTTTACCATCGCAGGTTTGGCATGGGCGCGCGGTGGGCATAATGGGTGGCATCGAATGAAATCGAAAGGATCATTATGCCCGCGCTTATCACCCATCATCTGTTTGGCGAGGAAAGCATCGACCGTCTTCCGCAGGGCGTCATCACGTCCGATGAAGAGCGCATTGCCTTTATCTTGGGCAACCAAGGCCCCGACCCGTTTTTCTTTCACATTCTGACACCGCGTGTTTCCGACTGTACGTTGCTGGCGCAGGTTATGCATCGCTCGCGCATGTCGCGCCAGTTCTCGTGCCTGCGCGACGGCGTTTCCCATCTGCTCCCGCGCGATGCCAACTTGGGTCGCGCCTTTGCGCTGGGTCTGCTGTCGCACTACGTGCTTGACCGTAATGCCCATCCCTTTGTCTACGAGCAGCAGTTTGGCATCGTGGAGTCCGATTCAGAGCTTGAGGATTCGAGCAGCCAGGTCCATGCCGTGATCGAGAGCGACCTAGATGTACTGATGCTGCAGCTTAAGCGCGATGGCGCTACGGTCGACGATTACCCGCCGGCGGGCGAGATCGTCACCACCGATCGCATCAATCGCGTGGCCGGCGTGCTGATGAGCTATGTTGCCGGACGCGTGTACGGCATTGACATTCCGGCGGGGGAGTACGGTGCTGCCGTTGCCAATATGCAGCGACTTTACCGTGCGATTGAGCCGGCCGGCTCCGTAAAGACGCGCGCGATCTCGCTGGTTGAGGGCTTGGTGCACGACTACTCGCTGCTCGACGGCCTTGCCCATCGCGTGACGACGGAGCTGCCCGAGCGCACCGGCAATCTGGGCCATCTGGCGTGGAAGAATCCCTTTACCGATGAGGTCTCGAACGAGAGTTTCCCCGAGGTCTTTGATCGCGCGCTGGTCGATTACGAGTGCACGGTCGCGCGTTTTATCGAGACCGGTGACATGGAGGCCGTGACCAGTCACGTCAACTACAGCGGCCGCGTGCTCGATGCCGATGAGGAGTTCGACCGCGAGGAATAGGGCCCGCGCGTGCCCCTTTGCCGAATCCTTACCGGTGCTTCTGGACAATTGGGGTACGATGAACTAGCTGCATATCGGGCGAATACGAAGGGTCCCTGTCCATGAAATACACCAAGCTCGAGCGTAACTGGGTCATGTACGATGTGGGAAACTCGGCCCTCGTGCTGCTCAATACCTCGGTGGTGCCCATCTACTTTAACGCCATCAATACCGGTGCTTCCTCGGCAGACCTGGTGGTCGCTTGGGGCAACGCGCAGACGATTGCCTCGCTGGTCATTGCCATGCTCATGCCCATTCTGGGCGCGCTTGCCGATTACGCCGGCAACAAGATCAAGTTCTTCTTGGGCTTCTTCCTCACGGGCCTGGTTCTTTGCCTGGCGCAGGCTATCCCAATGTCCGCCATGGCATTTTTAACCGTGTACGTGCTGTGCACCATCGGCCTCAACTCTTCTATGACGTTCTACGACGCCATGCTGCCCGACATTGCCACCGACGAGCGCATGGACGCCGTGTCCAGTTCGGGCTATGCCTGGGGCTACATCGGTTCCACCGTGCCGTTCATCATCTGCCTGGCGCTTATCATGGGTGGTCCCGCTCTTGGTGTCCCCACCATGCTCGCCACGCGCCTGTCGTTTATCATCACCGGTGCCTGGTGGCTCATCTTTACCCTGCCGCTTATTCGCACCTATAAGCAAAAGTACGGTCGCGAGCGCGGTCCCGAGGACACCATCGGTCGCATCGTGGGCGGAGTGTTTTCCGAGGTGGGACACACCATGCGTGAGATTGCCCACAACAAGACCGTGCTGGTCTACATGATCGCCTTCTTCTTCTATATCGATGGCGTCCACACGGTCATCTCCATGGCAACCAGCTACGGTTCGGCCTTGGGCATCGATTCGACCCAGCTGGTGCTGGCGCTGCTCGTCACGCAGTTCGTGGCCTTCCCGTCCGCCATTATCTATGGCAAGCTCGCCGGCCGCGTGGGCACGCTTAACATGATCATGGTGGCCGTCGCCGCCTATATGGGCATCGTGCTCTTCGCCGCGTTCTTCCTTAAGACCGCCTTCGAGTTCTGGGTGCTTGCCATTCTTGTCGGCCTGTTCCAGGGCGGCGTGCAGGCGCTCAGCCGCAGCTACTTTGGCCGTATCATCCCCAAGGAAAAGTCCAACGAGTACTACGGTTTCTTTGATATCTTTGGCCGCTATGCAAGCGTTATGGGCACCTTCCTGGTGTCGGTCGTCACCTCGCTGACCGGCAACCCGTCGCTGGGCGTCCTTTCCATTGGTGTGCTGCTGGTCGTTGGCTTTATGCTGCTGGTCCGCCTGTCCCGCATGACTCGGGCGGCAGAGCATGCCGCATAGGAACTTGCCGGTAATTGCGTCCGCCGCGATACTCTTTTGGGGTTATCCGCAATAAACATTCTGACTTTCGAACAATGATTAGCCCAAGTGGGTATGATGGAGTCAGCTAGGTCGCGGGGCGTCGCCTGTGTTTGGCGGCGTCCCGTTTTTGTGTTGCAGGGAGGGTAAGGCATGAACGCCACGGTCGTGATTCCAACGTATTGGGCGGGCGATGACGCTCGCGCAAACGCCCCTGGCACCTATGACCATTCGACACGACTCAACGCCGACAATCCCGAACTCGACCGCTGCCTGGCCTCGCTCGAGCAGGTGCGCGACATCCCGCGCATCATCCTTTTGGTGGTCTGTCCCGTTTCTGCCACAGCCGATGTGTCGCTGCGCGTGCACGAGATTGTCGACGCGCATCCCACGCTCAAGGTCACCGTTGTCACCAACACCCAGGCCTCGCGCATCGCAGACCGGGTTGCTCAGATCGCGCCCAAGGGTTCGGGCGAGTGCGTGAGCCTGCGAGGCTACGGTGCCATCCGCAACATGGGCCTTGCCTGCGCCGCCGTGCTGGGACACGATGCGGTTATCTTTTTGGATGACGATGAGACTGTCATCGACGCCGACTTTATGAAGCGCGCGACCTATGCGTTGGGGCAGCAGACGCGTCAGGGCTTGCCTATCTTGGTCAAGAGCGGCTATTTCTACGATCGCGACGGCTCGCCGCTGGCTCCCACGGACAAGGTGGGCATCTGCCATCGTTGGTGGACCAAGCGCATCGAGTTCAACCGTTGGATGAAAAAGGCGCTCTCGGGCACCCGCATCTCGCGCTCCAACTACGTGTGCGGCGGCCTGATGGCCCTGCACGCCCGCGCCTTTACGCGTGTGGCCTTTGACCCGTTTATCACCCGCGGCGAGGACTTGGACTACCTCTTTAACATGCGCATGTTTGGCTACGACGTGTGGTTCGATAACGAGTGGACCGTGCGCCATCTGCCCCCGGAGTCCGAAAAGCGCTCACCGCGCTTTATGCAGGATGTATACCGTTGGTACTACGAACGGGCCAAGTTGACATTCGCCGCGCATCAAAAGGAGCTCATTCCCGTTACGGCGGCATCGCTCATGCCCTACCCGGGCCCGTGGATTTCGCGCGAGCTCGACGACCGCGTGCGCAAGACCGCTATGGTCCGCAGCATGTTTACCCGCGAGCATGAGGGCTACCTGCGCATCTGGCGCCATGGTATCGACGAGGCAAAGGCCTATGCACGCCAAAACGCTGCAAGCTACCTGTGTTTCCAGAGCTTTTGGCCCAAGATCATGGACGGGCTTTGGCGTGACACACAACTGATCAGTATCCTGGAGGGGGCCGAATGATCGACCGCCGCGCCCAGCGCGATAGTTCAATATCAATCTTTCGCATCATTGCCGTTGCCTGCGCCATTTGCGTGCTGGTGTACTTTATTTTTGCCTTGGTGACCGGTATCGAGCCGATTGCCACGGTGATTGCCTGCGCGCTGCTGTGCATCTTTCTGTGCATCTTTATCTTTTTGACGCTCAATCCCGATTCGGTGCGCTCCCAGTACACCGAGGAGACGCTCTCGGTGGCCTCGGCCATGCTCGAGGACATTAAGGGCGGTTTGACACAGGAATCGGCGCGTTTGGTGTGCCAGCGCATTTTGCCCGAGACGCGCGCCATGACGGTGGCCATCACCGACGAGGACAACGTGCTTGCCTGCGCGGGCGAGTTTGAGGAAAAACTACTGCCCGATTCTCCCATCCACACGCTTGCCACACGCTACGTTATCGAACATGGCATCGTGCAGTCGTTCAACCGTATGGTGGATGTCGTAGGCTCGGACGGCTCGCACAACCAAGTCCCCGCCGGCATTATCGCCCCTATCAAGGTGGGAGATCGTACCGTCGGCACGCTCAAGTTCTACTACAAGACCCCGCGCGCCGTCGACCGTACCCAGTACGCGCTTGCCTCGGGCTTTGCCGAGATCTTGTCCACGCAGCTCGCCATCCACGAGCTCGAGGTGCAAAAGGAGCTCACGGCGCGCGCCGAGGTGCGTGCGCTGCAGGCACAGATTAACCCGCACTTCCTGTTCAACACGCTGAACACCATTGCATCGTTTACGCGCACCGACCCGCTGCGGGCCCGCGAACTGCTTCGTGAGTTCTCATCGTTCTATCGCGCCACGCTCGACAACTCGGGATCGCTTATTCCGGTCTCGCGCGAGGTCGCACAGACCAAGCGCTACCTTACCTTTGAGAAGGCCCGCTTTGGCGAGGACCGCGTGCTTGCGACATTCGATGTGTCCGAGGATGTGGAAGATACGCTGGTGCCGGCGTTCGTGATCCAGCCGATTGTCGAGAACGCCGTGCGTCATGGTATGGGCGATGACGGCGCCCTGAGGATCGACGTGACCGTTCACCAAGACGGCGAGGATGCAATCTTGATTGCCGTGGCCGATAATGGCGTGGGCATGGATGAGGGTACCGCCGCCAGACTGTTCGACGAGCGCTCCGCCCGTCCCGACGCCAGCTCTCCCCAGGGTGGCGGCGCCGGTGTGGCCATGCACAATATTTCGGAACGCATCCATCGCTTTTATGGGCCACGCTCCTATACACGTGTCGAATCGGCGCCGGGCAAGGGCACCAAAGTGCTTCTTCATCTTGATTTGTCAGAGAGCATCTTTGACATTCAAGAGTAAAATAAAAGGCTACGGGCTCAACGTCATGCGACGGATGCCCGGCGTAGTTAGTTGACGAAAGGTTTTATCCCTATGCTGCGTGCGATGATTGTGGATGATGAGGCGCCGGCTCGCTCGGAGCTTCGCTTCTTGCTCGAGCAAACGGGCAAGATCGGCACGATCACGGAGGCGTCGAGCGTTCGCTCCGCCATCGAGATGCTTATGGAAAGTCGCGTGGATGTCGTGTTTCTCGATATCTCGATGCCCGGTGCCTCGGGCCTGCAACTTGCCGAGGCGCTGCATAAGCTCAAAAATCCGCCGGCGATCGTGTTTGTGACTGCGTATAGCGACCATGCGGTCGAGGCATTCGACGTGGATGCCGTCGATTATCTGATGAAGCCTGTCGAGGAAGCTCGCTTGGATCGCGCGATCGAGAAGGTTATGCAGCGCGCCAAGCCGGTCACGGACAGCAAGGTGACCATCGAGCGTATCCCGGTGGAAAAGGGCGGCCGCAAGGTGCTCATTCCCGTGGACGACATTCGCTTTATCATGGCCAAGGACGATTACTCCTGCATCTATACCGTCGATGATCGCTTTTTGTCGACGACCTCGCTGGCGCAGTTTGAGGCCAAGCTCTGCGACTTTGGCTTCTTCCGTGTTCACCGCCGCTATATCGTCAACCTGGCGTGCGTCACGGACGTTGAGACGGTGCCCTCGGGCGCCATCCAGCTGGGCATTACGGGCGTCGACGAACGCGTGCCGGTTTCGCGCCGCCGCGTCGTGCCGCTCAAGAAGGCTCTGAGTCTCTAGCACACTGGCCCCGCAGCCCTGTAGACCCATCGTCTGCGGAGCCGTGGGGCCTTTTTTGTATGTATCTGCCGAATCGTTTTTTTGCGGAAGGGATCCCATGAATAGCGCAAGCGCCAAGCGCATCGATATTATCTCGGACACCCACGGCTATCTGTCGCCTGCGCTCCTGGACGAGCTCAAGGGCGCAGACCTGATCATCCACGCCGGTGACCTTACGTCCGAGATGGACTACGAGCACCTGTGCACCATCGCCCCCGTGCGAGCGGTCCTGGGCAACAACGACTACTACCGCGACTACGGCCCCGATGTGGACCGCTTGGCCCTCTTTACCTACGAAGGCCTCAAATTCGCCGTAGCCCACTACCGCGAAGACCTGCCCGTGGGATCCGTAGACGTAGCCATCAACGGCCACACCCACGTAACCAAAGAAGCCCAAGTGGGCCGCTGCTTAGTCCTCAACCCGGGCAGCGCCAGCTACCCCAGAGGCACCCGAGGCCCCACCATGGCCAGAATGCTAGTAAAAGACGGCAAGATCATAAGCACCAAGTTTATTGACTTGGAGTAACCGCAACAAAAACGGGGGATGCAGATGCGTCCCCCGTTTCCATTTGAGCCAAAGGCGGAGCTTCAGCAAGATCCTTAGACAAACCCCGCCGCGGAGAACGGGGCCGCCGAGCCGCGAAGCGGCGAGCAACAACAGCGGCTCGAACAATGTGACGGCAGGGAGGGTCTCCGGGGCTGAGGGCGGGGGTTAAGTTTGTCGCGAGTTCCGCACGCAAAGGAAAGCACTTAATGTG
>DBEWTI010000032.1:0-2635 GCA_048205975.1 Collinsella sp.
CCGCTTTTTTGCCTCGCTCGCCGGTAGCCTGGAAAAGCGCTGCCGCGAGGACGGCTATGCGCTCTTCATTACCAGCTCGGGTGGAAGTGCCGACGACGATCTGGAGCTGCTGCGCCAGCTGGTAACGCGCGGCGTTGATGGTGTCTTCCTGGTTGTGGGCGACGAGTTCTCCGACGACCGCGCCCTGCGCGAAGAAGTCAGCCATCTGCCTATCCCTGCCGTGATGGTCGACCGTGCCATTGAGGGGCTCGAGTGCGACAAAGTGATGTTCGACCACGAGATGGGTGGCTACATGGCCACTCGCTATCTGATCGAGCAGGGTCACCGTCGCATTGCCTGCTTGGTTAACGCGCGCCGTTCCAATACGGGGCGTAAGCGACTTGCCGGCTATGAGCGCGCGCTGCGCGAGGTTGGCCTGCCTATCGACGCACGTTTGGAGTTTGAGAGCGAGTACTACATTCCGAGTGCCTACGAGGCCTCGGAGGCGGTGCTCGCAACTGATGCCACCGCTGTGTTCGCAAGTTCGGATAACATCGCCCTCGGTCTGCTCAAGCGCTTGCACGAGATGGGGAAGAGCATCCCGGGCGATATCTCGGTGGTGAGCTATGACAACTCGGCGGCCGACGTTCTCTTTGAGCCGGCGCTGACCGCGATTGAGCAGGATCCTGGTGTCCTTGCGGAGCATGCTTTTGGCTGCATGTCCAAGCGTCTTGCCGGTAGGGGCGGCAGGCGTGCCGAAGAGGTCGTCCTGGAGCCGGCGCTTATCGTTAAGGGCAGCGTGCTCGAACTTACCGAATGTAGCTAAACGTACTTGTTTGTTTGCATAGATTGCATGCGGAGTGTCCGCTATTTGCCGGCAGGCACCCCGGCGCTCGTCCGTGAACTCTTCCGCTGGGCGAGCCATAGACGCCGCGCACCGATAGGGTAAGGCGGCGGCTTGAAATTGGTGCTATATTCAGCTTGAGTTGTTTAATACTAGTACGGGAGGCTGATATGGGGCTGTTCAAGAAGAAAAACCCGCAGGATGCCTTTGATCCCGATGTGTTTACCATCACGGATACGATTTTGGACCCGCCGCGGTTTACGTTTTTGCCGGCTATCTACCAGGATGCCACGCATCGCAAGTGGGCCGTACATCAGCGCGGCGGCGAGCCGAAGATTTTTGACTATGCGGACGTGTTGCAGTGCGAGATTGTCGAGACCGGAAATCCCGAGGATGTGCCGGAGGTTAGCAAGCGCGAACTAGCTCAGCAGATTTTGATTAATCCAGCTCAGGCTACCAAAAACAACGCTGCCAAGCGTAATATGTGCCTTGGTATGGGTGTCATCGTTGCCGTGCAAACCGGCGAGGATGAGATTTCGAAGCTTGAGATTCCGGTGACCGCGGGCGAAGTCAAGCGAGACTCCGGCCTATATCGGTCGTATCGGAACGTTGCGGAGCAGATCAAAGAAGCCTTCGACGCCATGGGGCGTCCGGAGCAATGATTCCTGCAGCATCAAGCGGTTGAGGAGTCTTGCCCATGTCGAGTGAACCATATGCGATTCCGCCCAAAGATCGCGCCTTTGAGGGCATTCTTTGGTATATCAAACATTATGACCTGCAGGGTGGCGACCGGCTGCCCGCCGAGCGTGTGCTCTGTGAAGAGCTGGGCGTGTCGCGCACGGCGTTGCGTGCTGCGATCACGCGCCTTATTACGTGCGGAACTTTGGAAAGCCGCCGCGGTTCGGGCACCTATGTGTGTCCTCCCAAACCGCTGAACATCTTTCAGGAAACATGGAACTATACGCAGGCGGTGGAGAGGGTTGGCTCAAAGTCGACCGCACGCCTGGTTTGGTCCAAGGTCGTGTATGCCGATATCGATCTTGCCCAAAAAGCCCAGATTGACCTGGGCATGCCGCTCTTCTGCATTCGGCGCGTGCGTGTGGTCAACGGTTCTCCGGCATCGATCGAGACGGCTTACGTCAATCTGTCTTTGTGCCCCTCGCTTCCCGATCATGATTTTGAGCAGGAGAGCCTCTACGACGTTTTGCTCAAAGAGGGGAATGTCCATGTGACGCACGGCAAGGAGCATATTTCCATCAGCCGTCTGAACGCCGACGAGGCCAAGTTGCTGAATGCTCAGGAGGGCACGCCGGTGTTTTACAAGGCTTCGCACGAGCGCGACGAGACCGATGGCTTTGTCGAGTATTGCAAGTCCGTGATTCTGCCGACCAAGTATCGTTTTGCCGATAACGGCGAGGAAGAAGGAGTTGCGACGAAGGTGGGTGTCGAATGGCTGATGCAGTAGAAGACTTGCCGGTTTACAAACAAATTCGCCGCTGCATTGCGGAGCGAATCGAGCGCGGCGACTACCCGACGGGCTCGATGATTCCGTCCGAAAACGAGCTGGCCGAGGAGTTTGGCACGACACGCCTGACAATCCGAAACGCCATGGACGAGCTGGTCAAAAGTGGCCAGATTCGTCGGGTACAGGGCAAGGGCGCCTTTGTGGGACACAAGTGGTTTGACGAGCACGAACGCAAGGGCGGCTTCCGCCAGTCGGTTCTGGCATCGGGCGCGACGCCGTCGGTGCGCATCCTGGCGCGCTCCAAACGCTACGCCGGCCCGTATTATGCCGACTTGTTTGGCATCGCT
>DBEWTI010000066.1:0-16220 GCA_048205975.1 Collinsella sp.
TCGCGAGTTCCGCACGAGCCGGAGAGCACTTAATGTGCTCTCCGTGCGAGCAGGACTGCCCGAGCAGGGAACCTAACATTCCGCGCCGCCGGGCAGACGAACCAGGTCGAAGGACCCGCTACTTGATCTTAGTAGTGCCCGGCGCCAGGTTAGGGTCGGTCTCGTTGGCCTCGGTCTGGAAGTGCTCCGTATACACGTTCTTGCCGTCGCGGAACATTTCGTAGTACTGCATCTTGGCGTAATCCTCGCGCGCCTTGGTGGCGGCTGCTGCGGCGGCGTCATCGCCGGTGACGTTGGAGGAGAGCGCCCAGCGCAGGCTGGAGTCCTCGTAGCCCACGGAGTTGATAGCGGGCAGCGACTCGCGCAGCATCATGTGCGCTTTCTGGTAGTCGGTCAGCGGGGCGCCAATCAGCTGCATAAGCTGCGTGGACAGATAGTTGGTGGACAGGTCGTCGGTCTCACTCGTCTGGTTGCAACCGGCAACGTCGTAGTTGGCCCAGATGATGTAGTCGGTCTGCCACAAACGCTCCTGGTGGGTGGCGTCGTCCTCGCCGGTAAACCACTTATCGTTGAACTTGGACGGGAAGAACGGCTGGTGGTCGCCCCAGAACACCACGACCACCTTACGGTCGAGCTTGCTCAGGGCGTTGAGGAAGTAGCGAAGCGCCTGGTCGGACTGCTCGATGCACGAGACATACTCGTCGACATCGGAGAGCGTGCCGTCCTCGACGGTCTTGGCGTCCAGGTCGGTCGTGTCGATGTTCAGGTGCATCTGCTTGTCGACCGGCAGCAGGCCCGTGTCGTAGCCCGAGTGGTTCTGCATGGTCACATCGAAGATGAACTGCGGATCGGCGTTCTGGTCGAGCAGCTCAAGAATCTTGTCGTAGGTCGCCTGGTCGGTCACCATGCCGCGCAGGGTATCGGCGCCCTGGAAATCGTTGATGGACAGGAACTGGTCAAAGCCAAAGTCCTTGTAGACGTTCTCGCGGTTCCAGTTGGTCGCGTGGTTGGGGTGCATGGCCGTGGTGGAATATCCGAGCGACTTGAACTGCTCTGCTAGGTTCCCGGTCGTTTCCATGTTGTAGATGGTGTAGGGGTACACGCCCGAGCCCAGGTTGGCCATGGAGTTGCCGGTCATAAACTCAAACTCGGTATTGGCCGTGCCGCCGCCGTAGGCGCTCACGTAGAGCTTGCCGCGGCTGAGGCAGTTGGACAGGTTCTTAAAGTACTGCGGGCCCTCGTAGCCGGCGCGCATGTTCTGATAGATCGACAGGTCGGAGAACGTCTCGTTCATGATGGCGATGACCGTGGGCTTCTCGCTGTCGAACTGCTCCTTTGCGGCGGTGCGCTCGTCACTCTTGGCCGCGTCGGACTTGTCGTAGGCCTTGGCATACTTTTTGAGCGTGGCCTTGGCGTCATCGACGGAATAGTCGGCGGGTTTGGGCGGCTTGATGGACTGTGCCGCGCTAATAAAGGCAGGCAGGTAGCCCTCGCGCCAGTAGCTCTCGAGCGGGCGCCAGGTGTAGACGGTGATGCCGAGGGTGTTGTAGTAGTCGATGAGCGTGACATGCGCGGTCACGCCGCCCAGGCACAGCACCGCCACGAGCAGGTTGGTGAGCAGCATGCGCTTGGCGTTGGCGGCGCCCTTCTGACGGTGCGGCGCGACCAGGCCGGCGTACTCGCACAGCAGCATGGCGATGGCGGTAAAGCCCATGGATAGCACGCAGAACAGCGAGATCGAGAAGGTGTAGCCGGTGCCGGCGACTGCGGCGGCGGTGGAGATGGCCGAAAGGTCGCCCGGCTGGATGGGCATGGATTTAAACGTGATGACGAAGAACTCGGCAATGCCCAGGACAAAGAGGGCAAAGGCCAGAATCGCGGGAGCTGCGCCGTGGCGCTGGAATAGGAAGAACAAGCCGGTCATGAGCACGGTGATAATGGCCCATTCGAGCAGGATGCACAGGGGGTAGATCCAGGTAAAGTCGTGGTTGGACGAGACCTCCATGCCCAGCAGCGCAAAGACGCCGGCGAGCAGCAGGCACAGGACGGCGGCGACGAGCGGTTTGCCCACAAAGGCTCCGCGCATGCGGGCGAGCTTGCCGGTGGGGACGGGGGCATCGGACCCGGCGAACGCAAAGACGCGCGGGGCGATGCGGTCGCGGGCGATGCTAGCCCAAGCGCAACCGGTGAGGATGGCGTTGGTCAGGATGAGCATCACAAAGGCGAGCGGCTCGTTTTGGGCGACGAGGCCAATAGCGCCCCAGACGGTCAAAAAGAGCTGGAACAGGCCGAAGGCGACGCTCCACCCAAGAGCGCCTTTGGCAACGGTGCCCGACTGTGCGCGAATGGCCTTGGCCTCGCGCAAGACAAGGTAGACGGTCGCCGCAAGACCGACGAGCGAGATGGCGGCAGCGAACATGCTGAGACTCCTCACAAACTTAAAACCTACGAAAGCGGGGGTTTACCCGATTGTTACCAAGATATGCGCTGCAATTGGTGGCTGCGCACAACAACCAGCCATATTAACGCGCATGTGTGGCGGTGTGGCGCAATGTAGTGTCGACCTGCGCGATAATGGACGGGAATTACACGGAAACGTAAAGGCTTCTTAAAGAAATGGCGAGGGTAGGGCGATGAGCGAGCAGGTTTGCAAGGCGGACATGGGCGGCGACGGAGCGGCGGTCGATACGTGCGGCTATCCGGTCGAGACTACGGGCAACGCAGTGCTGGACATCTTGGAGCACCGTTCCTCTACGCGTGCCTTTGCGCGCGATGACGACGACCGTCCCGTAGCGGTGACCGACGAACAGCGGGCGGCGATCCTGCATGCGGCGAGTCGCGCGCCGTCGGCGGGCGCCATGATGATGTATTCCATCGTAAGCATTCGAGAGCAGGCCACATTGGACCGTCTTGCCGACCTGTGCGATCACCAGCCCATGATCGCCAAGGCCCCGTGGGCACTAATATTTGTGGTCGACTACGCCAAGTGGATCGATCTGTTTGAGCACGTGGGCTGCTTTGAGCCCGAGTTTGTCGAGCGCACGGGCAAGGCGCCCCGCCGCGCGCCGGGTTTGGGCGACTTTGCCATCGCGGCGCAGGATGCCGTGATCGCCGCGCAAAACGCCGTGGTTGCCGCCGAGGCCCTGGGGCTGGGGAGCTGCTACATCGGTGATATCGTCGAGAATGCCGAGGAAGTTGCCGAACTGCTCGATCTGCCGCCCTATACCATGCCGCTGTCGATGCTCATCATCGGCACGCCCCGTAAGGAGCGCCCGGCGATTGCGCATCCCGTGGTGAACCTGGTGCACGAGGAGCGCTATCGCCGCGCCGATACCGCGACCATGGATGCGCAGGTGGCCGAGATGGACGCGATGTTTCGCCCGCACGCTCGCGAGATGGGCGAGCGCGTGGTGGATATCTACACCCGCAAACACACCAGTCCCTTTATGGCCGAGATGAGCCGCTCCATGGAGTGGTGGTTCAAAAACTGGCTTGGAAAATGACGGATGCGACAAAAAGACAGTCCCTTTGTCACATTCCATATCGCTGCGGTGGCCTAAAGGCCGTATAAATGTTTGTCTAGCTGGGAAAACGGTGCATTAAAACATGGGCCGATCGCCTATAATCCCTTCGAACATTAAAGTTGGGAGGAAACCGGCTTATGGAACAAAAGGCCAAGGAGGCAGCCTCGCACGCTGCGATTCCTGTGAGCATCTCGGCGATGCTCGTCACGCTGGGCGTGGTGTACGGCGATATCGGCACCAGTCCCATGTATGTAACCAAGGCGCTCGTTGCCGGCAACGGCGGCATCGGAAGCGTGACGGAGGAGTTCGTGCTTGGCGCGCTCTCCCTTGTCGTGTGGACGGTCACGCTGCTGACCACCATCAAGTATGTGCTCATCTCGCTGCGCGCTGATAACCATGGTGAGGGCGGCATCTTTGCCCTGTACAGCCTGGTCAAGCGCTGCGGCAAGTGGCTTATCATCCCCGCCATGCTGGGTGGCGCCGCGCTGCTCGCCGACGGCATCCTGACGCCGGCCGTTACCGTTACCACGGCCATCGAGGGCCTGCGCACCATCCCGGCGGTCCATGCCGTGCTGGGCGATGACCAGGGCCGCGTCGTCGCCATTACGCTCGCCATCATCATCGTGCTCTTCTTGGTACAGCGCATCGGTACGGCCAAGATCGGTCACGCCTTTGGCCCCATCATGACGCTGTGGTTCCTGTTCCTGGGCGGCACGGGTCTGTTCTTTGTCTTCCAGCACCCCGCCGTGCTGCTGTGCCTCAACCCGGTGCGCGGCATCGCCTTTTTGCTGAGCCCCAACAACCACGCGGGCATCATGATTCTGGGCAGCTGCTTCCTCGCCACCACCGGTGCCGAGGCGCTCTACTCCGACATGGGCCACGTCGGCCGCGGCAACATCTACGCTACCTGGCCGTTCGTTAAGTGCTGCCTGCTGCTTTCCTATATGGGCCAGGGCGCTTGGCTTATGAACAACGCTGCCAACCCCGAGCTCATGGGCATTGCCGATCTCAACCCGTTCTACCAGATGCTCGCCCCGGGCCTGCGCCCGTTTGCCGTAGGCCTTTCCACCGTCGCGGCCATCATTGCCTCGCAGGCGCTCATCACCGGCGCATTCTCGCTGGTGTCCGAGGCCAGCCGTCTGGACCTCATGCCGCACATGCAGGTCTTCTACCCTGCCGAGACCAAGGGCCAGCTCTACATCCCCATGGTCAACAACGTCATGCTTGTCGGCTGCGTCATCGTGGTGCTGCTGTTCCAGAACTCGGCGCATATGGAAGCCGCCTACGGCCTTGCCATTACGCTGACTATGATGTGCACCACGCTGCTGCTCTTCTTCTACCTGCACGAGGAGCGCAAGCTCAAGGTTGCTCCGTGGATCTTCGCGGCCTTCTTCCTTTTGCTCGAAGGCTTCTTCTTTGTGAGCTCGCTCACCAAGTTCTTCCACGGCGGCTACTTCACCATCCTCATGGCTGCACTCATCATGGGCATTATGGTGTGCTGGTACAACGGCACGGCGGTCGAGCAGCGCCAGTTTACGCTGCTGCCGCTGCGCAGCTACCTGCCGCAGCTCAAGCGCCTGCGCGATGACGATCGCTACGAGCGCCTGAGCGACAACATCGTGTACCTGACCAAGGACACCCATACCGACTACATCGACCGTGATATCGTCTACTCGATCTTGGACAAGCATCCCAAGCGCGCTCGCGCCTGGTGGTTCGTGAATGTCGAGACCATGGACGAGCCGCATACCTTTGCCTATTCGGTCGAGACGTTTGGCACCGACTACGTGTTCCGCGTGCATCTGTACCTGGGCTACAAGATCAACCAGCGCGTCAATGCCTACCTGCGTCAGGTCGTTCAGGACCTGGCTGCCACCGGCGAACTGCCGGCACAGACGCATGACTACTCGGTCTACAAGGATCCGGGCAACATCGGCACGTTCAAGTTCGTCCTGATTCGTAAGCTTCTGGCGCCTGAAAGCGATGTGGAGCCGAGCGAGCGTACGGCCATCACGCTCAAGTACATCATCCGCCGCGCCGCCGGCACGCCTGCACGCTGGTACGGCCTGGAGAACTCCAACGTGAGCTTTGAGTACGTGCCGCTGTTCACCAAGTTCAAGGCCGTGAACAAGATGCAGCGCCTGGCCCCCAACGAGCGGCCGTAGTCGACGGGCTGCATGGAGTTGGTTTTCGATGGACAAGATTGAGACCGGGGAGGCAAACATGGATGCAAAGATGCTTGATGGCCGCGAGGTGGTTGCCGAGCTGGTGCGTGAGGCACGCGCCGACGCCGCCGAAGATCGGTTTTTGACGAATCGTGCCAACATGGACATGGCTGATCGCATAATTTCGATCGTGGCACTGGTATTTGGAGCGGTGTGCGTGTGTGCCCTGCTCGCGCGCGTGCTGTTTGTCTAGCGACTGTCGGTCGTAGAAGGCTTTACACTTAGAACCACCACGAGGGAAAACCACCACAAAGGTGCCTGTCCCCTTTGTGGTGGTTTTTGTTTTTGAGGGAGGGGCGGGGTGCTGATGGACGTCCGTGCGGACGGCGATATTGCCGAGAACTTTTGGTGGCGGCGCACAACGCTGACGCGCCGCAGCCCTCTGTATGACGCCTGCGTATCGGTGGGGCTGCTGGTCGCGGCAACGATTGCGGGCGCGCTGCTCGACCATCCGGGCCTCGCGCCGAGCATCATGATCGTCTATGTGCTTGCCGTGCAGCTGTGCGCATTCTTTACCTGGAGCCGCCTGTATTGCCTGTTGAGCTCGGCTGCCGCCGTGGCGCTCTACAACTTCCTGTTTGTCGACCCGCGCTACTCGCTGTCGTTTATCGACCGCGTCTATCCCGGCATGTTCTTCATCATGTTCGTGGTCTCGCTTGTGTCGAGCTCGATTGCGTTGGCCCTGCGCCGCGCCTTGGCACAGGCTGCCGCCAGCGACCGTCGCACGCATATGGTGCTCGAGACCAACCGCATGCTGCAGCGGTGCGCCGATCAGCAGCAGATTGTCCATGCCATGGCAACGCAGCTGGCGCGTCTTTCGGGCTGTCCGGTCGTGTGGTACAGCGCCGACGCCGAGGGCGATGACCTGCTGCCGCGTGCGACATACACGGCCGTGGGCGATGCCGTGCCGGTGCACGAACTGGCGCCGCAGATGCCGCCGCGGCTCTCGGCGTCCGCCTATGTGGGAATGCCGCTCGACGCCACCTATGGCGGCTCGGCGTTTTATGGCATCTACCTGACCGTGCGCTCGGGCGACACCATGGTGCGCGCGGGCGATCCCGCCTCGGTGGTGGGCGTGCTGGCTATCGTTGCCGAGCCCGACGTGCTGACGCACGAGGAGCGGACACTTGCCGATGCCATCGTGAGCGAAGGCGAGCTGGCACTCGATCGCGCCCGCGCCATGGAGGCTCGCGAGGAGGCGGCGGTGCTTGCCAAAAATGAGCAGCTGCGCGCCAACCTGCTGCGCTCGATCTCGCACGATCTGCGCACGCCGCTTACCAGTATTTCGGGCAATGCCGACGTGCTGCTCGACCAGGGCTCGACCGGCACCGCGGTGCTCGATGCCCAGACACGCCGCGGCCTGCTGCTATCCATTCGCTCGGATGCGCTGTGGCTCAACGCCACCGTCGAGAACCTGCTCGCCATCACCAAGCTCGAGGGCGGCGGCATGCATCTGTCGACAACGCTCGAGCTCATGGACGATATCGTCGAGGAGGCGCTGCGCCATGTAAATCCGGCCGTGCGCGAGCACGACCTTAAGGTGGTGCCGTGCGACGAGCCGGCGCTCGTCAACGTCGATGCGCGCCTGATGGTGCAGCTGGTGGTCAATCTGGTGAACAACGCCATCACCTATACGCCCGCGGGCTCGCATATCGTGATCTCGATTGACGTCGACGACGGACGCGTGGCGTGCTCGGTTGCCGATGACGGCCTGGGCATTGCGCCCGAGGACCGTGAGCGCATCTTTGAGTCGTTCTACACCGCCAACCACGGCTTGGCTGACAGTCACCGCAGCGTGGGCCTGGGGCTTTCGCTCTGCCGCTCCATTGCGTTGGCGCATGGCGGTAGCATAGAGGTTGCCGCGGCGGATCCGCACGGCTCGGTCTTCACGATTGAGCTTCCCGTCGCCGATGTTTCGTTTGATAAGGAGTAGCACCGTGCCGAACTCTGCCGTGAAACCGCTCATCTTGGTCGTTGAGGACGATCCCGCCGTTCGCAACCTCATCGTTGCCGCGCTCGAGGCGCACGGCCTGCGCCATATGGCTGTGGAGACCGCCCATGCCGCTATCGCCGCCGCCTCGTCGCAGGCGCCGAGCATCGTGCTGCTCGATCTGGGCCTGCCCGATATGGACGGCGTCAAGGTGGTGGAGTCGGTGCGCACATGGTCAGGCATGCCGATCATTGTGGTCTCGGCGCGCAGCGAGGACGCGGACAAGATTCGCGCACTCGATGCCGGTGCCGACGACTACCTGACCAAGCCGTTTTCGGTCGAGGAGCTGCTCGCGCGCATTCGCACGACGCTCAGGCGTCTTTCGTATGCACAGGTTGGCATGGGTGCGTCCGAGGGCACATTCGATACCGGTGAGCTGCATATCGACTTTGACGCCGGCATCGCCACGATGGACGGCGAGGAGCTGCACCTGACGCCGATCGAGTACAAGCTCCTGTGCCTGCTGGCACACAACGCCGACAAGGTGCTCACGCACCAGTTTATTTTGCACGAGATTTGGGGCACGGCGACCAAGAGCGACCTGGCGAGCCTGCGCGTCTTTATGGGCACGCTGCGCAAAAAGATCGAGTCCGACCCCGCGCATCCGCGCTATATCCAGACGCATGTGGGTATCGGCTATCGCCTGGTCACCCAAGGCTAGGTCGTCAACCATCATCCCAATATGAGTTGCGGTGAAATACGGTCTAAATTTGCCTAATTCCAGGCAAAACAGTCCGTATTCCACCGCAACTTTGTTGTTTGCCCTTGGGCTTGCTGGCGTAGAACTTCTTCTTTTTGGGCTTGCCGGCGGGGGAGGGTTTGCCGGCAAAGTTGGACTTGCCGTTGCCGGCCTGCGCGTGCGCGGGCGCTGCTGCACGAGGCTTGCGCGCCTCGGGGTTGCGCAGCTCCTCGGTTCGCTCGGCAATCTCCTCGGCGCTAAAGCCGACCTCGGCCATGGCGTCCTCGATGGGCAGGCGGCGCACGATATAGCAATGGTGCACCTTCTGGTTGCGCGCGAAATCCTCGGGGATGGTTTGCGCCGTAATGTCCTCCAGCACGACGCCCGCGCGTGCGAGCTTGCGCGTCTCGGGGCGGAAGCCGCGCAGGTTGCAGCTAAAGATGGCGTGGCCGCCCTGCGCGAGCAGGCGCGATACGCCAGCCAAAAGCTCAACATGGTCGCGCTGGACATCCCAGGTACGGCGGCCCATCTTGGACGAGTTCGAGAACGTGGGCGGGTCGACAAAGATCAGGTCCCAGCGATTGCGGGTCTGGCGCTGGTCGCGAATCCAGGCGAGCACGTCGTCGCGCACAAAGTGATGCTGCGGGCCCACAAAGCCGTTCTGGCGCATGTTACGCTCGGCCCAGTCCAGGTAGGTGTTCGAGAGGTCGACCGTCACGGTTTCTTCGACGCCGCCGTCGGCCGCATAGCAGGTGGCGGTTCCGGTGTAGGCGAACAGGTTGAGGAAGCGGCGCGTCTGCTTGGCGTGCTCGCGCACCAGGTTGCGGGTGACGCGGTGGTCCAAGAAGATGCCCACGTCCAGATAGTCGTCAAAGTTGACGGCAAAGGTGAGGCCGCCCTCTTCGATGAGCGGCAGGCGACGACGCGCGATGTTGGCGCGCCCGCCCGAGCCGCCCTTGCCGGCGCCCTGCTTGCCGTACTGCGAGCCGCCGCGCGAACGCATGCGGGCCTTGGCGTGCACGTGCTCGGCCGGAACATCCAAGATACGCGGCGCGATGGCCAAGATGTCGAGCATGCGGGCCTGGGCCAGCGCGGGGTCGATGGTCTTGGGCGCGGCGTATTCGGCGATGACAAGCCAGCGGCCCGGAGTCTGCGGGCAACCCTCGTACAGGTCGATGGCGGCGGAGTAATCGGGCAGGTCGGCATCGTAGACGCGGTAGCAGCTTACGCCCTCGCGCTTGGCCCACTTGCGGCGCAGACGGGCATTCTTGCGCAGGCGGTTGGCGAACTGCTCGGACTCGGGGATGAGCACGGGCAGCGGCTTGCCATCGCCCAGATCGAGCGTGGCGGCAGGCTCGGACGTGGGGGCGTTGGCGGCCTCGTCTTGGGCATCCGCGGTCTTACCCTCGGCATCTGCGCTGGTCGCAGCTTCAAATGCTGCGGCGGCGTGGTCGAGCGAGGGCCAAACCTCAATAGTTGCCTCTTCATTATTGGGCATGACGGCGATGGAGCGCTCGGGCTCGGCGTGGAGCGCGCGGGCCAGCAAGCCGTCGCGGGTGAGAGCGGCGACCGGCGCCGCGGCAAGCTCGGGCGCGCGGCGCAGCTCACCGATGAGCGTCATTGCGTCGTGCATGAGCGGAAGCGGTGTCTCGGTCGTATCCGCGACTACGGCGGCACCGGCAACGGCACCTGCGTGGTCCAGCACGGTGGCGGACTTGGCGGCACAAAAATCGACAAAGCGCTTGTAGCCGGCACACTTAACCATGCGCTCGGCGGTCTTGCGTGCGGCGGGGTCGATGTCTGCGGCCACGATGCGCGCCTGGCGCTCGCGCGCTGCCGCCTCGCGCTCGCGCGCCTCGGCAAGCAGCTGCTCCCACAGGGCGGCGTCGTGCAGCTGCCAGCCCTCAAAGCCCCAGCGCTCGCGCACAGCGCCCGGGGCGCGGTCGGTCAGAATGTTCACGGCCTCCAACAGCAGGCCGCCGCCGGCGCATGAGGCGTCGATCAGCGTGGGCAGGGCTTCGTTTTCGTAGTCGTCGGCCGTCAGCTCGCGCTCGCATAGCGCGGTCCAGCCGACCTGCGCCAGCACCAGGGCGGCGTAGTCGGGGCGCAGCACGTGCGCGCCCTCGCCGGTGCGGGTCGCTGCGGGCGGCAGGCGTTTGAACAGCGGGTCGCCCGAAAGGTCCAGGCTGATGCTCGCGCGGCGCTGACGCAGCGAAAGCAGTAGGTGAACATCGGGGTCGGCGGCATCGACGTCGGCGCGACGGCCCGTGGTCTCGGCCAGACGGTCGCACAGCGCGTCCTTGGCGCGCAGGGCCGAGAAGCGCGTGTTGCGCAGCTGCTCGGTCACGCCGCGGGCGGTGATGGCGATGGTGGCGCCGGGGCGGATGATGGTCTCCCAGGCGATGTCGTAAACGCTGTCGTACAGCTCGTCGGCATCCTGCGCCTCAAAGCGCCCAAGCACTACAAACACGCGGCTCGCCAGGCGCGACCACAGACAGGCGCGGTAGCCTTCTTCGAGCTCGCCCTCAAACGTAGCGCGGCCCTTCAGGCGGCGGACATGCGAAAGCCCGAGGCGTTTAAGCTCATCGGCGAGTGCGGACTCAAAGCCCTCGGGGCAGCTTGTGTAAAATTCCATGGGTGACCTCTCTGGTTGCGTCGCTCCATTATATGATGGATGCTTCGTTTGCCCTTATCCTCGAAAGGAACCCATATGATTGATGCGTGCTCCGAATCCGCTGTGCTCTTTTTTGACGTGGACGGCACGCTGACGTCGTTCGATCCCGACGATATGACCGATAAGGACTTTTCGGCGGTTCGCCCTTCGCAGACGGTCGTCGAGGCGTTTCATCGTCTGCGCGACGCAGGGCACAAGGCGTTTATCTGCACGGGTCGCCCCCTGTGGCTCATCGCCGATAGTCTGCGTGCGCTCGACCCCGCGGGTGTCGTTGCCATGGCGGGCGCCACGCTTGAGGTCGAGGGCCGCGTGGTGCATGAGGACTGCTTTGACGAGGACGTTATCGCGGAGCTCGCGCGCCGCATTGCCGCGGCGGGCGGCGAGGCTTTTTTCGAGGCCAACGCTGCGACCTTTGCGCTGGAGCCCGCGGGCACTGAGCAGTCATCTTTGATCGGTGCCTCTGTGGTGCATAGCGCCGGGGAAATGCATGTCGACGGTCGTCTGCGCGTGGGCAAGGTGTGCCTTAATGCGCCCAACCTGGCTCGCGTGGCCAACGACGACGGCTTTATCGAACGCAACTTTGAGCTGTGTAACACCGGCGGCCAGAATCGCGAGCTGAGCCCCAAGGGCATCGACAAGGGCGTGGGCGTGGCGCGGGCGCTGGCGTATCTGGGCCGCGCTGGCAACGAGCGCACCTTTGGCTTTGGCGATTCGGGCAACGACCTGGGCATGCTCGCTGCCGTCGAGACGGCCGTGGCCATGGGCAACGCCATGCCCGAGGTCAAGGCGGTCGCCGACTACGTGACCGACGATGTCGCCCACGACGGCACCGTCACCGCCATGCGTCACTTTGGGTTGATTTAATAAATGGCCGGGTCGCCCGCATTGGGGGCGACCCGGCCATTTGGGCTATTTTGCAATATAGAGCTTGGGATGACTGCGACTGCTCTCGATCGCCGCCGTCATGATGCCCTCGTCGTCTCCATCAACGATGATGCCGTCGAGGTCATCGATCTGCGCGGACTGATAAAAACTGGTCTTGTTGAACTTTCCCTGGTCAACCATCATGTAGCCCTGGTTTGAGTTGGTAAGGTACATATGCTTGATCATGGCCGAGAAGTCGTGCTCGACGGTAAAACCGTGGTCGGGGTGGAATCCGTCGGCACTGACAAACGCCTTGTCGGCATGTAGTTTGCTCATGCAGTCGAGCGTTAGTGCGCCCGCGAGATAGAGGTGGCCCTTGCGCACGGAGCCGCCCAGCAGCACTACCGAAGCATTGGGGAGATTGAAGCTGGCGTAGTTCGCGATTGCAAGATCGCCGGTGATAATGGTGATCTCACGCTTGTCCATGAGGGCCTTAGCGAAGTAAAAGCCTGTGGTGCCGATATCAATTACCAGAACATCGCCATCATCAACAAGAGTTGCTGCGGTTGCGGCGATGGCCTCCTTGGCCTCGACTTGGACATTGATGCGCTCCTCGGGATACGAGATTGCGTTGGAGCGAGAAAGCGATACCGCTCCGCCGCGTACGCGACGCAGCTTGCCTTCGGATTCCAGCGAGATGAGGTCGTGCCGTGCGGTGACTTCCGAAACCGAAAAACGGCGAACGATGTCGGATACCGAGATATTTGGCTTTTCGGCCAGCCAATTCATGATAAATCGCTGACGCTCGGCCGGTGAAAGGTCTGAAGTAGATGCCATATGCCGCTCCTTTTGAACAAAAGGTAAAAGATGCGCCTTTCGTAATCGAAATATAACGTATCGATATGAAAAGAACAAGGCAAATTCGGATGAATCAAAAGAACGGAATGGCATGTCACAAATGCATGCGTAGCAGATAGTTCGCACGTAAACGGGCTATAAAGAGTCTCATTCTGAAGGTGCCGCCCAAAAGAAGTACGTTCACGCCCGATATTCGACCGTTCACGGAAAGTTGACAATTGAGCTTTCGATAGCTTTTGAAATGGTTTATAAAAGAAAACCGAAAAGCTTTTGAAACAAAGAAGAAGGCTTTCGATAGCAATAGTGTTAGATGAGAAAGGACCGAACATGGCGATCAAGGTGTTTGCCGACGGCGCTAACCTCGAGGGCATGCTTGACATGCATGACAATGGCAACGTTCAGGGCTTCACGACCAATCCTTCCCTTATGAAGGCCGGCGGCGTGACCGACTACCGCGCTTTTGCCAAGACGGTTCTTGAGCACATTACTGATGTGTCGGTCTCTTTTGAGGTATTCGCCGACGACGAGGCGGGTATGGAAGCCGAGGCTCGCGAGATCGCAACCTGGGCAGACAACGTCTACGTTAAGATCCCGGCGCTCAACACCAAGGGTGAGTCCACTGCCGCGCTGGTCAAGCGCCTTTCTGCCGACGGCATCAAGGTGAATGTCACCACTATCTTCACGCCCGAGCAGGTCGACGAGTTTGTCGATGCCGTCTCTGCTGAGACCCCCTCTATTCTGTCCATCTTTGCCGGTCGCATTGCCGATACCGGCGTCGATCCGCTGCCCCTCATGGCGGAGTCCGTAAAGAAGGCTGCCGTTAAGCCTGCTGCCGAGGTTCTCTGGGCGTCTACGCGCGAGGTCCTCAATATCTTCCAGGCGGAGTCCGTTGGATGCCAGATCATTACGGTCCCCAATGCCCTTCTTGCCAAACGCAAGAATTTCGGAAAAGATTTGCTTGAGTACTCGCTTGATACGGTCAAGGGCTTTGCCCGCGACATTCAGGCGCTTGGTTTTCATATCCTGCCCGAGGAGTAGGGGACGAGTATGCTGACCGATCTTCTTAAGCCCGAGCTTGTTGCCTGCCACGTCGAGGCCTCCGACTGGGAGGAAGCGATCAAGGCATGCGGTAAGTTGCTCGTAGACGCTGGCAAATGCGACCAGAGCTATGTTGACGCCATGATTTCATCGGTTCACAAATTCGGCCCCTATATGGTCTTGGAAGAGGGCATCGCCATGCCCCACGCTCAGGCAAATGGCAATGTGAGTGAAGCGGGGATCTGTATCGTCACGCTTGACCCTGCCATTGCGTTTGGACACGAGGATTTCGATCCGGTTCACGTGCTCGTGGGTATTTGCGCACCCGACCCCAAGGCTCATCTTGGCTGCTTGGCGGAGCTTTCGCAGATGTTCGAGGACGAGGACTGCGTTGCCAAGCTCAGCGCATGCGTTACGCCCGAGCAGGTTTTGGAGACCATGCGTTCATTCTTTTAGGCCTTAATGGCACGGCGATGCGTCGCCGCTTTTGGATAGACGGAAAACCGTCACGTGTAGGAGAGGAAGGTTGCCATGCATATCATCACCGTATGCGGAAACGGCATCGGGTCCAGCCTGATGCTCGCTGGCAAAGTCGAGGAGCTTTGCGAGGAGGAGGGCATCAAGGCCGACGTTGAGTCTATGGACCTGAACGGTGCTTCTTCCGCAAATCCGGATCTGTTCATCACCGTTAAGGAACTCGCCCCCGAGCTCCACGGCAACGTTGTGATCGTTCGCAGCTATGTGAACAAGAAGAAGATCCGCGAAGACGCCCTCGAGGCAATCAAGGCGGCCGCCGCTAACGCCTAAAGCGGCACAAAAAAGGGCGGTTCCCTGTGGAAGAGGGAAACGCGCCCACGTTAGAGAGAAAGGAAGCGCAGATGCAAGCCATCCTTCCCATACTTGAGTTTATCCAATCGATTCTGACCAAGCCAGCGTGGATTATGGGTCTATTTGCCTTTGTGGGCCTTGTCGCGCTTAAGCGTCCTGCCCACAAGGTGATGACGGGCACCCTGAAGCCCATTCTTGGTTACATCATGCTGTCCGCCGGCGCCGCTGTTGTTCAGGAGAACCTTGCTCCGCTGGGTACCTTCATCGAGACCGGTTTCCACATCACCGGCGTCGTGCCCAACAACGAGGTCGTTGTTTCGATGGCTCAGAGCGTCCTCGGCGTTCAGACCATGATGATCCTGATTCTCGGCTATGTCGTGAACATTATCATTGCCCGCTTTACCAAGTTTAAGTACATCTTCCTGACGGGCCATCACAGCATGTTTATGGCCTGCCTGCTGTCTGCCGTTCTGCAGGCATCTGGCTTCCAGGATGTCCAGCTTGTCATCGTGGGCGGCATGTTCCTGGGCCTCGTGAGCGCTATGCTTCCCGCCGTTGGTCAGCGTTTCACCGAGAAGGTTACCGATGGCGATGAAATCGCCATGGGCCACTTCGGTTCACTCGCCTATTACATCTCCGCTGCAGTCGGTACGCTTTTTGCTAAGGACGCCGAGGAGAACAGCACCGAGAAGATCGAGGTTCCCGAGAAGTTCGCCTTCCTGCGCGACACTACCATCTCCACGGCTCTTACCATGGCCTTCTTCTACCTGGTTACCGCTTTCGCCGCTTACATCGCAGATCCTGCGGTCGTTACCAAGACCGCTGGCGGCGACAACGTGATTGTCTATGCCCTGACCTGTGCCCTGTCCTTTGCCGTTGGTGTCACCATCGTCTATAACGGCGTTCGTATGATCCTTGCCGACCTGGTCCCGGCTTTCCAGGGCATCTCCAACAAGCTGATCCCCGGTGCCATCCCCGCCGTCGACTGCGCCGTCTTCTTCCCCTATGCTCCCACCGCCGTCATCCTCGGCTTTGTCGCTTCCTTTATCGGTGGCGTGGTCGGTATGTTCATCGTGGGCGCTACCCTGGGCATCTTCATCATCCCGGGCATGGTTCCTCACTTCTTCTGCGGTGCTACCGCGGGCATCTACGGCAATGCTACCGGCGGTCGCAAGGGCGCAGCTCTTGGCGCTTTCGTCAACGGCCTGCTCATCACCTTTGCCCCGGCCCTGCTCCTGCCCGTTCTTGACGTCTTTGGCTTCAAGAACACTACGTTCGGCGACTTCGATTTCTCCGTCATTGGTATTACGCTTGGCCGCGCTGCCGAGGCCTTCGGTACCACCGGTGTCTACGCGATTCTTGCTGTCCTTCTGATCGTCGCCTTCGTCCCCAACTTCATCCACACCAAGGGTGCTGTGATCAATCACGTTGAGGAAGAGTAATCCAGGCATACGTTAAGCCCTAATCGGGCGGAGCTCCGATAACCGGCTCCTACACGGAAGCGGTGACGTCTCAAATGAGGCGTCACCGCTTTTTGTTT
>DBEWTI010000074.1:0-5342 GCA_048205975.1 Collinsella sp.
CATGCGCGTAAAAGCACGGCTCGGCCATCTGGGGCCCGTCCCCCTAATAGTTATGAATATGCAGGTCAGCGAGGTGCTAGCGATGCGCCAGCGGATGCGCCGCCAGATAGACCTCGGTCAGCTGCGTGCGGTCGACATGCGTGTAGACCTGCGTGGTCGAAACATCGGCATGGCCCAAAATTTCCTGCAGCACGCGCAGGTCGGCACCGCCCGCGAGCATGTGGGTGGCAAAGGAGTGGCGCAAAGTGTGGGGATGGAGTCCCACCAATCCCACCTGACGCCCATAGCGCTCACATATCGCATGCACGGCCTGGCGCGACAGGCGACGCCCGTTCTTATTTAAAAAGACCGCCGAGGTTTCCGCCCCGCGAGCATGGACAGCCAGGCGACCACGCCCATCACATATATAGTGTGTCAGGGCACGCGCCGCGCTTCCCACCAGTGGAGCCAAACGCTCCTTTGAGCCCTTGCCGCGCACCAGGACAAACCCGTCATCGATATGGATATCGCCCACATCGAGCCCCACCAGCTCGCTCACGCGCAAACCGCAACCGTAAAGCACTTCCAAAATAGCGTGGTCGCGCAGCCCCATCTCGCCCTCAGGAAAGTCTTGATCGAGCAGTGCCGAGACATCCTCCACCGAAAGGTATTCCGGCAGGCGCTCGGCTTTTTTGGGCAGGCGCAACGCCGCCGTCGGATTTTGGGCCACCGCCCCATCGCGCACCAAAAAGGCATGCAAACCCTTTACGGCTGCGAGCGCACGCTCCACCGAGGCATCGGAATAGCCTCCGTCGCGGCGATCGGCGACAAAACCTTCCACGACCTGACGGCTCACATCTTTAAAAGACGCAATACCCGCCCGCTCCAGATAGGCGCAGTACGTCGTCAGGTCACGGCGATAGGCCGCAATCGTGTTGCGCGCCAAACCCCGCTCAACCGCGAGGTAATCGAGATACTCCCCCGCCGCCACAGCGAGCGACGAGGGAGTAGCTTCGGTATGTTCTTTGTTCGCCGGCACCTTAGTCCGTAGCGAGGTTCATGGGCGTCACCTGCAGACGATCGACGCCCTCATGCTGGCCAATCGAGGCACGCACGAACTCGCGGAACAGCGGCTGCGGGTTGGTCGGACGGCTCTTGAACTCGGGGTGAGCCTGGGTGGCCACATACCACGGATGCACGTCGCGCGGCAGCTCGACCATCTCGACCAGACGCTCGTCAGGCGAGAGGCCCGAGATAACCAGGCCGGCGTCCTCGAGCTGGTCGCGGAAGGCGTTGTTGAACTCAAAGCGGTGACGGTGACGCTCGTAGACGAGCTCCTCGCCATAGGCCTCACGCGCGAGGGAATCGGCGGCGAGCTTGCACGGATAGGCGCCCAGACGCATGGTGCCGCCCTTCTCGGTCACATCCTCCTGCGAGCTCATCAGGTCGATGACGCTAAACGGACCGTCCGGATCGAACTCGGAGGAGCTGGCGCCGGCAAGGCCGACGACATTGCGGGCGAACTCGCACACGGCGACCTGCATACCCAGGCAAATGCCCAGATACGGAATCTTGTGCTCGCGGGCGAACTCGGCCGCGAGGATCTTACCCTCCAGGGCGCGCTTGCCAAAGCCGCCAGGGACCAAGATGCCCGAGGCGTCACCCAGGACCTCGGAGACGTTCTGCTCGTCGAGGCTCTCGCCATCGACCAGCTGCACGTCAACGTGGCGATCGTAGAACACGCCAGCGTGGTGCAGAGCCTCGATAACCGACAGGTAGGCATCGGGCAGTTGCGTATACTTGCCCACGACGGCGATCTTGACCTTGTCGGCGTGATGGTTGGCATGGTTTTGCTTGCGCAGGAACTCATTCCACTCGCTCATGTCGCGCTCGCGCGGGTCCAGACCCAGGCGCTCGCAAATGCGCAGGTCAAAGTCCTGCTCGGCAAGCAGCTGCGGGACATCGTAGATGCTCGCGCAATCCTCGTTGGTAAAGACGCAGTCGGTGTCGACGTCGCAGAAGCTTGCGATCTTGCCGCGGATGGCGTCGTCGATATGGTGATCGGAGCGCAACACGATGATATCGGGTTGGATGCCGAAGCTGCGGAGCTCCTTGACGGAATGCTGCGTCGGCTTGGTCTTGACCTCGTGGGCGGCAGCGATATAGGGAACGAGCGACACGTGGATGTAGCAGACGTTCTCGGGACCGGCCTCCTTGCGATACTGGCGGATGGCCTCGACGAACGGCTGGGACTCGATGTCGCCGATCGTGCCGCCCAGCTCGGTGATGACCACATCGGAGCCGGTCTGCTCCTCGATGCGGCGGAACTTATCCTTAATGGCATTGGTGACGTGAGGAATCACCTGCACGGTACCGCCCAAAAAGTCGCCGCGACGCTCACGGGCGATCAGGCTCTTGTAGATGGCGCCGGTCGTAAAGTTGGAATCGCGGGTCAGGTTCTCGTCGATAAAGCGCTCGTAGTGGCCCAGGTCCAGGTCGGACTCATAGCCATCCTCGGTCACAAAGACCTCGCCATGCTGAAACGGGCTCATGGTGCCGGGGTCGACGTTCAGATACGGGTCGGCCTTTTGCATCGTTACCTTATAGCCGCGCGACTTGAGCAGACGGCCCAGCGAGGCCGCGGTGATACCCTTGCCCAGGGACGAAACCACACCACCGGTCACGAACACATGCTTGGTCATATTGAGTTACCTGCGCTTCCCGTAGAAGTTGTCCATACACATCTTACGGGTCTTCATTGTAATACTTGAGCCCCGAGCCGTTCACATTTTTTCTCAGGCGCAATCGCATTTCTCAATCTCGAAACAAAACGCCGCCCGGTTTCCCAGACGGCGCTGCTGCGGCAAGGATTACACACTGTTATCGATCAGCGGCCTCGTCCTCGAGCATATCTTGAACGAGCATGCCGGCGCGGACGCCCTTTAGATACCACTCGCCGCACTCGGTAAGGCGAATTCCATTCGCAAGCTGACCGCCATCATCGCTATAGCGCGAGACGACATCGATCATGCCTTCCGAATCCAAGCGATCGATTGCGGCGCGGGCACGATACGGCGAAACCCCCACGCGCTCGGCAAGCGTTTTGCGCGAGAAACCATACAGCCCGCCATTGCCTTCGGTTTGCTGAGCGATCTCCATCAGCACCAGCACCTCGACACGCTTCATATCGTTGACACTCGCACGACCCTTGCCCGCCATGGCAGCCTCCTCAAACCGAGCACGAGCATCTAACGCGCCGTGCACGACCGGCGCATCCCGCAAAGGATGTTTCATCAGCGATATTGTATACCGCCCAAATCGCTTATAGGCAGGTAAACGGCCTATTTTTACCTCGAACTAAGGCTTTGTTGATAAAAAAGCCGCATGGGGCATATACCCCATGCGGCCTTATCAGACCAATAAACTCGTCTTAGCGGTGGAAGAACCCACGGCGCTCGAACTTGGGCTCGCAGCACACGTTGATGCCCAACTTGCGCAGCACCGTCTCATCCGTCGGAGAGATAATCACGCTAAAGAAGGCGTCGCAGCCGCGCAGCTGCTCCAGGCCCGAAAGAACGCGGGCCGCCGTCTCACTCGTGGCCGAGGTAATCGAAAGCGCCATGAGCGTCTCATCGGTGTGGAGGCGCGGATTCTTGCTGCCCAGGAAATGCGTCTTGAGCTTGCTGATGGGCTCGATCGCCTCGTCGCTGATAACCTCGAGCTCAAGGTCGACGCCCGAGACATGCTTGAGGGCATTCATGATGAGCGAGCTCGCGGCGCCCAGGCGCGTGGAAGTCTTACCCGTCACCACAGAGCCGTCCGGCATGACCATAGCGCCCACGGGACCGCCCGTCAGCTGCTCCCTGGTAAGGGCAGCCGAGCGCGCCGGCGAGTAATTTTTGTCGATACCGGCCTTCTTCATAATGAGCTTGAGGCGATCGACCTGTTCGTCGCCCACACCGGTACGACGCACGGCCTCGACCGCGGCAAAGTAACGACGGACGATCTCCATCTTGGAGGCGTCGCGGCAGGCATCATCATCGGTGATGGCAAAGCCGACCATGTTGACGCCCATATCCGTGGGGCTCTGATAAGGGCTCTCGCCCAAGATCTTCTCCATCAGGGCACGGACCACCGGGAAGGCCTCGACGTCGCGGTTGTAGTTGACCGTGGTCTTGTTGTAAGCCTCAAGATGGAACGAGTCGATGATATTGGCGTCGTCGAGGTCGGCCGTGGCAGCCTCGTAGGCGATGTTGACCGGATGCGTGAGGGGCAGGTTCCAGACCGGGAAGGTCTCGAACTTGGCGTAGCCGGCGGCAGTGCCGTGCTTGTGCTCGTGATAGAGCTGCGACAGGCAGGTGGCAAGCTTGCCCGAGCCGGGGCCGGGGGCGGTGACCACGACGAGCGGACGGGTGGTCTCGACAAACTCGTTCTTGCCATAGCCGTCATCGGACACGATCAGATCGACGTCGTGCGGATAGCCCTCGATGGGATAGTGCAGCTTGGCGGGAATACCGAGCGCGTTCAGGCGATTACGGAAAACGTCGGCAGCGGGCTGGCCGGCATACTGGGTGATGACCACGGCCGCGACGGCAAAGCCGTTACCGCGGAACAGGTCAACCAGGCGCAGCACATCTTCGTCATAGGTAATGCCAAGGTCGCCACGGGCCTTGTTCTTCTCGATGTGGTTCGCGTTGATCGCGATAATGACCTCAACGTCGTCGGCGATGCTCTTGAGCATGCGAAACTTGCTGTCCGGCTCAAAACCCGGCAGCACGCGGCTCGCGTGATAGTCGTCAAACAGTTTGCCGCCAAACTCCAAATACAGTTTGCCACCAAACTGCGAGATGCGCTCCTTAATATGAGCGGCCTGCAGCTCGATATACTTCGCGTTGTCGAAACCCTGGCGCATATATGGCTCCCGTCCCGTTTCGTAAATAAAGTTCCTACGCGATTATAACGGAGCAGACCCACCCCACTGTCGGAGACCGGGATAGCTAATTTGGGACGGGGCTTTTTTAGCTGCCCCGGCCGATAGGACAACGACTTAGCCAATTGACAGCCGGTGTAGCTAAAAAAGCCCCGTCCCAAATTAGCTACCCCCACGCCCCATTGCACCAACAACGGCAACGCCATAGGTAGAGGACGGACAGCGAAAGCCCGCCAGAGCGAGCAAGGTGACGTGAAAGAGAAGGGCATAGGCCTTCTGGCCATGCCCGACGATTGAACGTCAGATTGCCGCTCTGGCGGGCTTGCAGCGTCGAGTGGTTCCGGCGTTTGGTAAAACGCCGGAACCTAGAAGCGCCCCCACCCCCGCCCGGAACCGGCCGGGGCGAAAGGTATGAGTCGAACCGTGGGGTTTC
>DBEWTI010000086.1:0-5182 GCA_048205975.1 Collinsella sp.
CAAAATATGCCGTGGCCCTTCCGTCTGCGAAGGCTCGGCATCGGCGTGCTACCATAGCTACGTCCAAGTACACATATCAAGTGGAGGATATCCATGGCAAACGTTCTTGTCTTTGGTCACCAGAACCCCGATAACGACGCCATCATGAGCGCCGTCGTCCTGTCCCAGCTGCTCAACCAGGTTGAGTATGCCGGCAACACCTACGAGGCCTGCGCCCTTGGTCAGCTTCCGGCAGAGTCCGCCAAGCTGCTTGCCGACGCCGGCATCGCCGAGCCCCGCGTGATTGAGTCCGTCGAGGCCGGTCAGCTCGTCGTCCTCACCGACCACAACGAGTCTGCCCAGTCTGTTGCCGGTCTTAAGGACGCCACGGTCTTTGGCGTTGTCGATCATCACCGCATCGGCGACTTCGAGACCGCCGGTCCGCTGCACTACATCTGCCTGCCCTGGGGCTCCAGCTGCACCATCGTCACCAAGCTCGCCGGCGTGCTCGGCGTTGAACTTTCCGACGTTCAGGCCAAGCTACTGCTCTCGGCCATGATGACCGACACGCTCATGCTCAAGAGCCCCACCACCACCGATGTCGACCGCGCCGTCGCCGCCAAGCTCGGCGAGCAGGTGGGCGTCGACCCGGTCAAGTTTGGCATGGAGGTCTTCCTCACCCGTCCGTCCGGCTCCTTCACCGCAGCCGAGATGGTCGGCAACGACATCAAGATGTTCGAGCCCGCCGGCAAGAAGCTGCTCATCGGCCAGTACGAGACCGTCGACAAGAGCCGTGCGCTCGGTATGATCGACGAGATCCGCGAGGCCATGCGCGCCTACGCCGCCGAGAAGGGTGCCGACGGCATCGTCCTGTGCATCACCGACATCATGGAGGAGGGCTCGCAGGTCCTGCTCGAGGGCGAGACCGAGGCTGCTCAGAAGGGCCTGGGCATTGCCGACGAGCACGACGGCGTCTGGATGCCGGGCGTCCTCTCCCGTAAGAAGCAGGTCGCTGCCCCCATCATGGCCGCCTGCTAGGTTTAGTTGACCAAACGCCACGACCGGATCGCGGACGCCCCGCGCTCCGGTCGTTTTTTATGCACGGCGTCGCGTCGTCTCTCGGACAGGTGTGCCCGTGCCGTTGAGCAAATAGTGTTCAACCTGTGGTTCCGCTTTTCGGCCACGCCTGCGTGCTTGTCGTGCAGGGTAGGCTAGATGCAAGCGTAATACGTTAGAGCGCGGCGCCGCCACTTGGGCGGGCCGTGCTTTTTTAAGACAGGAACTTTCCCGTGAAAGGAGCCGCCCATGGCAGCAACTGAGCAGCTGTTCAACGTTCGTGAGCGCAAGCGCTTTGAACGTCACGACATTTGGGAGCGCATCGCCGAGAACGGCACGATTTCGGCCGCCGTTATGGTCCTCGCCGCTATCGCCGCCGTTATCTGCGCCAACACCGATGCCTACGAGGCCATCCATCACTTTTTGGAGACCCCGCTGTATGTGGGCCTGGGACATTTTACGGCCGGCCTCACCGTCGAGCTTTTCGTCAACGACTTCCTCATGGCGATCTTCTTTTTGCTGGTGGGCATCGAGCTTAAGTACGAGATGACGGTCGGCGAGCTCAAGAACCCGCGCCAAGCCATGCTCCCCATGCTGGCAGCCGTGGGCGGCGTCGTCGTTCCCGCGTGCATCTACCTCATCTTTAACCATGCCGGCGCTCGCAACGGTTGGGCCATCCCCATGGCAACCGATATCGCCTTTGCGCTGGGCGTGCTGTCGCTTTTGGGTAACCGCGTGCCCAACGGCGTGCGCGTGTTCTTCTCGACGCTCGCCATCGCCGACGACCTGATCTCCATCGCCGCCATCGCGATCTTCTACGGTCAGAGCCCCAATCCGTTTTGGCTGGGCGCCGCAGCGGTTGTGACCTGCGCGCTTGTGTGGCTCAACAAGACGCAGCACTACCGTCTTGCCCCGTATTCGGTGCTGGGCCTTGTGCTGTGGTTCTGCATGTTCAAGAGCGGCGTGCATGCCACGCTCGCCGGCGTCATCCTGGCCTTTACCATCCCGGCCAAGTGCGGCGTTAAGCTCGACAGCCTGACCGACTGGCTGGGCGAGTGCCTGCCACTGCTCGACGACCGCTACGACGACGAGGCGCACATCCTGGGCCAGCACGACTTTACCGTCTCGACCACCAAGGTCGAGCGCGTCATGCACCGTGTGACCCCGCCGCTCATTCGCATGGAGCGCCTGATCTCCACGCCGGTCAACTTTGTGATCCTGCCGATCTTTGCCTTTGTCAACGCGCAGGTTCGCCTGGTGGGTGTGGACATGAGTACGCTGCTGACCGACCCGGTGACACTCGGCGTGTACTTTGGCATGCTGCTGGGTAAGCCGATTGGCATCTTTGGCATGACGTTCGCGCTGGTCAAGCTTAAGATTTCCGAGCTGCCGCACAACGTCAACTGGCACATGATCGCCGGTGTGGGCATTCTGGGCGGTATCGGCTTTACCATGTCGATTCTCATCAGTGGTCTTGCCTTCCCGACGGCTCAGTTCGAGGTTCTGGCTGCCAAGGCCGCCATCCTTGCCGGTTCGGTCACCGCCGCCGTGCTCGGCATGATCTACATGAGCGTGGTCTGCAAACACCCCGCGCCCAAGGACGAGTAAGAGCGCAAAAACAGGGGCCGGACATGCCCCGGATGCCCTCGTGTGCAAAAAACGCCGTTTGTGAGTACTGTCACAAACGGCGTTTCATTTTATGCGCGAAAAATAATGGACAATAACGTGCTTCTTGTACGTTAACGAGTGACCGGTAGATTAGGAACTGACGACGAGGTCCTCATAATGAGGGCGAACAAGGCCAAAGCGGGCTGTTTTTGCCAAAAATCGCTGCTACTAAAAAGGTAACAGTACTCATATTTGCCTTTTTTGCACACTGACCCCAATGACTAGGCTTATTCCACCGTTCCGTAGACGGCGCCCCAGCCGTGGGCGGCTAGTGCCGAGTTGAGCTGGTCGCAAAGTGACTGACGATCGTAGTAACCGGGCGGCAAAAGGTTGACGATCTCCATGAGGTCGGGTGCCAGGTCCAAGATCTCGGCCTGCACAATCAGGTCCAAGCGGTCGATGGCGTGGCGGTCGTAAAACAGCCCGTCGACTAGGCGCTGCAGGTCGCCGAACTCCTCGGCGTGAAACGAACCGTATTCCATAGTGCCTCCTTGGGCGAATGGCGCCGCCATATGGAGCGCGCGGTGATGCCGTAATTCATTGCGATGGACTTAATCTATCACGGCTTCATAACGTTGCGGCGGTGGCGGTCTATACTTAGACGAACTGCAACGTACCGCTTCGCGAAAGGTCGCACCCATGCAGACGATCTACCAGAAGATGGAAACCACCGAACTCGATGCCGCCATCGAGGCGCTCAAGGCCGAGGTCGCCGAGGTCAAGGCCAAGGGCCTGGCGCTCGACATGGCCCGCGGCAAGCCGTCGCCCGCCCAGGTGGACATCTCGCGCCCCATGCTCGATATCCTCAATGCCAATGCCGATCTGCACGACGGCAACGTCGACTGCTCCAACTACGGTTGCTTTGAGGGCATTCCCTCGGCACGCAAGCTGGCAGGGGAGTTTTTGGGCTGCCCCGCCGAGCAGACGCTCGTGCTGGGTTCGTCGAGCCTTTTGATCGAGCACGACATCGCCGGCATGTTCTGGCGCTGCGGTTCGTGCGGCAGCGAGCCCTGGGACGCCTACGAGGCCGCCCACGACGGCAAGAAGGTCAAGTTCCTGTGCCCCGTTCCCGGCTACGACCGCCACTTTGGCATCACCGCCGACTTGGGCATCGAGAATGTCCCCGTCGCGATGACCGACAACGGCCCCGACATGGACGAGATTGAGCGCCTCGTCGCCGCTGACGATTCCATCAAGGGCATCTGGTGCGTGCCCAAGTACTCCAACCCCACGGGCATTACCTTTAGCGAGGACACCGTGCGCCGCCTGGTCGAGATGCCCACGGCAGCGCCCGATTTCCGCATCTTCTGGGACAACGCCTACTGCGTGCACGACCTGTACGACGAGACCGATGAGCTCGCCAACATCTTCGACCTCGCCCGCGCGGCGGGCACCGAGGACCGCGTGGTGGCCTTTGCCTCGACGTCCAAGATCACCTTCCCGGGCGCTGGCATCGGCTTTATCGGCGCGAGCCCCGCTGTGATCGCCGAGTTCTCCAAGCGTCTGAAGGCCGGCCTGATCAGTGCCGACAAGCTCAACCAGCTGCGCCACGTGCGCTTCCTTCCCACCATCGAGGCGGTCAAGGAGCACATGAAAAAGCACGCCGAGTTCCTGCGCCCGCGTTTTGAGGCCGTCGAGCGCAAGCTCACCGAGGGCCTGGGCGACACGGGCTGTGCCACCTGGACACACCCCCGCGGCGGCTACTTTGTAAGCTTCGATGGTCCCGAGGGCTCGGCCCAGAAGGTCGCCGCGCTTTGCGCCGACCTGGGTGTCAAGCTCACGCCGGCCGGTGCTACCTGGCCCTATGGCAAGGACCCGCGCGACACCAACATCCGCATCGCGCCGAGCTATCCCACGGTCGAGGACCTGGAGGCCGCGCTCGATGTTCTGGTGCTGGCCGTTAAGCTTGTCGCTGCCGAGCTTGCTCGTGCCGAGCGCGCCTAACGCGCGGCTTCCCGTACTATCCGCACTTTCGAAACGTAAAGGAGCGTATACATGGATTTGGATATTTCCACCAACCCCACGCCAGAGCTCTACACCATTAAGGTAACCGGCGAGATCGATATCTCTAACGCCGATAGCCTGCGCAATGCCATCGACCTGGCGCTCGAGCAGCCCACTGAGGCCGTTGAGCTCGATTTTGCCCAGGTGAGCTACATCGATTCGACGGGCATTGGCGTGCTTGTGGGCGCCGCGCACCACGCGGTCGACCACGGCAAGCGCTTTAGCTGCACCAATGTGCAGCCCCCGGTGATGCGCGTGGTCCAGCTGTTGGGTGTCGATCAGGAGATTTCGATCACCGCTGCATAATCTTTGCCCCCAAAAGGGCGTGCCGTTTGGCATATGTTTGTGATGCGCTCGGACGTTTTGGCGTCCGGGCGCTATACTTGACCGAATGAATAGACGAGTTCCGGCCGAATGGCGCGGTGCGGGCTCGACTCACATCGAGCCTTGGAGGTATGTGTGTTTGGTATTGGAG
>DBEWTI010000087.1:0-6552 GCA_048205975.1 Collinsella sp.
AGCGCGCCCCTGTGCCTGCCCTGGGCGCGACCGCGCTTAGCCTTCTCGATGCGGCCGCGCTGACGCTCGAGCTCCGCGACTTCCCGTTGCAGCTGCTCGAGGGCGGCGCCCTCCTGCTGCAGCTCTGCGCGAAGGACCCGCAGGCGGGCGTTGCGGTCGCGTATCTCTTTATTCAGCTTGACGCGATCGGCGTGCCCGATTAGCCCGGTGCCGCCCTCATGCACGGTCGGCTGCTCATCCAGCCCTCTATCTTTATTGCTGCGATGGTCGATAACCTGTGCCGTGGTTCCCGTTGCGGCGGCGTGTGCCGCGAGGTGCCTGTTGGCGATCTCTGCCCAAGCCGCGCGGACGGCCATGAGTTCAGCGCTACCGACGTCGCGCGCGGCCTGACCCGAGATACGGTGCATCTGCACCGGCCTCTTACTCGTGCGGTCCTTCGTACCCAGGCCCTCGGCCTTCGCCTGCTTCATGGTCAGGCGGCGGCCATCCTTGAAGTTATATATCTTCTCCCAGCCATCTGCCTTGGCTGCCTTCCAATCGGTTGCGCGGATGGGTGCCTGCTGCCCATGTGCATCCTGGCACAGATACCAGCACTGCCCCTTCTCGGCCTTGGTCCTCTGGATGAAGCCCTGAGCGCCAAGGTCGAGCGCGGAGACGAGGACGTGAGCGTGGGGGTTCCCGCCGCTGCCGTCATCATGTATCGACCAGTCGCACGCCTTCGCGGGGAACATCCCGCAGAAGTCGCGCACGCAGGCGCGGCGGCCGTCGGCATCGAGCTCGATCGGCAACGCAAACTCATAGCGCAGCGCGACGAGCTCGTTGCCGCCGCCGCCCTCGGCCCATGCCCGCTCGGCCACGTTCCAGAGCTCGCCGCGCCCGATGGGCGGCACGCCACCGGGCAGAGACAGACCCTCCTCGACGACGCGTTCCTTCCTGGCATAGTCGCAGAGCTGCCCCGTCCGCTCTTCCACAAGCGCCTGGCCCGACTGGTACGCGGCCTTCCTGACCGCGCCCGCCCCGGTGGCGGGCGAGCAGCCGCGGTAGTTCAGATGGAAGATGGCCATGCGAGTTCCTTTCAGGCAAGGGGCGCAGATGCGCCCCGCGCAGCGGCGCGGAGTGCCGTGAGCCGCGGTCGGCGAACGGTGCCCGCGGCGCGGAGCGCAAGGGAGCGCAGCGACCGCGCAGCCCGACCCCGTAGACGTGAGCCGTCTCAGGCGAACGGCTTCGGGGTCGGGCGTAGGGCCGTCTGCCAAGACCGCACGCAGTGCAGGACTTTTGACGCATCGCGGCAAAAGTACTGCCAAGTGCGCACTACCTCTGGTAGTGATATACCCAGCTCGCGAAATTTTACCGTGAGTATGGGTATATTTTGCTGCAAAGACAAAACGCTAACGAGCAAGGAAGGGCGGTCATTTATGACGGCATCCATCGACGAGCAGATTGCACGTAAGAGGGCCGCGGCCGACAAGCAGGCAGCTCGCGCCGCCGCGCTGAAGAAGGAGCTGAGGGACCTCGAGAAGAAGAAGGCCGCGGCCGAGCGGAAGGCCCGCACGCACCGCTTGGTCGAGGTCGGCGCGATCCTCGAGCAGACCGCTGGCATGACCTTCGACACCGAGGACAGCCGCCGCGCCCTGTCCGTCGCGCTGACCGAGCAGCTGCGGTACACGGACGGCACGCCGTTCACCCGCGGCGGCCAGATCGCCGAGGCCGTCGGCATGCTGCTGGGGGATCGGAAATGAACGTCACCATCACTTTTAAAAACAAGGTCGAGAGCTACTACACCCGCGCCGACGGATCGGCGGCGCTGAGCAAGGACGTCCTCGAGCTCACCGCCGACGGCTCGGCGGCGGTGCTCTGGAGCCGCCTCGAGTTCGACAGGGGCGGCGGTGATGACGGGACCGAACCCCGCACCGAAAGAGGCTTCAGCCGCGAGGTGTTGCGCCTGCCGCCCGCGGCGGCACTCGGCCCCGGCGGCAGCCTGGACGAGTTTTGGACTCGCGCTGCCCAGCACTGCGACGTGGTCGAGGTCGAGCTCGACGGCAAACTCGTGTACCCGTTCTGATCCCGGCGGCACAGCAAAACCGACGAGAACCCCGCGGACCATCTGAGGGTCCGCGGGGTTCTCGTCATTCTCCCCCTGGGCCGAGCAGCTTCATGGCCATGCGGCCGCGGCGCCACCACGGCGTGGCCGCGATCGCCTGCTGACGCTCGGCGAGCGATGCGAGCTTTCCGGCGAGCTCCGCGACCCTGGCGTTCGCCTCGGCGAGTTGCGCCTTGGCCTCGGCCTCGGCGCGGGCGGCGCGGTCGCGCTCGGCCGTAAGCGCCTCCATCAGCTCGGCGTTGCGGGACCGTTCGATTTCCAGTTGGGCGGCCAGGGAGTCGACCAGGGAGTCCGGGGCGGGTGCAGCGGGCGCGTCGACTGGCTGGCGGGACGGTTTGCCGGGGTTCTTCAGGGCGTCGGCGATGGCTGCGGCGGCGAAGTCATCGAGAAAATCGGTGTTCCCGTTTCGTGAAACATGGTTTCCCAGTCCCAGCTTCTCGATGTAGTTCGCGACTGTGCGCTTTGAAACACCCAGCTCAGATGCTATTTCACGCTTCGTTATGCCCATTGGTCAACCTATCGTCAATCGGGAATGTTTCCCGGGAATCATCGGGAAGTTTCACGGCTGTTCCCGATGATTTTACCGTTTCCCGTTCCCGTTTTTCCCGTTCCGATGGAGCTCTTTCTATGGGGAGCACCAAGGTTCCGTCGACGGCAGCGAACTCGAAACAGGTGCGGATGGCGTCCCTGAATTCAACCATCGCTGAGTCGCACGAACCATTCGGCCTTTCCGTCTCGGCAGCTTCCTCCGGCGCATCGTGCAGCCATTTGATGACGGTCGTGCGCGAGATACCGAGCTCGCGGGCGATGGCGCTATGGCTGGCGTCGGGATGTGCCGCGGCGTACTCGCGGACGAGCTCGGCCTTCGGTTTTCGCCCGTTTCCTTCACGCCAATTGTCGTTGTTAATATCGCGAATAGCCCGTGCGCCCTCAAGGTGCTTTGCCTGAGATCGCCCGTTTCTCTTGTTTTTCGGCAACTCGATGGCCGTGCGGCGCTCAATTCGGTCGCGGGTGAGCTTGTGGATGATGGGGTCGTAGTACACCTCGATCGCGGAGAGTGCGTCATCCTCGGTGAAGTGGTTGTCCTCGCGCTCCGTCAGGCCCTCGAGTGTCGGCACGAGCGCGAGCGCGTCGGCCTCGAGCTCCTCGTACGGGATGCCGCATTTCTTGGCGTAGGCGGCCAGAACGTTGAGGCACCAGTAGCGGTGGTGGTCGGTGGCCTTCGTCTCGACCTCCCCACGCCACCAGTCGTACAGGTCGCGCTTGCAGGTCCAGCGGCCGGGGGCCTTGCCCTCGACGATGCGCGCCTGGTACCACTCCGGCCAGAGCTTCTTGGCGCGCTCGATGGGCGTACGCCCGGCGGTGCGCATGAGCTCTATAAATTCGGCGCGGTCCTTGCCGCCGCGGACGCCGGCGTATCCGAGCAGGTAATCCATGCTGCAGAGCCAAGGTTTCCCGTCCTCGCCGTTGTGCACGAACGCCACGGCCTCGTACTTGTCCTTGATTTTCGACCTCTCGGTCTTGCCATTCAGCTTCGTCGGCGTGCCGGGCATCCTGAAGGGCTGGTAGATGCCCTGGTGTTGGACTTCCTCGAGCGTCGAGACGGTGTCGCGCCAGATGTAGTCCGTGAGCATCGCCTTGAACTCCTGCAGAAATGGCACGACACGCGGCACCAGCGGGATCGGCTGGTCAAGCACGTAGTAGAGGTGAAAACCCGTACCCGAGTTCACGAGGAAGGTCGGCTGGGGGAGAGACACCCACTTATCTGCCGCAAACGCCGGGTCACGGCCGTTGCGGAACTGCTTCAGCATATTCTTCAGTTCCTGCACGCCGACGCCGTCGAGGTCGATCGCGAACGCGTGCAGGAACCGCGCGTTCGCAGCAACGCGGCTCTTACCGAAATACGACACGGGAGCGCAGAAGACGGACTCGTTCTTCCTGTTCGAGTCGATGACGCGCTCCATCACGCCGTCGAGGTCATCGGTCAGCGTGAACCGCTCGACCACGGGAACGTCGCGCTTGCGGCCCGTCTTGGTCTTGACCGTCTTGGTCACGTTGGTGATCTGGATGGCGATGCCGTTGGGATGGCCGCCGCCCCTCTCGTGCCACGGGACCTCCTCGCCGCGGGGCTGCAGGAAACCCTCGGGGAAGATGGTCCGCCAAAAGTCGTACGGGCTGACCCATTCCCAGGACGGATAGTCGGACAGAAGGATGTCGTTCTTCTCGATGTAGGCATGGCGCTGGGCTGCCCACCAGGCATCATCGTGCCCGGGTCTCTGCTTGCGATCTGCCACTGAACACCACCCTCCATACCAGCCGCCCCCGAGGGCTAAGGCTATGCCTTTACAGGACGTATATTATCAATATATTTATTGTACACCCCTGCGGCGAAAAAAAATCGGACCCGTAGAACCCGAAATCATGGGCCGCCCCCGAGGGCTAAGGCTATGCCTTTACAGGACGTATATTATCAATACAGTTATTTTACACCCCTGCGGCCATCTGTATAACGTGTTTTACACCTATACGGCGAATGGTGTGCTAGAATGTATAACGTGTTATACAGATGATTGGGAGGTGCACCGTGGCAACTGCTACCGCGGCATTGAGGATGCCCGAGGACTTGGCAATCAGGTACGACCGTTTGGCGAAATCAACGGGACGCACGAAGACTTTCTACATGACAGAAGCGCTCGCTGCCGAGATTGACAGGCTTGAGTACGAATACGGCCTATTGAAGAAGGTCGAAGATTACCGGGCCGGCAGGCTTGAGACCGTGACGCTCGACGAGCTGGAGGAAAGCCTTGGCTTGGCGGATTGAGATCGACAAGGACGTCCAGCGTTCGATGAAGAAGCTGGACAAGCAGATCGCCAGGAGGATCGTGGCGAAACTTCATGAGATTTCACAGCTCGAAGACCCGAGAAGCATGGGAAAGGGATTGACCGAGAACAAGTCAGGTCTCTGGCGCTACAGGGTCGGTGACTATCGGATAGTCGCCGATATCGAGGACGATGTTCTCGTCATCCTTGTTGTCGATGTTGACCACCGAAGCAAGGTCTACAGGACTCGCAGGTAGGCTGGTCGACACCGCTAACGAAACGGGGAGGGTTTTTGACCCTCCCCGTTTTTACGCTTGCCACCACGGACGCCCATCGTACGGACGACCGTCGGGCAGCCTGTCGTACTCGCGCGGCCCCGTCTCCAGCAGCTCCTTGGCGCGGTCTGGGTCATAGCGCACATCCCAGGGAGAGCAGTAATACCATGCGGAATTGCCTCCGTATCGGGTAAGCCGCCACCGAGCTTCGGCAATCGGAACGAAGCCGAGATCGCACCACTGGTAGGCGGTGTGGTCGCGGCGGCCCTCCTGCAAGGTTTCCTCGTCGATATGAGCCCCCCAACAATCGAGAAGGTCTTTGCGATGCTGTTCCGCGCGGGCGGCGCCCTCGATGCGCCCGCACTCATCGGCCTCGCGCTTCGCCTTGGCGTCGGCGCGGCGGCGGCGGTTGACCGCCTCGACGTCCTTTTTCGCCCAGGGGCGCGTCTGCTCGATGTTGTAGAACATCGCGGTCGTGTTTCCGTCCGGGGAGCGCCAAGTGCGCTCCACACCCTTTCCGAGCTGGCCTTTCTTGACATGGCGGTGCTTCTTCTCCCACTGTGCCGCGGTGCGCAGCTCGACGCCGTCAATCTCAATCATGGCGGCTCACCTCCTTGAGCAGATCGCAGTCGAGGTATACGCGCACGTACCTGCTCTCGCCGCGGTTCGGGTACTCGCGGGAGCGCTCCAGAACGCACCCCGCCGCCTGCATCGCGTCGGCGATGCGCTGAACCTCGTCGGGCAGGCCCTCAAGACGAACCCTGACCATGACAACCTCCTTGCCTTGAACCCTGCGCCACCGTCCGTGGCGCAGCCTAAGCGTACGGCTCCGAAAAAGTCCGAAAAAGTCTAGTTATCGCAGGTCAGACGTGCCATCGCGCAGGCGCACATGCACGCGTATATTTACACGTGCGACCCCTCAAAAATATTTTTTCGCCAACCTCCGCGGCGACCGCGGGCGGCGGGATTGCCGCCGCGAACGGTCATGGCCATAGCCGGCGCCGATGTAGCTGAAGCTACCGCGGCGGCTAGTGCTTGTGGCCGCGGGGGCGTTTCTGTTCGGCCTGCGGCGGCTCGGGCTTGCGAGGCGCGGGGTCCTCGCCCGCGAGCCTCGCCCGCTCGTCAGCGAGCTTGCGGCGCTCGATGCCCAGCCCCGCGGCCTTGAGCAGGGGGCCGGACAGCATCGCAGCGCTGTTGCCGCCCTGCAGCTGGCGAATCTTGAGGTCAAGTGCGGCAATTTGCTCGTCGAGCTGAGCGATCATCTCCGCGCGGGTATCGACCTGATCCGCGGTGGCCATGGCCACGCGGCGCTGGGCAGCGGCGGCCGCGGCGGCGGTGGCCATGGCCACGCGGCGG
>DBEWTI010000094.1:0-10579 GCA_048205975.1 Collinsella sp.
GAACAGGAGTCGCTCGAGCTCGTCGGGCGGCAGGTTGAGGAGCTCGTCGCCGGGACGGTGCAGGCAGACCTTCCTGAGCTTGCCGATCTCGGAAGGCACGTGCAGACCTTTCGTCATGGCCTCCTACCTTTCTTTCGGGCCTTACTGGCCGAATGTATCAGCGCCCCTCCGTATGGGACGCTGCTTGCTGACAGTTCTAGTTATATCCAAAAACCACCCGCAATTCCACCTCGCCCCCGAACGGTCAACAAAGTGCGATGAACGGTATATCGCATATGGTTCTCCCATGATGCACTTCGGTTCTCTAAAGCAGGTTTTCAAAGGTAAACGTTCTTTTTTCTGAGGAATTAAGCTAGATCACACAAATATTTTCATGTTTAGGAATTGCATAGCTAAAACGATTTTCTGCATATATATGACGTTTGTCCACGATTCGATTTGGATTCGATTATATTCAGCTTGCAATCATTCTTATTCATATATTCTCACCAGTTGAGTGAGGATACAGATTGCTAGCAAACCGAGACGGGCGGTTAGTTGTACGCCTTGACAGCGTAAGAAGTAGGTAAAGATACCGTTCACGCGATACGTCCGTGCCACAAGTCGACTAAATTGAGACAATAGTGATTAGTGTTAGGCTACCGTCCCCTGTGGGGACTGAACGGACAGATGCATATGCCGAGCAAAATCGAAAAGAAGCAAGCCGCCGCAAAGCTGCGCAAACCGCCGCGCGACTTCTCGTACACACAGAATCGAGAGCTCAGCTGGCTACGCTTTGACAACCGCGTGCTCGACGAGGCCTTCGACGAGACCGTTCCGCTGTTCGAGCGCCTAAAGTTCGTCTCGATCTTCGAGTCCAACCTCGACGAGTTCCTTATGGTCCGCGTAGGCGGCCTATCCGACCTGGCCGAACTCAAAAAGCAACCCGTCGACAACAAGAGTAATATGACCGCCTCTGAGCAGGTCGAAGCCGTCGTGGCGGAGCTGCCCGGGCTCCTCGACCGCTGGGAGTCCATTTTCAAGAGCATCGAGGGCAAGCTCGACACCCTGGGCGTCCACCGCGCGCGCGTCGATTCGCTTACGCCCGAGGAGCGCACCTTTGTCACCCGCTACTTCCAGGCCTACGTGTCGCCGGTCATCTCGCCGCTGGTGATTGACCCGCGTCACCCCTTCCCCAACCTGCGTAACGGCGCTCTCTACCTGGCCTGCGGCCTAGACGGCGTCACCGACGAGGAAAGCCTGCTGGGCCTCATCGAGATTCCCGCCTCGATGAACCGCGTGGTCGAGATCCCCTCGCCCACCGGCACCTACTCCTACATCTTGCTCGAAGACGTCATCCTCGCCTGCCTGGACAGTTGCTTTGGCTCCTATAAGCCGCTCGACCGCGCGCTCATCCGCGTCACCCGCAACGCCGACATCGATCCGGACGGCGAGGGCGTCGAGGAGGAAGAGGACTACCGCCAGCACATGAAGCGCATCCTAAAGAAGCGCCTGCGTCTGCAGCCGGTAGTGCTCGCCGTCTCGGGTTCGCTCGAGAAGCAGACGCTCAAGACCATCCGCAAGGCACTCGAGCTTTCGCGCCGCTCGGTCTTTACCTGCGATATTCCACTCAACCTGGGCTATGTCTTTGGCATTGAGGGCAAGATTCCCGAGCACCTGCGCAACGAACTGCTCTTTACGCCGTTTAAGCCGCAGCCCAACCCCACCATCGACATGAACCGCTCCATCCGCGAACAGGTGCTGCGACACGACAAGCTGCTCTTTTACCCCTATGAGGCCATGAATCCGTTCTTGGACCTGGTTCACGAGGCGGCCTACGACCCCGAGTGCATCTCGCTGCGCATCACGCTCTACCGCGTGGCTAAGCAGAGCCGCCTGTGCGAGTCGCTGATCGACGCCGCCGAGAACGGCAAAGAGGTCACGGTGCTTATGGAGCTCCGCGCCCGCTTCGACGAGCAGAACAACATCGAGTGGGCCGAGCGCCTGGAAGAGGCCGGCTGCACCGTCATCTACGGCTCCGAGGGCTTTAAGTGCCACTCCAAGATCTGCCAGCTCACCTATCGCGAGGGCATGGCGCTCACGCGCCTCACACTTCTTGGCACCGGCAACTTTAACGAGAAGACCGCCAAGCTCTACAGCGACTTTATGCTCATGACCGCCCATCCCGGCATCGGTGAGGACGCCAACCTGTTCTTCCGCAACCTGTCACTGGGCAACCTGCGCGGCGATTACCGCTTCCTGGGCGTGGCGCCCGTCGGCCTTAAGCCGCTCATCATGCGCGGTCTGGACCGCGAGATTCAGCGCGCCCTTGCCGGCGAGCCCGCCCGTGTGTTCTTTAAGCTCAACTCGCTCACCGACCGCGAGGTTATCGACAAGATCGCCGAGGCATCGTGCGCAGGAGTCCGCGTGGACATGATCATCCGCGGCATCTCGTGCCTCAAGCCCGGAGTTCCGGGCAAGACCGAGAACGTGCACGTCCGCTCCATCGTCGGACGCTTTTTGGAGCACGCCCGCGTGTACGCCTTTGGCGTGGACTCGGACATGATCTATCTGAGCTCGGCAGACATGATGACGCGCAACACCGAGCACCGCGTGGAGATCGCCTTCCCCGTGCTCGACCCCACCTGCCGCGCCCTGGTGCACGAGTACATGGGCATGCAGCTGCGCGACAACGTAAAGGCCCGCAGCCTCACGAGCGACGGCACCTGGGTTCCCGTGGAGCGTGCAGAGGGCGAGAAGCCCTTCAACTCACAGGAAGCCCTGCTGGAGCGCGCGTATCGTAATGCCGAGGCCGCCGCGCAGCAGCGTGCGCAGGAGAAGGAACGTGTGGCCGAGGAGGCTATTCAGACCGAGCTTGAGCGCGAAGCAACTGTCGAGCCTGCTACCGAGCCGGAAGCTGCCGTCGCTTCCCCCGCGGCAGAGCCCGAGCCCGTTGCTGAGCCGCAGACTACGGTGGAAGCTGCGCCGGAGCCCGAACCCGCTCCTGCCCCCGAGCCGCAGCCAGCAGCGCCCGAGGTCCAGAAGGTCCAGGCGACCGTCATTGAGCCCGAGCCTGTGCCTCAGCCCGAGCCGCAGGCCGCTAAGCCCGCGCCCGAGACGAGTGCCCGTCGTGAGAAGCCCGTTGGCAAGACCAAGGCCATTGAGCGCCATCGTCCCGGTCGCGTGCGCATGGGTCTGGGCCTGATCGGTCTAGGCCTTAAGACGCTCATTACCGGCAAGACCAAATAGACGTTTGTAGAAGCGCCCCGCATTTGAGGAAAGCCTCGGATGCGGGGCGCTTTTCCCTGCTACCATGGTTGCGAACAACACCGCGAATGACAGGCAGGAATATGAAGCTCACCATAGAATCGATGACGTACGGCGCCGACGGGCTGGCGCACGCCGACAACGGCAAGGCCGTCTTTGTCCAGGGCGCCGTGGCAGGCGACACCGTCGAGGCCGAGATCGTGCAGGACGGCAAGTCGTTTATGCGCGCCCGCACCACCGAGATTCTGGAGCCGAGCCCCGATCGCATCCAGCCTCCCTGCCCCTTCGTGGGTATTTGCGGTGGCTGCTCGTGGGGCAATCTCTCGCGCACCGCGCAGCTTGCCGCCAAGGAGCAAAACCTGCGCTCCGCGCTCGAGCGCATCGGCAAGTTCAGCCCCGATCAGGTCGATGAGCTGGTGCAGCCTATCCGTCGTACCAAGGACGACTGGGGCTACCGCAATAAAATCGAGCTCGAGCCGACCGTTGTCAACGGCCGCGTGCGTCTTGGCATGCACGGCGTCGACCCCAGCAAGATCGTGACCGTTGATTCGTGCCCGTTGTTCGACAAACGCTTCCCCAAGGCACTCAAATCGGTCGTCGGCGCACTCAATTATCTGAGCGGCAGCCATGACCTTGGCCTTGAGCGCGTGGGTATTCGCGCCTCGCGTCGCACCAAGGCGCTCGAGGTGGCGCTATGGACGCCCACGGGCTCTTTCCCGCGCTCGCAGGTCTCCCGCGTGCTGGCAGACGCCGCTCATCCCACGAGCATCGTGCGCGTGATGAGCAAGGGCGAGAAGAAAGCCCGCCGCGTTTCCAAGGTCGAGATGCTCGCCGGCGAGGGCTCCTGGACCGAGAATATCGCCGACGGCCAGATGCGCTTGTCTGCCCCGTCATTCTTCCAGGTCAACACCAAGGGCGCCGAGATTTTAATCGAGCTCGTCATGGAAGCGCTCGACCCGCAGGAAGACGAACTGGCCGTGGACCTGTACTGCGGCGCCGGCACCTTTACCCTGCCGCTCGCCCGCCGCTGCGATTTTGTCGCCGCCGTCGAGGCCTATGGCCCGGCAGTGCGCGACCTGCGCCGCAACTTGGAGATCAACAAGCTCGATAACGTCGACGTCATCGGCGGCGACGCCGTGCGCGAGTTCCCCGATCAGGATGCCGATGTCCTGGTGGTCGACCCGCCGCGCGCAGGCCTGGCGCCCGAGGCCATCGACCTTATCGCCAGCACGAGCGCCCGCGATGTCGCCTACGTGAGCTGCGACCCGGCCACCTTGGCGCGCGATCTCAAACGCTTTGTCGAAGAAGGCACCTTCTCCCCCGTCAAGATCACGCCGGTCGACCTGTTCCCGCAAACCTTCCACTGCGAAACCGTCGTCCACCTCAAGCGCAACTAGTCCCAAAAAGACTACCCTGAAAAATCATTCGGCGATTGAGCGTGGCAAGCGGGCGCGTTCGGGGTATAAGACGGCTAATTGTATGCCGCCTTACGAAAGGAATCCTCATGCCCAGCGTTGCCGTTCTCGCCGCCGATGGCTTTGAAACTATTGAATGCTTGACCATGGTCGATGTCATGCGTCGCGGCGGCGTGCGTGCCACGCTCGTCTCTATCATGCCCACGCGCGAGGTCGTGAGCTCGCTGCAGATCCCCGTGACCTGCGATGCGCTCTTTGATGAGATCAACTTTGACGAGTACGACTGCGTCGTGCTGCCCGGCGGTCTGCCCGGCGCTACCAATCTGCGCGCCGATCAGCGCGTCTGCGACGTGGTCTGCGAGTTCGCCGCGACCAAGCACGTTGCCGCCATCTGCGCCGCACCGTTTATCTTGGGCGAGCTCGACCTGCTCGAGGAGCGCCACGCCACGTGCTTCCCCGGCTTTGAGAAGAGCTTCCCCGAGGGAGCCTATACCGGTGAGAAGGTTACGCAGGACGGCAACATCATCACCGCCAGTGGCATGGCCCAGTCACTCCCCTTTGCGCTTGAGCTGCTTCGCACGCTGGCCGGCGACAAGGCTGTCGAGAAGGTTGCCGAGGGCATCCAGCTATGATTTTGGCTTCGCAATCACCGCGCCGCATCGAGCTTATGCGCGAAGCTGGCTATGACATCCGCATCATCCCTGCCGATATCGATGAAACGCCGTTTGACGGCGAGGCGCCGCTTACGCTTGTCGAGCGCCTGGCACGCGCTAAGGCCGCTGCTGTTGCCGCCGAGCACGCCGAGCCCAACGAGCTGACCGTCGCCGCCGACACGATCGTCACCTTCGACGGCAAGATCTTGGGTAAGCCGGCAAACGAGGACGAAGCACGCACTATGCTCCGTGAGCTTTCGGGCCGCACGCACCAGGTCGCGACCGGCGTCTGCATCGTTAAGGCAGGCGACACGGCGGCCCCGCATGCCGCCGAGAGCCTATCCTTTGTCGATGTGACCGACGTGACGTTCTATGAGCTCACTGACGAGCAGATCGAGCGCTACGTCACCTCGGGCGAGCCCATGGACAAGGCCGGAGCCTACGGCATTCAGGGTGTCGGCGGACGCATGCTCGTGCACGATATTTCGGGCGACTTCTACAACGTGGTGGGTCTTCCCATTGCACGCGTCGCACGCGCGATTCAAAAACTCTCGTAATTGCATCTGGCGCTGGGTGTTCCCCAGCGCCTACAATTTTGGCGTACCGTACGGATCCCGACCGGGCAAAAGGCCCGGCGGAAAACCGATAGGAGAAGAACATGGACACACTGCTTGAGGCCATTGACGTTTGCGATGTCGATGGCTTTTGCTTTGGCAACTATACGGACGAGGAGGCCGGCACCGGCTGCACCGTAATTGTGGCGCCTGAAGGCGCGACGGGCGGCGTCGACGTTCGCGGCGGTGCCCCGGCATCGCGCGAAACCGACCTGCTGCGCCCCGAGAACACCGTCGACAAGGTTCACGCCGTCTGCCTCTCGGGCGGATCGGCCTTTGGCCTCGAGGCCGCAAGCGGTGTTGCCCGCGAGCTCGAGAGCCGCGGCATCGGCCTGCCCGTCGGCCCCACGCAGGTGCCCATCGTATGCTCCAGCTGCATCTTCGACCTTGCCTACGGCGACCCCACGGTTCGTCCCGACATCGATGCCGGCATCGCCGCCGTACGCGAGGCGCTCGATAACACCCCCACCACCCTTGAGCAGGGCAACGTAGGCGCCGGCACCGGTGCCACGGTGGGCAAGCTCATGGGTCCTGCCACCTGTATGAAGGCCGGTCTTGGCGCCGCCGCCGTGGCACTCGGTCCCATCAAGGTGGGTGCTGTGGTCTCGGTCAACGCCTGTGGCAACGTCGTTGACCCCCTCACCGGCGAGTGGGTCGCCGGCATGCGAGCCGCAGCCGATAGCGACCAGATCGTCGACATGGAGCTCGCAGCATTTGCCGCCGCCGGCTCCATGCAAATGCCGCTCGACCGCACCAACACCACCATCAGCTGCATCGTCACTAACGTGGAGCTCACCAAGGCCCAGGCCACCAAGGTCTCCCAGATGGCCGCAGACGCCTACGCGCACGCCATTCGCCCCACGCACACCACGAACGACGGCGACACCATCTACACCCTCGCCAGCGGCAAACTGGGCACCCAGGCAAGCGCCGCCGTACCCCTCGACCTGCTGGGCATGCTCGCCGTAAGGGCCCTACAGACCGCCATCGTAAACGGAGCCAAAACCGCCAAAACCTCCCACGGCATCCCCGGCGCCGCAAAGTAAACTAGATCGTCCGTCGGTCGGAGGCGGGCGGGTATTACGTTTGCTGCTCTACAGTCCTGGCTCGCACGAAGAGCACATTAAGTGCTCTTCGGCTCGTGCGGAACTCGCGACAAACATAACCAAGCCCCACCGGGCAACCTACCAACCAGCTTCTTTTCTGCCCAGGCCCCTGTGTACCGCGCGTCGAAGATCTTCAAATTCAGTAGCCTGACATTAAGCTGGACATAGCAGAAGACCCCTGGTCCTTAACTTGATACGAGTTCCGCACGCAAAGGAGGCGCCAGTGGCGCCTCCGTCTTGCGCAGGACTGTTCGAAGTAGCAAGTTAAGGACCAGGGGTCCCCGTTACCCAAGCGTTTCCGTGCTAGTTGAATTTGAAGATCTTTGAGGCAAGACGGTATAGGCCGAGTGTGGTTTTGTCCCCGGCCCGTCCGTGCAGATTGGTAAAGAAGCCCACCACACCATAACGTGCGCGACGATACATGCGCTCGTCGTAAGCCTTCAAATCATTCCACAGCGTCTTCAGGCGCTCATCGGCGCATTCTTCCTCAGAAAGCTTGGTGAGCACCGAGCAGATCGCCATCATCATGGTGAAGTAGCCCATCATGTACGAGCGCAGGCGCGAAGACTCAACATCGTTATACAGATGGAACGACTCCATCATAATGCGCGTAACGCGGAACTGCTGGTCCAGACGCTTGACCATCGTAGCCTCGTTGACACTCTGGCCCTCGCGGCCAATGAAGTAGCGGTAGAGGTCGATGTCGGCGTAGTACATGGTCTTGCAGCGCGGCAGCGGTACATAGGCGTAGATGTTATCCACATAGAAGGTGTGCGGTGGCATAGGCAGGTTGGACTCGCGCAGCACGTCCGTGCGATAGCACAGACTGTGCATAAGCAGATTCTGGTCCAGACGGAAATGACCGATCTGATCCCAGGTGAAAATCTTTTTTCGCGGCAAAGCAAACTTGTAGCCAATAGCGGTATGCGTGCCCTCGTAGACCTTCTCGTACACGTAGTTGGAGATAAACAGGTCGACGCGCTGATCGCGCTCCTCAAAGCCACGCAGGATCGACAGCATGGTCGAAAGCGCTGCACCGTCAAGCCAGTCGTCAGAGTCTACGACCTTGTAGTAGGTACCCTGCGCCTCTCGCAGGCCCGAAAGGACGGCGATACCGTGGCCGCCGTTCTCCTGGTGCACCGCGCGGATGATACCGGGGTAACGCGCCTCCCACTCATCGGCCTTGGCGGCCGTCTCGTCCTTGGAGCCGTCGTCAACGACAATAATCTCGACATCGTTGGCGTAATTGCTTCCCTCCAGGATGGAGGTGATGCAATGGTCCATGTCCTTGGCGGCGTTATACGAGGGAATACCGAATGTTATGACTTTATGCATGGCAGGCGATAATCTCATCCGAAAGATCGAGGGCGGAATTGGTCACGGCGTCCATATCGTAGTAACGATACTCGGCCAGGCGACCCACCGGGTGGAAGTTCGTCAGGTTCTGGACGCGCTCAAGATAGCGCTCGTAGAGCTCGCGGTTCTCGGGCTCAAGAATGGCGTAGTACGGCGTCTCACCCGAGCCAGGCGTATAGGCCTTGGAGTATTCCTTCATGATGGTGGTCTTGCCGGGCAGGACCTGACCGGTCATGTTCTTGAACTCGGTAATGCGCGTGTAGTCCTCGCTCGTGGTGTAGTTGACGGTGCCCACGGGTTGGAACTGATCCATATCGAGCGTCTCGAACTTCATGTCGAGCGTGCGATACGGCAGGGCACCCAGATCGAGGTTGAACAGCTCATCGAGCGGGCCAGTGTAGACGATCTCGCCGCCGTAGACCTTGCCGTCAACTTTAACGTTGGTCTCGTCAATCTCGAACAGATCGCGAGCGTCCACGTCGCAGAATACATCGATCAGGTCGTGATCGAGCATATGCTCGAACAGCGCAGTGTAGCCGTCCTGCGGCATACCCTGGAAGGGGGCCTGCGGGAAGTAGCGATCGTCATCGCCCACAAAGACGGGAACGCGACCAGTGATCGAGGGATCGATCTGGTCGGGCGTCTGACCCCACTGCTTCATGGTGTAATGCAAAAAGACGTTCTCGTAGACGTAATCGGCGACCTCGGCAAGATCCGGGTCGTTCTTCTTGCGCAGCTCCATGATGGGCACCTTGACGTCCTTGCCAAAGGTCTCCACAAGCTTCTGATACAGCTCCTCGCCGCGCTCATCGCCAAAAGCAAGCTTGAGGCTCGCATGGTTGAAGGGCACGGGCATAAGAGTGCCGTTGATGTTGGCAAGCACCTTGTGCTGATAGTCCGTCCACTTGGTAAAGCGCGACAGGAAATTGTGCACGCGCTCGTTAAAGGTGTGATAAATGTGCGGACCGTACTCGTGGATCAGGATTCCAGCCTCGTCAGCGCAGTCGTAGGCATTGCCCGCAATGTGGCTACGACGCTCCAGAACGGCAACGCGATAGCCGATAGTCTCGGCAAGACGGCGGGCACAAACGGCACCAGCGTACCCGGCACCGACAACGATCATGTCGTACGCACCGGCATTAAAGCCTTCAGGCAGGCCTGAGGTAATCTGCATCGATACTCCTTGTCAAAAGCCACACGCTTTTTAACTGGGCTTTTTCTCGAACATACGTCGAGACATATTTATCAGAGCGATTATAGCGCTAATGCGTCCTATAATGAGCTTGCCACACAAGGAAAGCTCAAGCACTGCGGCGAACATAATTGAAAGGTAAACCCGCTAGCAGCGGGTTTATTCGTGAACAGCCGGGTGCCTGGAGCTTAGCGAAACGCTTGTAAGGAGTAACATGAGTGATTTCCTAAACCGTATGAAGTCTGCCGCCAAGGCCGACCTTAAGACCATCGTCCTGCCCGAGGGCGAGGATCCGCGCACCATCGTCGCGGCTACTAAGATCATCGAGGAGGGTCTGGCCAAGATCGTCATCCTGGGCAACCCCGACGAGATCGACGTTCCCGGCGCCACCGTCATCGACCCGCGCAACGCCGAGAAGCACGAGGAGTACGCGCAGAAGTTTGCCGAGCTCCGCGCTAAGAAGGGCGTCACCATCGAGCAGGCTCGCGCCCAGGTGATGGATGCCACCTACTTTGGCACCATGATGGTCAAGATGGGCGATGCCGACGGTCTGGTCTCCGGCGCCTGCCACTCCACCGCCGACACCCTGCGCCCCGCTCTGCAGATCCTCAAGACCGCCCCGGGCACCAAGCTGGTCTCGGCCTTCTTTGTGATGTGCACCGACACCCCGCAGTTTGGCACCGACGGCACGCTGATCTTCGCCGACTGCGGCCTCAACATCAACCCGTCCTCTGACGAGCTCTCCGAGATCGCCATCGCCTCGGCCCACTCCTGGTCCACCTTCATGGGCAACGTTGAGCCGCACGTGGCCATGCTCTCCTACTCCACCATGGGCTCCGCCGGCGGCGAGGTCGCCAAGAAGGTCCAGGAGGCCGTGAAGTTCTGCAAGGAGAAGGCCCCCGAGCTCGCCATCGATGGCGACCTGCAGCTCGATGCCGCTATCGTCCCCACCGTCGCCCAGCTCAAGGCTCCCGGCTCCTCCGTCGCCGGCAAGGCC
>DBEWTI010000098.1:0-30796 GCA_048205975.1 Collinsella sp.
ATCATTATAACGCCTACAGCCTAAAAATAATATCTTGATGCTGTCAGATGGTGTTGTTATTCTGCCGTTTGTATCGGTACTGACGTGGCGTGCAGCCGACAACCTCCCGAAAAACTTTTCCGAAATAGCTTGAATTTCCCATACCGCAAGCAGTCCCGACCTCTGTAATAGAAGCCTTGCTTTCCGCCAACATCTGGCAGGCGATCTGAATGCGGTATGCGGTCAGGTAAGCAATCGGGGTCGTATGAAGGTGTTCACGAAAAATGCGATAGCACTCTCGTTCACTTGTGTAGGCTGCTGCTGCCAACTCCTTGACTGAGAGGTTTTCCGGGTAGTGCTCATGGATATAAATCAACATCAGCTTTATTTTATCGTTGCCTCCGGCAGAGTTCCGATTGGAAGAGCTTACAGAATGCGATTGCTCCACAAGCATTAACCATAGCTCGGTCAGGATCTCTCGCAGTTTCAACTCATACCCGAATGTATCACAAGACAAACAAAAAGATTCTTTGAGTCGTTTCAGGATTTCTCGCCCTGCCGCATGATCCGGTAAAAGAGGAAGGATCTCAAGTTGTGGGTCGGATGTAATGGGCAGAATGTATTTTTGCTCGATTCGGCTTCCTCGTTCCCCTGCCAGCAGAGAAACATCGAAAATATGAAGAAGCTGCACGTTCTCTTCCGTCTGAGAAATCGCCCTTGTGGTGTGAAGTACGTTGGAATTGACAAAACCACCGCTTCCCGCCGGGAATACAAGTTTTCCACCTGGTGTGGTGTATTCAACGCAGCCGCTTTCCATGTAGAAAAGCTCTACCGCCTGATGCCAGTGCCATGGCACAGTGCTGCCGATGTAGCGATCCAACGTGGCTCTTGAGGCAGTATATGGAAAGTCCTTTGCAAGCTCCGGGATGCGCTCTTCTCTGCTGCCTGTATGGAATTCTATACAATGTACGTCTTTCATGTGGTGCACCACTTCATTCCAGTTTATTAAGCCGAGTATACCATACCCGCCAATGAAAGAACATCCCTGATATGACGACCAAGTTCGCACAAAGCGAACTTGATTCCGCAAAGCAAAAGGCAGGATACCACCGTCATAGTGATACCCTGCCTTTGCTCGTTTAACGCTCTGTGTAGTCCTTCCGCAGAACTTCCGATAAACAAAAAACGTACCCGAACCCTTTCTCGTAAAGAATCGGGTTCGAGTACGAACTGAATGCCGGAGCAATAAAAAACCACCAGAAAGGTGCCTGTCCCCTTTGTGGTGGTTTTGGGCCAGTCCTAGAGCGTGTGGCCGTAGGTGTTGGCAGCCTTGATGGCGGTGGCGAACTTTTCGTCGGTGAAGGGCTCGGGGTTTCCCTGCTTCCACTCGTTGGTGGCGTGCGCATACTCGCACAGGGCGGGGATATCGGACTCGGAAAGCCCGACCTGCTCAAGCGTCACGGGCAGCCCCATCTCCTTGTTAAAGGCTGCGTAGCGCTCAAGGTTCTCGGTATCGCCCGTGTAGGCAAACAGCACCAGCACGCCCAGGCTCACGACCTCGCCATGCAGGTAGGTGCCCTCGCGCGGAATGCTGCAGGTGGCGTTGTAGAACGCATGCGCCACGCTCGAGTTGTAGTAGTAATCGTTTTGGTTAGTCAGGTTGGAGACGTAGCCCGTGTTGACCACGATATCGAGCGCGATCTGCTTGACGGCTTCGGTCGACAGGTTCTGGCGAACGTCCTCAAGACCCTGCACGCCATAGGTAAACAGCGGCTCGGAGCAGGTGTGTGCGAGCGCCAGGCCAAGACCTGCGGTGTGCTCCAGGTTGCCGGCGCTCGTGGCGTACTCGACCTCGGGCTGCTTGGACAGGGCATCGCCCACGCCGGCCCAGAAGTACTCCGCCGGTGCCTCGGCGATGATCTTGGGGTTGATGAAGATGTGTGCGGGGCGGTTGGGGTACGAATAGCCCTCGAGCGAGCCGTCGTCGTTGTAGACAACGGCAATGGCGGTCGCGGCCGAGCAGTTGGAGCAGATCGTCGGTACCGTAAAGACGATCTTCTTGAGCTCGATGGCCGCTGTCTTGACGGTGTCGAGCGCCTTGCCGCCGCCGCATGCGATAAGAACGTCGGCTTCTTGGCAGGCAGGGGAGTTCACAACCTTGGCGATATTAGCGCGCGTACTGTTGGTGCCGTAGACGCGCGTCTCCAAAATCTCGACGTCGGTGCCCTCCAGCGCCGCTTCGATACCGGGAAGTGCCGCGGCCAGTGCTCGTTTGCCACCGATGATTGCGGCCTTGGTCGCCCCGTACTCGGCCAGCGCGCTGGGCAGCTCGGCAAAGCAGTCCTCGCCGACGGTGTAGTCGCTCATTCCAATCGTGCGCATAGTAGCCTTCTTTCGTTAGATAAAGTGCTTTCAGGTATTTTGCTCCAAGTGAGTGCTTGCGACCGCGAGAAATTTCTAAAGTATGAAACCGATGTTGAGGGTTTTTCGCCGGCGTTGACCGTGCTACCATACAGCGCATAAGCGTTGATGGGGACGAGTAGTCGGCCGTCCGCATGCCACAGAGAGCGGGGAGCGCTGAGATCCCGTGCATGCGACCGATGAAAATCACCCCGGAGCTGCGGTCCCAACGGGCGCGCCGTATAGGCACGTCTTAGTAGATATCGCCGAGATGGTCGTCGATACAGGCCAGCCGAGTAACGGATGCGAGCGCGCTGGAATGCGGGCGAGGGCATCTAAGCTGGGTGGTTAAGCGAAGAGCTTTTGCGGGCTTACAGCCCGTTTTGTGGCGCTTCGTCCCAGCTTGTAGGGACGGGCGCTTTTTTGGTGCCCAGAGGGCGTGCACGCCCATGACAAGAAAGGGGTACCGTGGCAAACGAGTACAAGCAGACGATGAATCTGCCCAAAACCGGATTTCCCATGCGTGCCGGTCTTTCCAAGTCCGAGCCCAAGCGACTCAAGGACTGGCAGGACAACAAGGTCTACGAGCAGGTTCTGAAGAAGAACGAGGGTCACAAGAAGTTCGTGCTGCACGACGGCCCTCCGTACGCCAACGGTCCGATCCATATCGGCCACGCCATGAACAAGATCTCCAAGGACATGATCAACCGCTACTGGATGATGCAGGGCTATGAGGTCCCTTATGTCCCCGGTTGGGACTGCCATGGTCAGCCGATCGAGCATAAGGTCGAGGAGAAGCTCGGCACCGAGAAGTTCAACCAGACCTCCACGGCTAAGATCCGCGAGCTCTGCAACAAGTTCGCCGTCGAGAACATCGAGCTGCAGAAGGCCGGATTCCGGCGCCTGGGCGTGCTCGGCGACTGGGACAATCCCTACCTGACGCTCTATCACCAGCATGACGCCGCCGACATTGAGGTCTTCAAGGCCATGTTCGATAAGGGCATGATCTATCGCGGTCACAAGCCCGTCCACTGGTGCAAGCACTGCCACACCGCACTCGCCGAGGCCGAGATTGAGTACTCCGACGAGACGAGCCCCTCCATCTTCGTTCGCTTTGAGATGACCTCCAAGCCTGCCGGCCTCGAGAACTTCGATGGCCCGGTCGACTTTATCATCTGGACGACCACGCCGTGGACCATCCCCTCCGACCAGGCCGTTTCCCTTAAGCCCGGCGCCGCCTATGTCGCCGTTGAGCATGAGGGTCGTGCAGAGGTCATGCTCGAGGACCTGGCTCCCAAGTGCTGCGAGGAGTTTGGCTGGGAGTACACCCCGGTCATGTTCGACGGCAAGCCCTATGTGGTTCCCGCCGAGACCTTCCACCACATCCACTACAAGCAGCCGATCTTTGACGGCGTTGAGGGCGTGGCGCTGCTGGCCGATTACGTCGGTGTCGATGACGGTACCGGTATCGTCCACAACTCGCCCGGCCACGGCGTCGACGACTACTTCGCCTGCCTCAAGGAGGGCATCACCGACATCTGCATGCCGGTCGATGACGACGGCAAGTTCTACACCGGCGAGGAGTTTGGCACCGGTGGCCCCTTCAGCGGTATGGACACCGATGAGGCCAACCCGCAAATCATCGAGTTCCTGCGCGAGCGCGGCACCCTGGTCCTCGAGAAGAAGATTACGCACAGCTATCCGCACTGCTGGCGCTGCAAGCACCCGGTGCTCTTCCGTGCTACCGACCAGTGGTTTGTCTCGATGGACAAGACCGGTTTGCGCGAGCAGGCTGGCAAGGAGGTCCGTGAGAACGTCAAGTGGTATCCGGCTCACGCCGCCAACCGCATTGGCGCCATGGTCGAGCAGCGTCCCGACTGGTGCATCAGCCGTCAGCGCAACTGGGGCGTGCCTATCCCCAGCTACACCTGCGCCGACTGCGGCGAGAAGGTCATGAACGACGCTACGCTCGACGCCGTCATCAAGCTCTTCCACGAGAAGGGCTCCGACGCCTGGTTCACCGACGCTCCCGAGAGCTACCTGGGCGAGGCCTGCGTCTGTCCCAAGTGCGGCGGCCATCACCTCAAGGCCGATAAGGACATCCTCGACGTGTGGTGGGACTCCGGCGTCTCCTGGAAGGCCGTCTGCGAGTATCGCCCCGAGCTTGAGTACCCGGCGGACGTGTATCTCGAGGGCTCCGACCAGCACCGCGGTTGGTTCCAGAGCTCGCTGCTCACCTCGGTGGGTGCCAACGGCCACGCTCCGTACAAGGCGGTCGTCTCGCAGGGCTTCACGCTCGACGGCCAGGGCCGCAAGATGTCCAAATCGCTCGGCAACGTCATCGACCCCAATAAGGTCTGCGACGAGATGGGCGCCGACATCATCCGCCTGTGGGTCGCCTCGGTCGATACCAGCTCCGACGTGTCCATCGACCACGAGATTCTTGCCCGCACGTCCGATGCCTACCGTCGCTTCCGCAACACGCTGCGCTTCCTGCTCTCCGAGCTCGAGGGTCAGTTTGAGCCCGAGACCGACGGCGTCGCCTTTGCCGACCTGCTGCCGCTCGACAAGCTCATGGTTGCCCGTCTTACCCAGGTCCAGGCCGAGGTCGACGACGCTTACTCTTGCTACGAGTTCCCGCGCGCCTACCGTGCGCTCTACGACTTTGTTGTTACCGAGCTTTCCAACGTGTACCTCGACGCCCTGAAGGACCGTCTGTACTGCGACAAGCCCGGCTCGCTCGAGCGCCGCAGTGCCCAGACCGTGCTGGCCGAGCTCTTCTCGATGCTCATGCGCGACCTGCAGCCGATCCTGTCCTACACCGTCGACGAGGCCATGGCCTACGCGCCCGCCGGCTGCGTCGATCACCAGAAGTACGCCGCGCTGCTCGATTGGTACAAGTCGCCCATCACGGTTGACGAGGCCAATGAGTTTGAGGGCGTGCTCGAGGCTTCTCTTGAGCTCCGTAGCGCCGTGACCAAGGCTCTTGAGGATGCCCGCTCCGCCGGCATCTTCACCAAGAGTCAGCAGGTCCGCGTCAAGGCGGTCGTTCCCGCCGAGATGTATGTGCTGTTGACCGGCGACAAGGCCGTCGACCTGGCCGAGTTCTACATCGTCTCCGCTGTTGAGCTTACTCAGGGCGAGGAGCTTTCCGTTGCCATCGAGGCTGCCGAGGGCGAGTGCTGCGACCGTTGCTGGAACTACCGCACCGCCGTCGGCGAGTACAACGGCCACGCTCACATCTGCGAGAGGTGTGCGAATGCCCTTTAAGGCACGGTAACTCGGCATTTTAGTAAAAGGGAGAATTTGGGCGCCTTCGGCCCATTTGCTCCGCTGAATAAAAGCGGCATTCTGTTTTTCGGAATGCCGCTTTCGTTTTTAGCTGGTTATTTCGCTTGCGTTGGTGGATATGTCGTGCGCTCTGCGTGTGGCAATATAAGATGGTTATTTGCGTTAAACGTAATTCGATGTTCTTGAGGGTAGGGGATTGATTTGGGTCGTTCTGCGGATATGACGCCGCCTTTGCGTTGGCGGTTGGGTGTTGCTGGTGGCGTGGCGTTGGCCGTGCTGCTTGTTGACCAGCTGACCAAGCTTGCGGTTCGTGCCGTTGGCGATGCTCTGCATGTGACTGTTATCCCCGGTGTGATCGACTTCCTTTTCGTGCGTAACATCGGTGCCGCCTTTAGCATGGGCGAGGGACATGGCCTCGCGTTTGCCGTTCTGGCGCTCGCGGTTATTGTCGCCATTGCCGTGTACCTGGTTCGTGCACCCCAGCTTGCCCATTTGGAGGTCATAGGTATGGCAATGGTCGCGGGCGGCGCCATCGGCAACGCGATCGATCGCTTGGCCATGGGCTTTGTGACCGATTTTATCGCCACCACCTTCATCGACTTTCCCGTCTTTAACGTTGCGGACATCGGTATTACCGTGGGTGTCGTGCTCGCCCTCATTGGTTACATGTTCTTAAGTCCCGCCGCTCGCGAGGTCGATGCGACCGCCGAGCTTAACGCCCGTGACGAGGCCCGCGCCAAGCGCAAGGCCAAACAACGTGGGGAGCGTGCCCGCAAGATTCGCGAAAGGAATGAGCGCTAATGGCCGACATCCATATTCTCGTTGCCGACGACACCGCTGGCCAGCGTCTCGACGCCTATCTGGGCGCTAATGACGGCTGCCCTACGCGCTCTGCCTGCGCGCATCTGATCGAGGGCGGTGCCGTTGCCGTCAACGGCGAGACATGCCTGTCAAAAAAGTATGCCGTGCGCTCCGGCGACCGTATTTCGGTCGATTTGCCCGAGCCGCACGATCCCACCGATGTGATTCCCGAGGCCATTCCCCTCGATATCCGCTACGAGGACGACTACCTCATCGTGCTCTCCAAGCAGCGCGGTCTGGTGTGCCATCCCGCCCATGGCCACGAAAGCGGCACCCTTGCGAACGCCTTGGTCTATCACTGTGGCATTGACCATCTGGGCACCTTGCAGGGCGAGGACCGCCCCGGCATCGTGCATCGCCTGGATCGTGACACCTCGGGCCTTATGCTCGCGGCGAAAGACGACGACACCCAGCGCGCGCTCCAGAATCTCATCCGCACGCGTACGCTCGACCGCCGCTACATTACGCTCGTCCACGGCCACATTGCCATGGACGAGGGCACCATTAACACCGGTATCGCCCGTTCTACGCGCGACCGTGTCAAGATGGCGGTTTCGGACGATCCTTTCGCGCGTCAGGCCATCACGACCTTTAAGGTCCTTGAGCGCTTTGATTCCACGCGTTTTGACGACGGCTACACGCTCGTCGAGTGCCACCTGTTTACCGGCCGCACACATCAGATTCGCGTGCATATGCGCCATATCAACCACGCCTGCGTGGGCGATCCACTCTACGGTAAGTGCGATGCGCGTGCCGACCAGGGCCTGACCAGGCAATTCCTTCATTCCTGGCGCGTCGCATTCGACCATCCCGTGACGGGGAAGCGCATTGAGTGCCGCGATGAGCTGCCGTGGGATCTCGCTGCGGTTCTTGACGACCTGGCCCCGCGCTCGCTTGGCCGCACCGCTGCCGGCGACGAAATCGTTCCGCAGCTCGGTCTTCTCGAAGCCTAGCCGTATTAGGTGGTTTCTTGAACTCGGTTAGCCTACGGTAAGATATACGGTTGTTTACGTAACGCGTTCTCGGGAGCCTGCATGCTCGCCTTTTTACAAACCAACACGCCCATCGTGATCTTCAACCAGATTGTGGTTACGCTACTCACGGTCTGTTTTCTGTATCAGGTGGTCTTCTTTGTCATCGGTGCACTCCGTGGTGAGGTCGCGCCTCCCAAGGCCAAAAAGCTGCATCGTTATGCCTTCTTTATCGCGGCGCATAACGAGGAGGCCGTGATCGCCAACCTTGTTCGCTCCATCAAGGACCAGGATTATCCGTCCGAGCTTATCGAGGTTTTCGTGGTCGCCGATGCCTGCACCGACAACACGGCGCAGCTCGCGCGCGAGGCGGGCGCCATTGTTTACGAGCGCAACGACCTAGCCCGTAAGGGCAAGAGCTGGGTCATGGACTTTGGTTTCGATCGCATTCTCAACGAGTATCCCGACACGTTTGAGGGCTACTTTATCTTCGATGCCGACAACGTTATCTCCCGCGATTACGTTTCCAAGATGAATGATGCCTTTGACCAGGGCTTTCATGTGGTCACGAGCTATCGTAACTCCAAGAACTTCGGCAGCTCGTGGATTTCGTCTGCCAACGCCACCTGGTATCTGCGTGAGGCCCGTTTCCTCAACAACGCGCGTAATATCTGCAAGACGTCCTGCGCCGTCTCGGGTTCGGGTTACCTCATCTCCGCCAGTGTTATCGAGGGCATGCACGGCTGGCAGTTCCATACACTGACCGAGGACATCCAGTTCACCACGTTCTGCGCCATTCACGGCATCCGCATCGGCTATGCGCCGGCTGAGTTCTTTGACGAGCAGCCGGTGACGTTTAAGGCGTCCTGGAAACAGCGCATGCGTTGGACCAAGGGCTTCTACCAGGTCTTTTTTACCTACGGCAAGCATCTTGTCAAATCGACGTTTCGCTATCATCGCTTTGCCGCATATGACATGTTTATGACCATCGCTCCGGGCATGCTGCTGTCCCTGATCTCCATGCTCGCCAACGCGACCTTCCTCATCGTGGGCGGGCTTTCGCACGGCTTCTTGGCCACCGAGGTCGAGATGCAGGCTTGTGCCGCCTCGCTTATCATGACGTTCGTGATGATGTACCAGACCTTCTTTGTCCTGGCGCTGCTCACGACCATCTTTGAGTACAAGCACATTCATTGCGCGCAAAAGTGGCGTTTGGTGACCAACCTGTTTACCTTCCCGATCTTTATGTTCAGCTATATCCCCATTACGGTGGCTGCTCTGTTCCTAAAGGTCGACTGGGTGCCGACGCAGCACGCCGTGAGCGTTACCCTCGACGAGGTCATGCAAGGCGCCAAATAACCAGCATTAAAACCACCACAAAGGGACAGCACCTTTGTGGTGGTTTTTGCGTTTGAGCTGCTGTCCAAGGAGGTTTTCGATGGTCTATATCCCGTTTTGGATTTGCATCTTTGCCGGCGCGGCGATTGATGCCCGTGAGCGACGCTTTCCCAATGAGCTTGCCGGTGCGTGTGCGGTGGCGGCGTTTGCAGGCGTTTGGCTCGACAAGGGTGTTAATACGGCGCTTGACCACGCCGGTCTTGCGGTCATCGTCTACCTTGCCCTTGTGCTTACTGAGTCACTCTGGCGTCGTGTTCGCCACGCCTCTGGCATTGGCATGGGGGATGTCAAGGCGCTCTTTGCCCTTTGTACCTTCGACCCCCTGGGTGGCGTTGTCGCGTTTGCCGTCGCGCTCCTGGCTCTTGCCGCCGCCTGTCTCATCGTAAAATCGCGCTCCCTGTCTTTGCTGCCGTTTTTGGTGCCGATATTTGCCATAATCGAGGTTGTGGGTAGTACGCTGTAACCGTTTGCGCGCCCTTTTTAAGGAGCATGCCATGGCAACCAATCAACAGACAGCCGCCATCAAGGCGCGTATGGATTGCATTCCCGCGGCGTTGTCGCCCGAGTTGGTCGAGCGTATCGCCGCCGACCGCGCCTCGGGTGTCGTTAATCCCTATCGATGCGGTGACGACCAGGTCATCCGACGTGTCGATCGGGCTGCAGATGAGGGCACGCTCATGCGTCCGGCCTTCATGCGCGATAACGAAAAGATTCTGCATCTGCCCGCATACACCCGTTATGCAGGCAAAACGCAGGTCTTCAGTTTTCGCAGCAATGATGACCTTTCGCGTCGCGGCCTGCACGTGCAGCTTGTCTCGCGCATCGCTCGCGATATCGGACGTGCTCTGGGGCTCAACTGCGATCTGATCGAGGCGATTGGCTTAGGTCACGACTTGGGCCACACACCCTTCGGTCATGCCGGTGAGCGTTTTCTCAACGATATCTATCACGAGCGCACGGGTCGTTATTTTTTCCATAACGTTCAGTCGGTCCGCGTGCTCGACGTGCTGTACGGCCGCAACGTGTCGCTTCAGACGCTCGATGGCGTGCTATGCCACAACGGTGAGTACGAACAGCGTGTGTTTGAGCTTTCGGACATGAGCTCCTTTGACCAGTTCGACCGAACCGTCGAGGAATGCATTGCTACGGGCTATAGCGCAATTGAGCACCTGCGCCCCATGACGCTCGAAGGCTGCGTGGTTCGCATCTCGGATATCCTTGCCTACGTTGGGCGCGATCGCCAAGACGCCATTGCGGCAGGCCTGCTGTCACCTGACGCTTTTGACGATGACCTGGGCGGAGGATACAACAGCTGGATCCTCACGCATGCCTCCATCGATATCGTCGAGCACAGCTATGGCAAGCCACGCATCGAGATGAGCGAGGACCTGTTTGAGGAGATCCGCCGAGCCAAGCGCGAGAACTACGAGAAGATCTATAGCAAGGGCGGCATTGAAGGCGACTCCGAAGCGGAGCTGCGCGAGGCCTTCGAAAAGCTCTACGATCGTTGCCTGCAGGATATAAACGAAGGCAACGAGTCTTCTTACATCTTTAAGCACCACATTTCTCGCATTGAGCAGCAGCTTTCCTACTACGATCGCACCTATGCCTGGCAGGACGATATAGATCAGACCGTAGTGGATTACATTGCGAGCATGACAGATGGCTATTTCTGCGAGCTCACGAGCAAGCTGTTCCCGGGCTTGAAGTTTCCGCACCGTACCTATATTAACGAACGGTAGTTCGTATCCTTTCGGTATACTGTTGGTCAACAACGATTTTGAATGATGCACGGGATGGCTATGGACGACCTTTTTTCTGCTTCGACGCGCGAGCGCTCCTTTCAGAATGCGCCGCTTGCGGTGCGCATGCGCCCCAACACGCTTGATGAGTACGTGGGCCAGCAAAAGGCCGTCGGTAAGGGCTCATGGCTGCGTGCCGCGATTGAGCACGACGTGCTGTCGAGCGTGATTCTGTACGGGCCGGCCGGTACAGGCAAGACGACGCTGGCCCACATTATCGCCAACCATACCAAGAGCGAGTTTGTCGAGGTCAGTGCCGTGACGGGCACCGTGAAGGACTTGCGCCGCGTGATTGACGAGGCCAAGACGCGCCTGAATACCTATGACCGCCGCACCATTCTATTCATCGATGAGATTCACCGCTTTTCCAAGTCGCAGCAGGATGCCCTGTTGCATGCAGTCGAGAACCGTACCGTCATTATGATCGGTGCCACGACGGAGAATCCGTACTTTGAGGTCAACTCGGCATTGCTCTCGCGTGGTCGCGTGGTGGAGCTTGAGCACCTCAAAGACGAGGATATCGCCACGCTTATCGAGCGTGCGCTCGAGGCGCCGCAGGGTTTGAACGGCAAGTTCTCGGCCGATGAGGATTCGGTTAAGACCATCTGCACGCTGGCTGCGGGCGACGCTCGCTCGGCGCTCACGACGCTCGAGCTTGCGAGCGAGATCGCCGTCACGCGTCCCGATACCGAGGGGACGCCGGCTCCGGCGGCAGGGGAGCGTTATCCCATCACCGTCGATGACGTGAAGATTGCCAACCCGCGCCGCGGTTTTTCGTATGACAAAAACGGCGACATGCACTATGACATTATCAGTGCGTTCATCAAGTCCATGCGCGGCAGCGACCCCGATGCCACGATCTATTGGCTCGCGCGCATGATCGACGCGGGGGAGGATCCTAAGTTTATCGCCCGCCGCATTATGATTCAGGCTTCTGAGGATGTTGGTAACGCCGATCCGCAGGCGCTTTTGGTGGCGCATGCCGCATTTAAGTCTGCCGAGGTCATTGGCTATCCCGAGTGCCGCATTAATCTGGCACAGGCTGCACTCTATGTGTGCTTGGCGCCTAAATCCAACGCGTGTGAGGCTTCGATCGATGCGGCGCTGGCCGATATCCATAGCAGTGGCCTTCGTGAGGTGCCCAGCTATCTTCGCGATCGTCACCGTCCCGGCAGCGACGAGTACGGTGTATACAAGTACCCACATGATTATCCCGAAGGTTGGGTCGACCAGCGCTATTTGCCCGAAGGTCTGGAGCGTGGTGCCTTTTGGCAGCCTGCCGGCCGCGGTTGGGAAGAATGGCGTGTGGAGCAAAGTGAGCGCGACCGTAGCGGCAATTCTCCGAAGTAGGTCGTTGGCACTTCGCGCATTCCCTTTTAGAATCTTCCCTCTTCTTTGGGGTACCATAAACAGCGTCTGTATTTCGATTCTTCCGGGAGGCTTGTATGAGTCCCATTCAAATCGCCTTGCTGCTGCTCGCCGTTGCCGGCGTGTGGGCTATCGTTGAGCTTGCGCTCACCCTGCGCAAAACCCGAACCGTTGTCGATTCGCTCGACAAGACGGTGACCGACCTCAACAATACGATTGCCGAGGCGCAGCCCGTGGTGGCAAAGCTTGATGGCGCCGTTGACGAACTCACTCCGGCACTTGCCCAGGTGGAGCCGCTGCTCAAGTCGAGCAAGACCGCCATTGACGCCCTGACGTCCAACCTCGTTGAGGTTGAGGCCGTCGTTCGCGACATTTCCGAGGTCACGGGCAGCATGGCCGAGGCCAGCAATGCTGTGTCGAGCGTGACCGACTCTGCTGCCGGTGCTGTGCAGAAGCTGTTCAATAAGGTGAAGGCACCTGCAGCTGACGCCGAGCGCAAGCTCGCCGCTGCCGCTGCGGATGCTGAGCAGCCCACTGAGCGCGTCCTAATTGGCGTGGACGAGGCCACCGATGGTACAGATGTGGCTCAGAAGTCTGCAGCCAAGCCGGCTCAGTATTACACCTATACGCCCGCCGAGACCTCTGAGGAGTCCTGCGATGAGTAGCGAAGCAACCTGCCCCATCACGCTGACCGTTGCCGGCGACCCGCGTCTCGCTCGCCTTGTGCGCATGACTGCCGCCAACGTTGGTGCCCTGTGCTCTATGTCTGTCGATCGCATCGAGGACATCCGCATGGCTGCCGAGGAGGCTTTCATCTTTGGTTGTACCGCGGTCGACTGCGATGACATCACCATCAAATTCGATGTCGATGAGACCCACGTTGGCATGACTATTACCTTTGGCGATCAGGCTACGGTCGATGAAAACGACCAGGCTGCGGCGTATGCCGAGCTCATCCTCGCGAGTGTGTGTGACTCCTACGAAAAGACTTCGACGCCCCTGACGCTTTCCCTCGACCTCAAGGCGGATATCTAATATGACCGAACGTTCCCGGAGCGGCAAGACCGCTTGGGACAAGGAGAAAACCCGCGAGCTTTTTCGTCGCTACAAGGAGACCGGTGATCCGGACGCCCGCGAGCAGCTCGTCATGTCCCATATGAATCTGGTAAGGTTTCTTGCCAATAAATTTAAGAACCGCGGCGAGCCGCTCGACGACCTGATGCAGGTTGGTTATCTGGGCCTGCTCAAGGCTATCGACCGCTTTGACCCCGAGCGCGGGCTCGAGTTCACGACGTTTGCAACACCCACTATCCTGGGCGAGATCAAACGCCATTTTCGCGACAAGGGCTGGAGTGTGCGCGTTCCGCGTCGCCTGCAGGAGCTCTCTGCCAAGGTCAACCAGGCTACTGACAAACTTACCAACGAGCTGCAGCGTTCGCCCAAGGTTGAGGAGATCGCTGAGTATCTAGATGTGACCGTCGATGAGGTCCTCGAGGCTATGGAATCGTCTTCGGCCTATACCTCGGTGCCCATCGAGGCTCCTGGTGCGTCCGATTCCGACGATGCCCCCTCGATTCTCGATCGCTACGCCGACGACGACAATGAGCTCGACTTTACCGATGACCGCTTGGTGATCGAGGAAGCTATCCGTGATTTCTCGCCGCGCGAGCGCGAGGTTATCGAGCTGCGCTTTGTAAAGGGCATGACCCAGATCGAGATCGCCAAGAAGCTGGGTATATCGCAGGTCCAGGTTTCGCGCCTGCTGCGCCGCACGCTTAAGAAGATTCAGGACAAGATCGACCCCGACGGAGTGATGATTCGTTCATGAGTGAACACCCCCAACAAACCGATCGCGTGCTGCGCGACACCCGCATTCTGACGCTGCGCATTTGGGCTGTTGTCGGCTGCATTGTCATCGCCGCTGTCATCTTTAACCTTTTGGGCATCCTGGCACCGGTTATCGAGTTTCTTGCCGTCGGCTCCATCATTGCTTTTGTGATGTCCCCGATCACCAACTGGCTCGAGCACCATGGCTTGAATCGCGGCATCGGTTCGCTTATCGCGCTTATTGTTGTCGTTGCCGTGCTCGTCGGCGTCGTTTGCATCTTGTCGCCGATTCTTTTTGGTCAGATCATGGAAGTCCTGAGCCGCCTGCCCGAGCAGCTTCGTGTTGCGGGCGGCGATCTCAATGAGATGATCTCGCATGCCAAGACGCTCAACAACACGCCGCTCAAGGAGTATTTGGACGATAATCTTTCGTCGCTTGTCACCGTGGCATCGAAGTACGTGTCTCAGATCGCTGCCGAGCTTGGCCGCGGTGTGTTCCCGCTCATCACCAATACGGCCTCGCAGCTGTTCGTGATCTTCCTGGGTCTGGTGCTCGCGTACTGGATGGCCTGCGACTACCCTCGCATGCACCACGAGATTTGCACCATCATCGGTCAGGAGAAGGAGACCTCGTACCGCTTTATGGTCGCCATCCTTTCTCGCTCTGTCGGCGGCTACATGCGCGGTATGGTCGTGACGTCCATCTGCGGTGGTTTCCTTGCCTTTATCGGTTTTATGATCATCGGCCATCCGTATGCGGCGCTCATGGCTATCTTTACCGGCATCATGCATTTGGTTCCGGTCGTCGGTCCATGGGTGAGCGCAGCAATCGCCACAGTGCTCGGTTTCATGTTCAGCCCCATGTTGGCGTTATGGACGCTCATCGTGACGATGGTCGCGCAAAACGTCACCGATAACGTGATTTCGCCTAAGGTCATGCAGAGCTCGGTGCAGGTGCATCCCATCATGAGCCTCACGGCGCTCGTTATTGGCTCGGCGCTCATGGGCCCCATCGGCATGATTATTGCCATCCCGCTTTGTGCGGCCCTCAAGGGCATCTTCGTGTACTACTTCGAGAATGAGACCGGTCGTCAGCTTGTGGCCTATGACGGCGCCGTGTTTAAGGGCACACCGTACCGCGATGCCGATGGCAACCCGGTCGCCGCCTACGACGCGCTCGGCGACGACACCTTCATCTACGAGTCTGAGCTCATCGGCAACGAGACTGCGCCCGAGGCCAAGGCCATGCCCAAGCCCGAGCTCGATAATCCCTGGATTAAGCTCTCTGGTCTGCAGCCCGATGCCACGGGCTTCTTCAAGAACCCCTTTGTCAAGGACGATGACTCCAACACGGACGACGATACCAAAACCGGCATCGACGGCTCCATGGACGACTCGGATTCTAAATAGGTCCTATTAACGTTTCTTGAAGTTGAAAATGACAAGAAACGCGAGCAAAGCGATTGATAAGGGGCCGGCAACATAGAAAAAGAGAATGTCAATTGCGCGTAGAGTGTAATAAGCCTTATCGCCGGACATTACTGCATACAACACGTAGCCAAATGCTGGTTGGTTTGCGTACCAGCAGGTGAAAGCCAAAAGCGTTAAAAGTGCCGCTAACAGAAGTGCATTGAGGAAAAATCGTTTGCTTTTCATCGATCGCTCCTTCCGGGTGACTCTTATATGTAATTCTACAGCAGCCCTTTTTCAAAGGGTCGCACAGTACTAAATAACGTGCACTTTCGCTGGAGGGTCGCTGTTTGGCGGCCCTCTTTTTTGCACAGGCGCGGTGGGATGGTAATATCGTTACGTTTGAACTGTTTCGATGTGAAACCGAGGAGATTCCCTCTATGAGTGCTGACTACCCTTCAATGACTACGGCTGAGATTCGCTCTAAGTTCCTCAACTTCTTTGAGGAGCGCGGTCTTAAGCTCTATCCTTCTTCGTCCCTCGTCCCCGACGATCCTTCGCTGCTGCTTGCCAACGCCGGCATGAACCAGTTTAAGGAGTATTACCAGGGCAAGAAGACCATGAAGGAGATCGGCGCGATCTCCTGCCAGAAGTGCGTCCGCACCAACGACATCGACTGCATCGGTGAGGACGGCCGTCACCTGTCCTTCTTCGAGATGCTCGGCGACTTCTCCTTTGGTGGCGTCTCCAAGCAGCAGGCCTGCGCTTGGGCCTTTGAGCTCATTACCAAGGAGTTCAAGCTGCCGCTCGATCGCCTGTACTTCACCGTCTTTACCGAGGACGACGAGACCCATGACGTGTGGCGCTCCCTGGGCGTTGCCGAGGATCACATCTCCCGCTTGGGCGAGGACGACAACTTCTGGGCCGCTGGCCCCACCGGCCCCTGCGGTCCGTGCTCCGAGATCTACTTTGACATGGGCGAGGAGGTCGGCTGCGGCAGCCCCGACTGCAAGCCCGGCTGCGACTGCGACCGCTTCCTGGAGTTCTGGAATCTCGTCTTTACCCAGTACGACCGCCAGGTGGACGGCTCCATGCCGGAGCTGCCGCACCGCAACCTCGATACGGGCATGGGTCTGGAGCGCATGGCCGCCATCATGCAGCACAAGACCGCTAACTACGACGGCGATCTGATGCAGCACCTCATCAAGCTGGGCGAGAAGATCAGCGGCAAGACCTATGACGCCGACGATTATTCCGGTGCCAGCCGCTCCCTGCGCATCATCGCGGATCACTCTCGTGCCGTTGACTTTATGATCTCGGACGGCATTCTCCCCGGTAACGAGGGTCGCGAGTATGTTCTTCGCCGCCTGCTCCGCCGCGCCGTGTTCCACGGTCGTCTGCTGGGCATCGAGGGCGCCTTCCTGACCAAGTTTATCGACGAGGTCAACGCTCAGATGGGCGGGGCCTATCCCGAGCTGCTCAAGAACGTCGCGCTCGTTAAGGGTATCGTCGCCTCCGAGGAGGAGCGCTTCTCCACGACGCTCGACAACGGCCGCGTCTACCTGGATGAGGCCCTGGCCGCGCTTGCCGAGGGTGCTGTCCTTCCGGGCGACGTCGCCTTTAAGCTGCACGACACCTTTGGTTTCCCCATCGACCTGACCGTCGAGATCGCCGGCGCCGCTGGCCACGACGTCGATATGGACGGCTTCACCGCTTGCATGGAGGACCAGAAGGCCCGCGCTCGCGCCAACGCCAAGGGCGATGCTTGGGGCAGCTTCAACGACGTGTGGGTCGAGCTTTCCGACAAGGTTGCCGCGACCGAGTTCGACGGCTATGACAACGACGTCATCGAGAGCGCCAAGGTTGTCGCCATCGTTCGCAATGGCGAGTCCGTCGAGTCCGCTGCCGTGGGCGAGGACGTCGAGGTCGTGCTCGACCGCACCCCGTTCTACGCCGAGATGGGTGGCCAGCAGGGCGATGCCGGCGAGCTTTCCGCCGAGGGCGTTGCGCTGACCGTTTCCGATACCAAGAACCACAATGGCCTGTATGCTCACGTCGCCCACGTTGCCGAGGGCACGTTGACCGTCGGTGCTACCGTGACCGCCGCGCTCGACGCCGAGCGCCGTGGCTTCCTGCGTCGCAACCACACCGCCACGCACCTGCTCGACGCCGCGCTTAAGCAGGTCCTGGGCGAGCATGTCTCCCAGGCTGGCTCGCTGGTGACGCCCGAGCACCTGCGCTTTGACTTCACGCACTTCGAGGCCCTGTCCTCCGAGCAGCTCAAGGCTGTCGAGGACCTGGTCAACCAGCAGATCTTCGCCTCCAAGCCGGTCGTGACCCGCGTCATGGGCATCGACGAGGCCAAGGCTGCCGGTGCTGTCGCCCTGTTTGGCGAGAAGTATGGCGACGTCGTCCGCGTTGTCTCCGTGGGCGCCGAGGACCAGCCGTTCTCCCGTGAACTCTGCGGTGGTACTCATGCCGCCAACACCGCCGAGATCGGTCTGTTCAAGATCATTTCCGAGTCCTCTACGGGCTCCAACGTCCGCCGTATCGAGGCCGTGACCTCTAAGGGTGCTCTCGACTACATGGCCGACCGCCTGGCACTCGTCGACGCCGCTGCCGCTGCGCTCAAGTGCCGCGTCGACGAGGTTCCCGCCCGCGTGGAGAACCTGCAGGCCGAGCTGCGCGAGACTTCCAACAAGCTCAAAAAGGCTCTGACCGGTGGCTCCTCCGACGCCATTTCCAGTGCCATTGAGGGTGCTGTCGAGCTCGGCGGCTACAAGCTCGTCGTCGCTGAGCTCCAGGGTCTTGAGGCTGCCGACCTGCGCAACGTATGGGATACCGTGCACCAGAAGGTCGCGGGCCCTGTCGCTTGTGTCGTCGCCAGCGTGACTGAGAAGGGCGCTCCGGCTCTGCTCGCTGCCGGCTCCGATGACGCCGTGAAGGCCGGGTTCCACGCCGGTAACGTGATCAAGCAGATCGCGGGCCTGGTCGACGGTCGCGGTGGCGGCCGTCCCAACATGGCCCAGGCCGGTGGCAAGAATGCCGCCGGCATCGCCGATGCTCTCGCGGCCGCTAAGACCGCGCTCGGCGCCTAAGAATCTAGGTAGTCGCTGTGGTCGCGCTTGCGCTGGACATAGGGGAGACCAGGATTGGCATCGCCGTCTCGAGCCGTGATGGCAAGATGGCGATGCCTGTCAAGGTGCTCCCGGCTGCAGAGGTCACCGGTATGGCCAAGACGTTCCGCTACCTGGTCGAGGACTATGACCCCGATATCCTGGTAAGTGGGCGTCCCCTGACCATGGCCGGTGAGCCCGGTCCCCAGGCCGAGCGCGTTGCCGCTGTTGCGCAAAAGATTGCCGACGAGCTCGATCTTCCGTTGGAGTTTGAGGACGAGCGTCTGTCCTCGCAAGAGGCAAAGCGTATCCTGCGCGAGCAGGGCCTCAACGAAAAGCAGATGAGGGGCAAGATTGACATGATTGCCGCCAGCCTGTTTTTGCAGACGTGGCTTGATCGTAAAAACGAGGAGGTTTCGCATGCCTAGCGCTCCCGATCCGCGCCAGCCGAATCGTACACGTCAGCCGGCGTCGCGCCCTGCCCAGCCTGGCCAGCGTCCGGCACAGCCGACCCAGCGCGCAGCTCAGCCTGCTGCGCGCCCGGTGCAGACCTCCTCTCGTTCGGCCCAACCTGTTCAACGGACGGGTCAGCAGCCTTCTGCTCGTTCGGTTCAGCATCTGGCTTCTCACGCGGCTCAGCAGCCCACTGCTCGTACGGCCCAGCCTGCAGGCGGTACTCGCTTTAAGCAGCAGGCACCTACCCAGCGAACGCAGGCCCCCCAATCGCATTCGCATCACGCTCGCGGCTCGCATGGCGTTGCTCCGGCGACCCGCTCGAGCTACAACACGCATGCTCGTCGCGGTGCTCAAAAGAAGAGTTCTCCGGTTCCCATGATCATCGGCGTTGTTGTGGCGGTGCTCGCGCTTGCTGCGATTGCTTTCTTTGTCGTGCCGGCCGTCAAGGGCTTCTTTGCCGGTGGGGATTCGAAGGTCACGGCTGGTCAGCAGGTTACGGTGACCATTCCCGACGGTGCTTCGGGCGATACGATCGCCTCGATTCTCTCCGAGAACCATATCGTCGAAAATCCCAAGGATTACTATGCGGCGGTGAAAAAGCTCAACGCCGATATGTCGCTCAAGCCTGGCACCTATTCGTTTACCACGCTCATGGATGCGACCAAGGTTGTTCAGCAGCTCATGGAAGGTCCCAACGCGGGCTTCAATGCTCTGACTATCCCTGAGGGTCTGACAGTCGATCAAGTCGCCGACCGCGTGGCCCAGGCCTACGACAGCATCTCTAAGGAAGACTTCCTCAACCAGGCCAAGGCCTCCAACTACGTGGACGACTATAGCTTCCTTAAGGGCGCGGCCAACGACTCGCTCGAGGGTTTCTTGTTCCCCAAGACCTATTCGTTGGGTGATTCGCCGACGGCCGATGACGTGATTCGCGCCATGCTCGATCAGTTTAAGACCGAGTACAAGTCGCTTGACTTTGCGAGCTGCGAAGCCAAGATCAAGGAGCGCTACGGTGTGGAGATGTCCGACTACGACATCGTCAACCTGGCCTCTATCGTTGAGCGCGAGGGCCTCAACGCCGATCAACGTGCGCACGTGGCCTCGGTCTTCTACAACCGCCTTGCCGGCAAGCTCGACGGTCTGCGCTATCTCAACAGCGATGCGACCATGATGTATGTCACCGGTGGCGAGGTTACCGCCGACGACCTGCAGAACGATAGTCCGTATAACACCTATAAGCACGAGGGCCTGCCACCCACGCCCATCTGCTCTCCGTCGCTCGAGGCACTCAAGGCCACGCTTGAGCCGACCGACTCCGATGACCTGTATTTCTACATTACGCAGGACGAGGAGTACTTCTCGCAAACCTACGAAGAGCATCAACAGTCTTGGAATTAGCATGAGGATTTTTAGCCCCAAACGATACGTTGCCTCGGTCGATCGCATCGACCTTGATACCCTGTGGGCCGACGGCAAACGCGCCATTCTGCTCGATCGCGATAACACCCTGGTGCCGCGCGACACCGAGCAGGTTCCCGCCGCGGTTTCCGCTTGGCTCGACGCCGCCCATGCCAAGGGCTTTAAGCTGTGCATGGTGTCAAACAACTGGCATCGCGACCAGGTCATGGCATCGGCGCGCGAGTTGGGACTCGAGGCCATCAGCCACGCCATGAAGCCCGCCCCGTTTGCCCTGAAGGCGGGTCTTAAGCGCCTCGGCGCCACGGCGGACGAGGCGGTGCTGATCGGCGATCAGCTGTACACAGACGTGTGGAGCGGTAATTTTGCCGGCGTTGACACTATTCTGGTCAAGCCGCAGGCAACCCAGGACCTGTGGTACACGCAGATCTTCCGTATCTTTGAGCGCCGGGCCCTGCGCGACCTTCCCTGCGAGGAATAGGTTTTGCCATGTCTCAGCACATCAAACACGGCTGCGACCATATCTTCTTTATCGGCTTTTTGGGCGCGGGCAAGTCGACGCTCGCGCGTAACGTGGGCACTATGTTCAAGCGTCGATTCATCGATACCGATCGTTTGGTTGTGCGTCGATGTGGCAAGTCGGTGACCGAGATATTTGAGACCGAGGGCGAGGATCGTTTTCGCGAGCTCGAGACCTCGGCACTCCGTTCGCTTCAAAGCGAGCGCAGCCTGCTGGTGTCGTGCGGGGGTGGCATCGTCGAGACGCCGGTGAACATTGAGCTGATGCACGAGATGGGTATATGCGTGTACCTCGAAGGCGACTTTGAGGACTCGTTGCGCCAGATTCGTCGCTCCGATACCCGGCCCGATTTCCGCTCGCCCGAGCACGCTGCGCGCCTGTTTGAGCATCGCCGTCCGCTGTATCGCCAGGCCGCCGATATTACCCTTGATATTCGCAATAAGTCCTTCGAGGACGTTTCCTACCTTTGTGCCGAGATGCTTTTGGAGCGTGGACTGCTATGATTCGCCGCCAACTTATCAATTTCCAAAATCGCAGTGTCGATGTCCGCGTCGGATTGGGCGCGTTCGAGGAGCTGCCGCGCATGTTTGCCTCGGCTGTGGGCAAGCCTAAGCGCGCGATGGTGGTTTGGAACGACGCTACATCCGAGCGTTTTGGCGAGGCTGTCGAGCATGCACTGGTTGACGCCGGTTTTGCAGTGTCGTTGCTCCTCCTTGAGGTTTCGCCTGCCGGTGCTACGCTGGTCGATGCCGATGCCGTCTTTGGCGCCCTGTCGGCTAATGGCATTACCTGTGACGATCTCGTTGTCGCTGTCGGCGACACGGCGACCTGCTCAGTCGTTTGCTGGTGTGCCAATCAGTGGTGCGGTCGCACCGAGTGCGCCTTGCTGCCGACGACGTTCGACGCCATGCTCACGGTCGCGACGACCATGAAGCCGCTCGTTGCCTCGTCGGCGAATGCGCTTCCCGCTATCGCGTTCCGTCCCGAGCCGGGCTTGGTCGTGTGTGACCTTGATCTTGTTCGCGAGGCGGACCCCGATGACCTCAAACTCGGCTATGTGGTACTTGCTGGCACCATGCTTTCGAGCAGCAAGTCCCGCTGGAATCAGTTTACCGAGACCGTCCCCGAGATTCTCGCGGGCGAGGAGGTCGCGCTCGTCAATGCCGTTCAGTGGTCCCAGACTGCCCGTAAGGACGTGCTTATGGCCACGAACCCGAGCGCCCGCCATGCGCTCGATTTTGGCAAGACGGGGGAGCGTACCCTGCGCGCCTGCCTGGGCAAAGCCGCGTCGCAGGTCCCTGCCTACCAGCTGTTGTCCGAGGGCATGCGCTTTGAGGCGCGCCTAGCACATGATGCCTGCGACTTTGATATCGATTACGTCTTTGAGGTCGATGACTGCCTGGAGGACTTTGGTATTGAGGAGCTCGCCTTCGATCTGGAGCCTGCCGCATATATCGAGGAGTTCCGCAGGCAGCAGTTTGCCCGCTCGAACCGCAGCATGTTGCCACTGCCCGCGGCGCTCGGCGCCATTCGTCTAACGAGTGTTGAGGACGAGGTCCTCGACCGCCATGCTCACGCCTACTTGGCTTCTCGCAAAGAGCTTCTCTAAGTTTTATTGACATCCATCGTCTTTCGTATCATGTTGGGGAGCGGGTTTTCAATCGGTTGCGGATCGCATGCGATTCCGTCGTTCGGTTGAGACCCGTCCCGTCTTTAAAGAGACAACAAGAAAGGAATTTGCATGTCTGAGTTTGCTGCCGGTCCTGCCGGTCGTATCGAGCGTGTCCGTGCCCTGATGGTTGAGCGCGGTTACGACGCTATTGTGGTGCGCGACGAGGCAAATCTTCGTTGGCTTACGGGCGTGAAGGGCGTCTTCGATTACACCTTCGAGTTCCCGCACGCTGCGTTTATTACGGCCGACCAGTGCCTGTTCCATACCGACTCGCGCTATCTCAACAGCTTTGAGGAGAACACGCCCGCCGGCAGCCCCTGGGTCTACGACATGGACGAGGGCACCATCCCCGGTTGGGTCGCCGGTAAGATCGCGGCCAACAAGTGTCGCGTCTGCGCTGTCGAGGACGATATGCAGATTAATTTCTACCAGGGCATTCAGCGCGGCCTAGAGGATCGTTCCGTCGCCTGCATGTTGCCGCTGATGCATGACGACATTCGCAAGATGCGCGCCATCAAGGACGCCGAGGAGATCGAGCTCATGCGCCATGCGCAGTCGATCACCGACGCCGCCTTCCAGCACATGCTCGGCTATATTAAGCCCGGTATGACCGAGAAGCAGGTTCGCAACGAGCTCGAGAACTTTATGTTCGCCAACGGCGCCGACAGCCTGGCCTTCGGCTCCATCGTGGCGAGCGGCCCCAACACCGCCAACCCGCATGCCGTCCCGAGCGACCGCGTGATTGAGAAGGGCGACTTTGTTCTCATGGATTATGGCGCGGGCTACTGCGACTATCGCTCCGATATGACGCGTACCGTCGTGATGGGCGAGCCCACCCAGGAGCAGCTCGACCTGTACGCACTCGTGCGCCGTACGCACGAGGAGTGCGTCGCCGCCATCCATCCGGGCGTCGAGGGCAACGACATTTTCAAGCTTTCCAAGAAGATCATTGGCGATGCCGGCTATGGTGATTACTACAACCATGGTCTGGGCCACGGCGTGGGCATCGACATCCACGAGCTGCCCAACTTCAACCGCAGCAAGAATATCATCGAGGTCGGCTCGGTTATCACCATGGAGCCCGGCGTGTACCTGCCCGGTGTGGGCGGCGTGCGCCTGGAGGACTACGGCGTGGTCACCGAGAACGGCTACGAGCCCTTCACCAAGACGCCGCATGACCTTCACGTCATCGACTGCTAGCCCTCTTCGATAGATTTTTGGGCGGGGCGTCCGGAGCAATTCGGGCGCCCCGCGTTCTCTTTTTATGCGCTCGCTGCAGGCGCCGTCTGCAAGTGTATAATTTCGGTCGTATGTAATTTGGACGCTTGTGCGTTCTGCCCATAAGAAGAAAGGTCGCTATGCCTACCATTTCTACCGCCGACTTCAAGAACGGCCTCGGTCTCCGTATTAAGGACAAGGTTTATACCATCGTCGAGTTCCAGCACGTCAAGCCGGGCAAGGGCGGCGCGTTTGTGCGCTACAAGACCCGCGACATCAAGAGCGGCCGCGTCGTCGAGAACACCTGCAACGCCGGTACCAAGTTCGAGAGCGTCATGCTCACCACCCGTGAGTTCCAGTACCTCTACAACGATGGCACCGACTACATCTTCATGGACAACGAGTCCTATGAGCAGGTTCCCGTTCCCGAGGACATGGTGGGTGAGAACTCCAAGTGGCTGCGCGAGAACGACATCTGCCAGCTGCTCTTCGCCGACGACGAGCTCATGGGCGTGACCCCGCCGATGTTTATCGAGACCACCATCGTCCAGACCGACCCGGGCTTTAAGGGCGACACCGTCCAGGGTTCCACCAAGCCGGCCACGATCGACACCGGCGCTGTCATCCAGGTCCCCATGTACCTCAACGAGGGCGAGGTCATCAAGGTTGACACCCGCGACGGCAAGTTCGTCTCCCGCGTCTAGCAACCAACTCTTCTAGGAGGACTCATGCCCCAGGAAATCAAGATTGACGGCATCGGCATTTCGCCCGATGTTCTGACCGCCATCGTCTCGCGCGCCGTGTCGGATGTCGAGGGCATCGCCTCCGTTGGCGTCAAGGACCTTGCCACCAACCTTGTCTCCATGATGCTCTCGTCCAAGGCCCCGGCTTCCGAGCCGGCGGTCGAGGCCGAGGTCATCGGTGACAAGCTCGCACTCACCGTGCGTGTCGTGGTGTTCTTTGGCTATCCGTTCAAGAAACTCGCCGAGGCCGTTCGCGCCGCCGTGGTCACCGCCATCGATGCCCAGGTGGGCGTTGATGTCGAGCGCGTTGACGTTTGCATCGACGGCCTCGTTTTCCCCAAGGAGTAACCTTTGAGCCTTAAGGTTTATCGCGGGCGCACGCTTGCCCGCAGTCAGGCGCTGCAGCTGCTGTTCCAGGCCGAGGCCACGGACAGCCCGCTCGAGCGCGTCCTCGAGGGCGATTTCCTGATTTCGAAGGGTCCCCTCGACCCCTATGCGCTGGAGCTGTGCCGCGGTGCCTACGAGCATATCGACCGCATCGACTGCGCTCTGCGCTCCGTTGCCAAGAACTGGGATCTTATGCGCATGCCCGGCGCCGACCGCAATCTGCTGCGTATCGCCGTCTATGAGATGCGTTTCCTCACCGACGAGGAGGTCTCGGACGCCATCGTGATCAACGAGGCCGTCGAGCTTGCCAAGGCCTATGGCACCGACCAGTCCGCGTCGTTCGTCAACGGCGTGCTGGGCAAGATCGCTCGCAGCGAGGAGCTGCCGGGCGAGGATCTGTACCAGGAGCTGCTGGCCGAAGATCGCGCTCGCGAGGAGGCCCAGGCTGCCGAGGCGGCCGCCAAGGTCGCTGCCGCTCAGGCTGCCGCCGGTGTACTGGCCGATGATGCGGACGCTGCTGAGGCCGTCGAGGCCGACTCCGTCGAGGAGTAGCCATGCCAGAGGGTTCTGTCCGCAACTTTGACGAGATCTCGGACCGTCTGGACCAGATCATCGCTACCGTTCGCTCCAAGGATACGTCCTTGGAGCGTTCGCTCGATTTGTTTGACGAAGCGATTGAGCTGGGTTCCCGCGCGGTCGATATGGTCGACAAATTTGAGTTGACGCCGCGTGAGGCCGATAAGCTCGAGCAGGAATACGATGAGGATGCGGCAAACGAATCCCAGGATAGCTAGGCCGCATCTCCGGATACGAATGGTTGATGGCATTCATGAAACGCGTGCGTCTTGATGACGAACTGATTTCACAGGGCATCTGCGCCGATCGCGCGGATGCCCTTCGCACTCTTATGGCCGGCTTGGTCTCGAGTGGCGGCGAGCGCTTGACTTCGCCGGGCCTTAAGGTGACCCCGGGCCTGCCGCTGCACGTGAAGGGGCGCATTCCCTATGTTGGCCGCGGCGGTCTTAAGCTCGAAGGCGCGCTTGATGCGTTTGACATCAATCCGACGGGCCTTAGCTGTCTGGATGTGGGCTGCTCTACCGGCGGCTTTACCGATTGCCTGCTCAAGCGCGGAGCTGCGACCGTTGTCTCGGTGGACGTGGGTCGCGCACAGTTTGATTGGTCGCTGCGTAAGGACGATCGCGTGACGCTGCATGAGCGCACAAACGTGACGCAGCTGCCTGAGCTTGGCTATGCCGGCGCCATCGACCTGGCTGTGTGCGATGTCTCGTTTACCAGCATCGCGAATATCATCGACGCCGTGCTGGCGTGCCTGAAGCCTTCGGGTTCGTTCTGCACGCTCGTAAAGCCCCAGTTTGAGGCGCCGGCTGCGCTGGTGGGCGAGGGCGGTATCGTGACCGACCCCGCCGTCCGCCGCGATACGCTCGTGGCGGCGATTGAGCTTTTTGCCGCCAAGGGCCTGTTCCCGCTTGACGTGTGCGTGTCGCCCATCCATGGCGCTAAGGGCAACGTTGAGTTTTTCTTGTACGGCACAAGGTTTGTCCCCGGGGAGCGCGCCGACGATGAGCTGCAATCCCAGGTATCGGCTTTGAGCGAGAAAGCTGCAACGCTATGAAGGTCTTTCTGGTTCCCAATTACTACAAGCAAGAGGCGGTCGAGAGCGGCCTGATGCTCGAGCTTTGGCTTTCGCGCCAGGGCTACGAGGTCGCATGGGCTGCCGACCAGCGCTCCAAGATCCAAAGCGCGCCCGATGTTGACGATGCCGACCTGGTCATTACGCTCGGCGGCGACGGAACGCTGCTGCGCGCTGCCCGCATCCTCAACTATCGCGAGATCCCCATTTTGGGTCTTTCCTATGGTCATTTGGGCTTTTTGACGGCCGCGAGTCCGGAGGAGCGCGACATTCTGCAGGTCGTGAGCGATGCCCTGTCCGGCGAGCTCCACGTGAGCCGCCGCGCCACCATCGCCGCCGATATCGTTTCGGTGCGTGAAGACGGCACGAAGGATGTCGTGCGCACGTTTGCCCTCAACGATATGGCACTTACGCGCGGTCCCCTGTCCGATATGGTTGAGTTTGACATCACAGTGTCCGGCCATCATATCGATCGTCTGCGCGGTGACGGTGTCGTCGTGTCGACGGCGACTGGCTCTACGGGTTACGCGCTCAGTGCCGGTGGCCCCATCGTGAGCCCTGACTATACGGGCATGGTCTGTGTGCCCATCGCCCCGCACACCATTCAGGCCCGTGCCTTCTTGACTTCGCCGAGTGATGTCGTCGAAATCTTTATGTCCGATGACCGCCCGAGCGTTCCGGCGATCGCTATCGATGGACAGTTTATTACCTGCGATGGCACGGTCGAGAGCGTGGCCGTGCGTCGCGGTCCCGGCGATGTGTTGCTTCTGGATTACGGCCCCGAGAGCTTCTATAACTCGGTGAGCCGTGTGTTCTACGGAGTGCGTCATGATCGATGAGCTGCAGGTTTCTAACATTGCACTCATTCGTGAGGCGACGCTGGTGCCGAGTTCCGGCCTGACTGTCCTGACCGGCGAGACCGGTGCCGGCAAGACCGCGCTGCTCTCGGCGCTCAAGCTCATATTGGGCGAGCGCGCAGATTCGTCGACCGTGCGCGAGGGCGAGGCGCTGGCGAGCGTCGAGGCGCGCCTATTCGATGGCCCGCACGACACTGAGGGGTTCACCGTACAACGCAGCCTTTCTGCCGAGGGCCGCAGTCGCGTAAAAATTGACGGCCGTATCGCCAGCGTGCGTGAGCTTTCGGAGCGCGTCGGCGTGATGATGGATCTTTGTGGTCAGCACGAGCACCAGCGCTTGCTCGATCCGGCGCATCATGTTGCCATGGTCGATGCCTGGGCTGGGCGCGCAGCGCTTGAGGCGCTCGAGAAGTATCGCGCCTGTTTTAAGGCTTCGCGTGACGCCGCCAAGGAACTTCGCCGTGTGGAGGAAGCCTCGCGTGCGCAGGGGAGCCGTGTCGAGGAGGCGCGCTTTGCCCTCGAGCGCATCGGCGAGGTCGACCCCAAGCCGGGCGAGTATGAGGAACTCGAGGAACTGCTGCCGCGCTCCGAACATGCCGAGGTACTGGTCGCCACTGCTAACGATGCCCATGCATCACTTGCCGCCGAAGGGGGAGCGCTCGATGCCGTGAACAGCGCCGTGGCAGAGCTTTCCCGTATGGCTACCGTCGATCGCAAATTGGGCGACATTGCCGATGCGCTTTCGGATGCCTGCATCTCCCTTGAGGATAGCGCGAACGAGCTTCGTGCCTATCGCGATGGCGTCGCCTTCGACCCCCGCGAGCTCGCTCGCATGCGTGAGCGGTATTCCGACCTCAAGGGCCTGTTGCGTCAGTGGGGTCCCACCATGGACGATGTTTTTGCCATGCGCGATCGCTCGCAAGAGCTGCTGTCCTTGGTTGATGATGGCGATGAACAGATCAAAAAGGCGCGTGAATCACTTGGTGCTGCTGAGCGCGAGTTGTTTGCCGCTGCCAAGGCGCTTAAGCGCGCTCGCAATACGGCGGCCCCGCGCTTCTGCCACGAGGTTGGCCGCCAGATGGCTCGCCTGGAGATGGGCGGCGCCGAGCTGGTCTGGGAGTCCCGCGATCTCCCTCGCGCTGAGTGGACACCTGCGGGCCCTTCAAGCTACGAGCTTTTGTATCGTAGCAGCGCTGGATTGACGCCACGCCCTCTGCGCCGCATTGCCTCGGGCGGTGAGCTCAGCCGTGTTATGCTGGCGAGCAAGGTGGTCTTGGGTAATGCTGACGGCGTCGACACACTGGTATTTGACGAGGTCGATGCCGGTGTCGGCGGCTCCACGGCTCGTGCTCTTGCTGGTGTGCTGGCCGATCTTGCCGCTACGCATCAAGTGATTGTCGTAACCCACTTGGCGCAAGTCGCCGTCATGGCCGACAAGCATTATGTTGTCAGCAAGGAGCCGGGCGATGTTCCCCAGACGCATTTGGACGAGGTAACCGGCGAAGCGCGTACCGCCGAGATCGCCCGCATGCTCAGCGGCGATCAGTCCGAGGCAAGCTTGGCCCACGCAAAGCAGATGCTCGAAGAAGCTCGAGACTAGAACGAACTAGCGACGTTGGCAGGACAAAATATCAGTAATTGTTGTCCTGCCACTCGCTTGTCTGGCCTGTCCGCCACGAAACGGGTCCATCTACTACGTTTGGTAGGGCATCGGCGACCATATCAAGAATTGAAAAAAGAAAACCGCAGGTAGAACGCCTGCGGTTTTCTCAATTTTTGGCGTATGGTTGGGCCATGCGGGTGAAACGTAGTAAATGGGCAGGTTTCGTGCATGCGCCGCTAAACGGATCTCAAAAATAACCTACTCTACGACCTTATCCGGCTGGATGAGCTCCTCGTAGTAGCTGATATGTTCGCGAGCGTCTTCAATCTCGGGCAGCAGGAAGTTGTAGATAACTTCGATGATCATCGTGGCGCTGATCTTGGAGAACGCAAAGTCACCCGTCGTCAGCAGCGCTTCGTGGTTGACGGTATTAAAAGTGTAGTCTGCCAGACGCGCGAGCGGGGATTTGCTGTCGCTGCTGATGACGACTACGGTGGCACCGCAGTCGCGAGCCGCTTTTGCCATGCGATTCAGTCGGCGCGATTTGCCGGAGTTTGAGATGAGCACGATGACGTCGCCGGGGCGTAGTGTGAGCGCAAACCCGATCGAGGTCTCGCTGATGGTGCTCGCCATGCAGCGAAGGCCCAGCTGCGAAAACTTAAATGTCGCATCGAGCGCGACCGCGTTCGTATTGCCTACAGCCGCAAACTCAATAACCCCTGCATGCTTAAGGGCATGTACAACAGCCGCCAGCGTATCGTGGTCGATCCCGTCGATGGTCGCATTAAGCTCGCTCACCTTGGCAGCCAGGATGTTCTTGAGACTCTGCTCCATATTGTCGAGCGAGACCTCGTCAGTCAGGCCTTCGTTGCGCTGGCTTTCCAAATCCCTCGCCAGCGAAAACTGAAAGCTGCGGAAGCTACCAAAGCCAAGCTTGCGGCAGAAGCGCGAAACGGTCGCCTCGGACGTGGCGGCGGCGCGCGAGAGCTGAGCCGCCGTGAGGCGTGGCGCCTCGGACTGGTGCTCCAATATATAGTCGACAATGCGCTGCTCGGACTCGCTGTATCCCTGATGGGTACTAATGAGGGAAAGTGCGCTCTTGCTACTATCGGTCATGGATGGCTCCTGGTTGGCATGAAAATCTAATTTGATTTGCAATGCCATAGTATACGGGCATTTTCAATTACAAGATACACCTTGCCGTTTCAAGTGGTGATGGTAAACTTTCACCTACCGTTTACGGTTATGAAAGAACCTTTCACCGGAGAATTGCGCCTTGTCTCTTCTCACGCGGACGGTAGGTTGGTATCTTTCAGTTGTGGAAAAGCGCGCAAGGACGCGCGTGTAGGGGAGCGCCTGCGGGCGCAAAACTTAAAAAGGAGGGACACATGGCTAAGTTTGACATCATCGCCGCCACCGGTTGCCCGACCGGCATTGCGCACACCTTCATGGCGAAGGAGGCGCTGGAGAAGGCAGCTGCCGAGCGCGGTCTGACCATTAAGGTCGAGACTCATGGCCAGGTCGGTGTCGAGAACGAGCTCACCAAGAGCGAGATCGCCGGTGCCAAGGCCGTCGTCGTCGCAGCCGACAAGGATGTCCAGGCTGAGCGTTTCGCCGGCAAGCCCATGGTTTCCGTTGGTGTTTCCAAGGCTCTGTCCGTTGAGGCCGCCGGTAAGCTGATTGACCGCGCGCTCGCCGCCAAGGGCGACAACACGGTTGCAGCCGCTGCCGATGTCGAGGACGAGGTCGAGGAGAAGGAGTCCATCGGCCACGTCATCTACAAGCACCTTATGAACGGCGTCAGCCATATGCTGGTCTTCGTCGTTGCCGGTGGTGTCCTGACCGCCGTC
>DBEWTI010000104.1:0-2792 GCA_048205975.1 Collinsella sp.
TTCACGGCCTCGACGGCGGCAGCCATATCGGCGGCCACCACGATGGTGCCTTCGTTGTCGAGCGAAGCGCGCGTGATCTCGGCACGCGGCGACTGCGCCACCAGGATGTCGATGCCAGCCTCGACCTCGCGCGCAAACTGCTCGTCGCAAGTCACCAGATAGCAGGCTGCCAGCGGATCGTGCTCGGCCTGGGCCATCAGGTCTGCCGCGACCACCATAGGCTTGGCCGTGGCGTCGGCCAGCACGCAGACCTCGGAGGGACCGGCAACCATATCGATACCCACATCGCCCGAGACAATCTGCTTGGCCGCGGCGACAAAAGCGTTGCCCGGTCCGGTAATTTTGTCGACGCGCGGAATGGTCTCGGTACCATACGCAAGTGCGGCCACGGCCTGAGCGCCGCCCACCATATAGATCTCGTCCACGCCGCCGAGCTTTGCCGCGGCGAGCGTGTAGGGACTGATCAGGCCGTCTTTTTGCGGCGGGGTCACCATAACCACGCGCTTGACGCCGGCGACCTTGGCGGGAATGGCGTTCATGAGCACGGTGGAAGGATACTGTGCACGACCGCCCGGCACGTAAATGCCGGCAGCGGCAAGCGGGGTCACCTTAACGCCGAGCATCGTGCCGTCCGGGCGCGTGGTAAACCAGCTCTGCTCGACCTCGCGCTGGTGGAACTCGCGGATCTGGCGTGCAGCTTTCTCCAACGCGGCGACAAAGGCCGGGTCGAGGCCTTCGAGCGCAGCATCGATCTGCTCCTGCGGCAAGCGGAAGCTCTGCAGCTCAACACCGTCAAAACGCTGACAGTAATCGCGCACCGCGGCATCCCCGTTGGCACGCACGTTGGCCACGATATCGCGGGCGGCGTCGATGATGTTTTGCGGCAGCACGCCCTTGCGGTTGAGCTGGTTGGTAACGAGGCGCTCACCGGGAGCAAGCTTGATGGTCTTCATATCGGTATCCCCTATCGGTCGAGGTTGTGTTCGAAAAACGAGCGACTGGGCAGCGGCGCCAATCGGCCCGCAGCCCGTACGTCGGGGCGCCCGTGCGCGCTCGCGCTATTGTGCCGAGCCCGCGACGGGCTCAAAATGCTTGTCCTTAACGGCCGCGGCTAAGCGATCTGCCAGATTGCGTACGCGCGGATCCAGGCGCGCAGCACCCGGATTGACAAAGAAGCGGGCCGTGCAGTCCATGATGCGGCCGGTAATGACCAGGTCGTTGTCGCGCAGCGTGGCGCCCGTGGCGGTGATGTCCACGATGCGATCGGTCATGCCGACAATGGGGCCCAGCTCGATGTTACCGTGCAGCGAGACGATATCGGCGTTCACGCCGCGCTCGGCATACCAGGCACTCGCAATGCGCGGGTACTTGGTGGCCACGCGAAGCGAACCGCGGCGGGCATAGTTGCGCTCGGCCTGGCCGGCGCGCCACGCGGGCTCCGCCTCGATAAAGGTGCACAGACCATAGCCCAGGTCGACCAGCTGCAGCAGGTTGAGGTCTGCCTCGATGAGCGAGTCCCAACCGCAGATGCCGCAGTCGGCGCCGCCGCAGCCCACAAAGGCGGGCGCATCGCTGGGGCGCACGATGACAAACTCGATATCGCCGACCGTGCCCTCGCCGGCACGCGTGTCGCGACCGCGCACGATCAGGTGACGGCCGGGGTCGCGCAGCTCAGAGACGTCCAAGCCCACGGCCTCGAGCACGTCGAGCGTGTCGGCCTTAAGCGAGCCCTTGGGCACGGCGATACGCAGCGGACCCTCGGCGCCACGGCCCACGGCGTGGTCGCCATCGGGGGCGGCGTCCTCGGCCGAAGTGCGCGCGGCCTCCAGGCGCTCGAGCGAAAAGGCGAAGCCCGCCGCCGGCACCTCGATGCCGTCGCCGAACGCGCCGGTAAAGATGGAGTCATAGCGTCCGCCCGAACCGACCGGATCGGGCAAGCCGCCGGCATAGGCCTTAAAGACCAGGCCCGTGTAGTAATCAAACGAGTTCATGATAGAGAAGTCGAACGACAGCACCTGGGCGTCCTCGGGTGCCAGGCCCTCAACCAGGGCACGCAGCTCGCGCGTCAGCGGCGCGACGATACCGGCGGCCTCCAGCAGCGCGTCCACGCGGTCGAGTACCTCGGCACCGCCGTGCAGACGCGGCAGCTCGCTAATGGCGGCCTTGACGGCATCGGACTCGGTGCTTGCCGCCACGCGGGCATCGAGGCCCACAAAGTCGTTGGCGTGCACGCAGCGCAGGGCCTCGGCGGCCAGCTCGCGATCCTCGCACGCCGCGAGCAGTTCCTTAAACGGACGCACGCTACCTGCGATAATGCGCGCATCGGGCAGTGCCAGCTTACGCACGGCCTCGGCCACGAGCGAGACGATCTCGACATCGCCCGCGGTATCGCCCGCACCGATAAGCTCAAAGCCCAGCTGTGTAAACTGACGCGAGCCACCGGCATTGCGCTGGCACTCGCGAACCACCGGCGCCTCGTAGCGAAGGCGCAGGGGCAGGTCGGCAGCGTGCATGCGGGTCGAAACCAGGCGCACGATCGGCAACGTGTTGTCGGGACGGACCACCAACAGGCGGCCATCATCGTCAAAGAGCTTAAACGGCGTGTCCGCAATGCGGCCGCCCTCCTCGAGCGAGCCCTTGTCCTCGAGCAGCGGCGTCTCGACCGGAAGGTAATGATGCTCCCTGAAGCAGCCCTTCACCGTCAGCGCGATCTCCTCGCGCGCCTGAGCCTCCTCGGGCAATATGTCCCTGAATCCCCACGGTGTGGCCGTCATCTGGTGAGCCTCCTCATG
>DBEWTI010000110.1:0-14064 GCA_048205975.1 Collinsella sp.
CGCGGGCGTCAAGAAAACGCGGAGCGTTTTTAGCCCGCGGGCGAGCGCGCCGGCAGGCGGGCGAAGCCGGTGCGGATCCGCGCAGCGGATGCGCGGAATCCTATACGCCGCACCAATTGAAATTGAAAACCTCCGGCACCGGGGGCTTTTCTTTTACGTAAGCACCGCATTGATTCGAACCACGGTCGAGGCGCGGGCGTCAAGAAAACGCGGAGCGTTTTTAGCCCGCGGGCGAGCGCGCCGGCAGGCGGGCGAAGCCGGTGCGGATCCGCGCAGCGGATGCGCGGAATCCTATACGCCGCACCATTTGAGATTAAAGCTCCCGGCAACGGGGGCTTTTCTTTTGCGCCAGCTTGAGTGCTTTCGTCCAAAGGGACGATTTCCTGTCGACTCGTGTAAGATTCCGAGTAGATGTCGCGACTTATTCGCGACCACTCCTTCTTCAAGCGACCGATCAGGGTGATATTCCGTGGCAGAGCGTCCGACATACAAGCTCAGGTTTCTCGATCCCAAGAAGCGCTTTCCGGCGATGCCCGAGCAGCCTGCGGGACGCTCATATGGCGTGGTCTGGAAACTCTTTGGCGAGGATCAGCATGAATCTTGTTATGTCGTCGAATTCGTTGGCAAAAGCCATGTGTCGCTTTTGGGCTACGTAAGCGTTTCGGGTGAGGTGTACAAGGCGGACCGCCCCGTTAGCGAGGCTCCGCTGCCCAACGATCCCGACATGGAACTGGTCCTTGACGAGTCGGACTCCGGTATTGGTGAGATTATGGTGAGGGGAGCAAACGGCACGATGCGCGCGTGCGCGCGAACCGTCGGCTCTCCCGAAGGTCCCATGCGCGAACAGTCCGATCACGAGACATGGAATTCGACCCGCTCCCTTCCTTACGGTGAGTTCATGGCATCGATGTTCCTGCGCTACGTGATATTCGCTGACTCCGAAAATACCATTGCGAGCACGGTGGACGCCGACGGACTCGACGAGGGTATGCAAAACGTTGTCGACAAGATCAAGCTCGTAAAGTTGCCCGAGCCGGTCGAGGTGTTTTTGGGCTTTAACACGGCACCGCTACCTGACGCTATTGAGACGCTGCTCTACCGCGTTGACCATGCCGAGAATCCGAGCGGTATCGAGCGCTATGCCGCCGCCCTTATGAGTGAAATTGACTTGCCCCGCTTGCGCACCATCGCCGCTAAGTCCGAGATGAGCCTGGCTCGCATCGATCGCTCAAAGCTTTTCTATCTCAATTTTGATCGCAGCCTGCTGGACCAGGACGAGATTGACATGCTGCTTGCCATCGAGTGCCGTCTTAACCGTCTCTCCGGCATCCTTGAGCGCATCGGGGCTGGATTGGTCCCTGCGGCATCCTCGCCGAGCCTTGAGGGCTGCGCGCTCTTTGATGCGTGGCATATCGCCAAGACGACCAACGATGTTCCCCGACTGCTCGATACGGCCTCGAGCGATAACCCGTGGGGCAAACCGGGTACGGTGGCTTGCCAGCCGGGCGGTGAGTGGGATGTGCGTACCCGCTTCGCGCGTATTGTCGAGGCACTTAACGTGGTCACGCGGCTCGACTATACCTATCGGGCAAACGTTGCCGAGGGGATCATGCTCGTTCGGTTTGGGCAGTCTGTCGTTGATGCTATGCCACAACGTGAATACGACGCTCAAGATGACGCCTGGCGCGAGTTGGACGAGGACACACGCGCGATCTGGGCCGCGGAGCACGATGCGCGCGTGGCACTCACGCTTGCGGCAGCGTGTTTTGCCGCGGGCACCTGCATCACGCGCTGCTATGTGCAGATTGCTGCTCCCGACAGTGAGCAGGGCGAGCGCGTTGTCGCAACGTATTTCTTTGGGCGCGCGGCCTATCTGGCCGATTGCGTGCCTGTCGCCAAGGATCTTGAGAGCATGGACATGGACGATATGCCGTGCAAGCGTGTGCTTGAGGCGTATGAGTCAACCGCTCCGGAGACGATTGAACCGGCGGAGGTTCATGCTCGTCCGCGTGATGACCATCGCATGCTGCCGCCGGCGCTGCGCGATCTGCTGCTTGCCGATACGGCTGACGAGCTGGAGGTCATTGAAGAGGACGACGACCCATACGTGGCCCGTGTTGTTGAATTGCGCGAGCAGGCAAAAGTCGACCGTACAGGTGCTTTTGAAGGCTTTTCCCGTCTTGTTGAGGAGTTGGAGGCCAAGTGCGCCGTCGCCGAGCTTTTGGCGACAGGTCCGGTTCAAACGCAGTTTTGCGATAACCAGCTGGCGCGCATGGTGCTACCGGTGTTGGAAGAAGACCGCTCTGTGCGAATCCTTCGTGCGCCCGATGCGCTGTACTTTGCCCAGCACGAGATCTGCAGCTTTTACGCCGAGCAAGAGGACTTTGAACGAGCGCTGCCCGAGGTGCGCCATCTTTACGATCTGGCGCGCTCGTCCATGCAGTCGCACTTTGCGCTCATCAACGTGCTTGCGCGTCTGGAGCGCTTTGACGAGATTATCGAGGTGGCGCGCCACGGCCTACGTATTGCCAGCGATCGTTCTGCAATCGGCTACCTGTTCTATCGCTTGGCGTTTGCCTATTGGAATTGCGATCAGCTCGACCTGGCGCTGGCTTGTTACCGTCTGGTGCCGCGCGGCGAGGAGTCGGGCAGCAGCGCGCTGGAAGAAATGCAGGGCCTTATGAACGAGATGGGCGTCAGCGAGCCTCCGACGTTCGAGGAAGCGGTCGAGACCATCCACAAGGCTGGACTAGAGCTGCCGCCAGTGTCCGCCGTGACGAATCAGCTGGCAGATGCCGCTGTGCAACTGGTCGACAACGGTTTCTTTTTCCTGGCGCGCGGTTGTATCTTCCAAATGTGGCGCACCATGGGCAATGACGAGCTCGGCTCCCTCAACCGCTCGCTGGGGTAGGCGAAGCTTTCAAGAAGGAAAGGCTGCTAGGCAATTAGAAAATTTCCTCTTGCCCATCCTTGGCTGTTTGGTTACTATAGAACGGCTGTTACGGAGAGCTGACCGAGAGGCCGAAGGTGCTCGCCTGCTAAGCGAGTATGCCCCAAAAGGGCATCTGGGGTTCGAATCCCCAGCTCTCCGCCAGTACGAATCTGAAGAAGGGTCCCATTTGGGGCCCTTTTTTAGTTTCAAGAGCGTTAGCTGGGGATTCGAACCCTCAAAAAAAAGAGGCATCCTTTCGGACGCCTCCTTTCAGTGGGCTTATTATTCTTGCGCCCTACACCTCAGGAGCCTTGGCGACGGTCTCGCTTTCTGCCGTGAGCGGGCGGTTGTCGATGCGACGGCCCAAGCGATCGAGCTTCACGAGCAGCCATTCAATGGGATTCGGCCCTGCGCCTTCCTCGTCGGCAACCAGGTCCATGACGGCGATCTTGGTGCCGTCCTGCTTGAGCGTGACGCTACCCACCTTGTCGCCCACATGCACCGTGCCCGAAAGATCGTCGTAGCTAACCTTTTCGGTCACCTCGCCGGCAAGGGAAAACACGGTCGCTTGCGCCGTGGGATCGGCGAGCGTGGCGTCGATCGTCTTATCCGTCCAGTCGGTTTGGCCAATGCGCGCCATAAGCGGGTTGCCGTTGGCGGTCTTTTCCTGTGTGTTGGCGATTGCGACCGTCACCTTGTGGCCGTAGTACCAGTTGGCAAGGGTGGCGGTATCGGTAAAGCGCTGGTCGGTGGTGGTGGAGTTCAAAACGACGGTGTAGATCTCGTCGCCGTCGCGGTTGTAGGCGCTCGTGAAGCAGTAGCCCGCGTCGTCGGTGGTGCCGGTCTTGCCGCCAATGTTGCCATCTTGGCCCAGCAAATAGTTATGCGTGTCCATGGAATGCGAATGGTCGGTGCCGTCGGCGCCCGTGACCTCGATCCAGGAATCCTCGCTCGCTACGACCTCGCGGATCGTATCGTTTTTCATGGCCTTCTGCATCATCAGCGCTACGTCGTGTGCGGTTGAGTGCATATCGCCAGCCCACTCATCAAAGTCCAGACCATGCGGGTTTTCAAAAAGCGTACCGGTGCAGCCGAGCTTCTTAGCGCGCTCGTTCATGGCCTTCACAAAGGTTGCCTCGGCGTCTTTGGTCTTAGGCTCGATCTTCTTGCCCACATATTCGGCGAGCACGACGGCGGCGTCGTTGCCCGAGGGAATCATCAGGCCGCGCAGTGCCTGCTCCACGGTAAGCTCGTCGCCTTCGAGCAAGCCGGCGGTCGAATTGCCCACGGTGGCTGCGGCGTTGCTCACCGTGACCTTCTCGTCCATCTTGCAATTCTCGACGGTTAGGATTGCGGTCATGACCTTGGTGATCGAGGCGATTTTGACCTGCTCATCGGCGCCGCGCCCGTAGTAGACGGTGCCGTCTTTGCCCATGACGAGGGCATTGGTCGCATCGATATCGGGCAGGTTTTCTGCCGTGATGCCGCGCGCATCGGCGGTTTTGCCGCAGACATTGTCGGTCGTGAGCACTTGGGCGCCGGCGACGGTGGGCACGCCAGCGGCAAGGGCGATGGCGCAGACAAAGCCGGCGGCAAGCTGGGCTGAGCGCTTTGCAAAAGAGGTGAGGGACTTCACAGATTTCGCTTTCGACGGGACGGTCTCTTCTGGAACTAGAGTATATCGTTTGCCGGCGTCGGCGATCATCGCGTGCGTGCGTGGCCCACATCCGCTCCCGAACGGGCACAAGGGTGCTTAAGGCCGACTTAATCACCCACGCTTGTTGTGTGTGGCGTGCGTCGCCTCGGGCATAATGGAGCGCGAGAGGAGCACGCATGAACGAGCGCATACTGGTAGTTGATGACGAGAAGGCCATCGCCGACTTGGTTGGCATCTACCTTACAAAAGAAGGCTTTGACGTACAGGTCGCCTATAGCGGGGCCGACGCAGCCAAGGCGATCCTGGAGCAGGAGTTTGACCTGGCGCTGCTCGATGTCATGCTGTCCGATATCGACGGCTTTGAGCTGCTGCGCACCATCCGTGCCAACCATACCTATCCCGTGATTATGCTGACGGCGCGCGATGCCCAGCAAGATAAGATCGAGGGCCTTTCGCTTGGCGCGGACGATTACGTGGTCAAGCCGTTCCGTCCGCTGGAACTCATCGCGCGCGTCCATGCCCAGCTACGTCGTTACACCAGCTACGGCAGCCGCGCGCAGGCGGCCGAGTCCCCAACTATTCAGCTCGACGGCCTTGAGATCAACCGTGATGCCCGCTCGGTAAAGGTGGATGGCGCGCCGGTGCGTCTGACGCCCATCGAATACTCCATTCTGCTGTATCTGGTCGAGCATCAAGGCAGCGTGGTGGCCGTGGAGGACCTGTTCCGCGCGGTGTGGAACGAGGACTTTATGCCCAGCTCCAACAACACGGTGATGGTGCACATTCGTCACCTGCGCGAAAAGATCGGCGACGATGCTCAAAAGCCTCGCTTTATCAAAAACGTCTGGGGCGTCGGCTACATGTGCGAGGGCTAGAACCGGACAAACGGTAGGGGCTGCCCATGGTTTGGCGATCGCACTATTTTCACTATTTGCACTAAAAGCACTAAAGACACTAAAATCACTAAAAGCACTAGAATCACTATTTTCACTAAAGCGCGATGCAGCTGATAGGGAGTGGCGAATGGTTAATGGTGGAGCAGTGATCAATCCGTTCAAGCCGACAGCCGGCGCTGAACCGCCCGTTCTCGTCGGACGCGAACGCGTTGTCCAGGACTTTTGTGACGGCATTGAAGAGGGCGTGGGAGCCCCCGCCCGACTCATGCGCATTACGGGGCCCCGCGGTTCCGGTAAGACTGTCTTGCTTACCGAGCTTGGAGACGTAGCGAAGACATATGGATGGACGGTCATTGATGTCGTGGCGAGCGGCAATTTAACCGACAAGATAAGGCGAGCGCTGCGTGACTGCTCGCCCCGAGCTGATGTTAGCCTGCGGGCAAATCTGGGGCTAATTTCTGCCCAGGCTGATTTTGTCGAACCTATTGACCAGCCCGATATTCGTGAGGTACTGACAGAGGCAGCGACGCGGTTGACCGCAAAGGGCAACGGACTGTTGGTGACAGTCGATGAAATCCAGGATGGTTCGGAAGATGAAATCCGCGAACTCGCGGTTGCTGTGCAGCATTTGATTCGCGAGCGTCAGAACATCGCTTTCGCGTTTGCGGGCATCACAACGGGTGTTATGAATCTCATTAATGGAAGGTCCCTGACCTTCTTGCGCCGTGCCAAGGCGGAGGAGCTGGCCGCAATCCCGGTTGCGGAAGTTGCCGACTCGTTCGAGAAGACCTTTTCTCAAAAGGGGATCGATGCAAGCGACGCCCTTATTAATAAGATGGCCTCTGCGACACAGGGCTATGCGTATCTGATCCAACTTGTCGGATACGGTGTGTTTGCCGAGGCGAAACGCCATGCGTCGGAGTCTCTGACGCTTACGGAGAAAGATTGTGATAACGGTATCGCGCGTGCGTATCGGGATTTTGACGACGCTGTATTGCTTCCCGCGCTCGATGAGCTGCCGCAACGCGCCATAGAATACTTGCTCGCCATGACGCAGGACGAGGAAAAATCGGGAACAGGAACAATCGCAAGGCGCATGGGGCTCGAACCTACGCAGCTCACGGCGACGCGAAGACTGCTTATTGGACGTCAGGTAATCGAGGCTCCAAGCAGGGGATTGGTCCGTTTTGCGATTCCGCGCCTTCGCGAGTATTTGGTTGACAACCGCGAAGAGCTGTTGTCGCGGTTCTAATCAGGCGTTTGTTGGCAGCTAGACGCCTTGTTTGTGAGGATTTGGACATGACGAAGAACGATAAGCAGGCGTTTGAGGTACCCGATCGACTTTTTGAGCATGTAAGGTCAGTTGTCGACAATCGCGCGCTCGCGACGGTGCTGCTCTTTTTACTGAGCCTGCTGCTGATCGGCATTGACAACATCGTCGGCATTCTGGTGGTGCTGCTCGTCGGTTTTTTGCTGATCGATCGCTTTGAAATCGTACGTCGTTGCGTGGTGATTGGCGGTGCCGCATGGGCCATGACGCTGGCGATCGGTGCCATGGCGCTCGGCAGCATCGAGGGGCCGGTGCTGTTCGATGCCGGCTTTGTGTTCAACATGCTCGGCTTTGTGCTGGCACTTGCCGTGTGCGTCCTGTTCTTTTGCGGCCGCGCTCTGTACTACCAGGGCTATGAACAGGGGGAACAGCATGCCGACCGTGTGCTTGCCGCCCGTATCCAGGATCGCCTGATCGATCACCCCGATGCGTGGGACAACATCGACGGAGACTTTCTTGAGGTCGAGGGCGCACTCAACAGCGTGCGCGATAGCGAGCGCAAGGTCCAACAGGCTCTGCGCGACGAGTCGCATCGCAAGGACGATCTTGTCACTTACCTGGCCCATGACTTGCGCACGCCGCTTGCCAGCGTGGTGGGCTACCTTTCACTGCTGCAGGAGGCGCCCGAGCTTCCGGTTGAGCAACGTACTCGATTTACGGGCGTGGCACTCGACAAAGCGCATCGGCTCGATGCGCTCATCGAGGAGTTCTTCGACATCACGCGCTTCGACTTCCACGACATCGTGCTCACGCGCGGTTACGTCGACTTGGGGTTGTTGCTGGCACAGGTGGCCGACGAGTTCTACCCCATCCTCAACGAGCAGCGCAAGGAGGCCCAGGTTGATATTCGCGAGGACCTGACGGTGCTCGTGGATGGCGACAAGATGGCCCGCGTTTTCAACAACATTATGAAAAACGCCGTCGCCTATAGCTACGAAGGTTCGACGATCACGATTGAGGCGAGGCGCACGGATGATGGCGGCGTGCGCGTGCGCTTTATCAACCAGGGCGATCCTATTCCTGCGGCAAAGCTCAAAGTGATCTTTGAGAAGTTCTATCGCTTGGATGCGGCGCGTGCGACCAACCGCGGCGGCGCTGGACTGGGGCTTGCCATCGCCAAGGAGATTGTTACAGCGCACGGCGGCAGTATCGCATGCGAATCGACGCCCGAGCATACGATGTTCACCATCGAGCTGCCCGCTGCATAGCTAAGGTGCCCTTACAAACACTTGACAATGCGCTCACGTGCGTATGAGCCGCGATTCCTACTATCGATACTGCTGAATTGATATCGATATGGAGGTATGCGGTATGACGGCTGCTGCGGCTATGGAGCCCACGGAGCTTGAGGAACTCATGGAGGCGCAGGCCGAGGCCGCGCACGAGCGCGAAGTTGGGGATGCGACTCGCCCCACGGCAGAGGACCTTGCGGCCTCGCCGACGCGCATCGATGTGGAGGGCCTCGACCTGTTCTATGGCGACCACCATGCGCTCAAGGACGTGAACATCAAAATCCGCGACAAGCAGATTACCTCGTTTATCGGGCCTTCTGGTTGTGGCAAGTCGACGCTGCTGCGCTGCTTTAACCGCATGAACGATAGCATCAAGGATTGCCGTATCGAGGGCAAGATCGCGCTCGACGGTCAGGATATCCTGGGCGATTACGACATCTGCCGCCTGCGTCAGCGCGTGGGCATGGTCTTCCAGCGCCCCAATCCGTTTCCCATGAGCATCTACGACAACGTTGCCTATGGCCCTCGCGGCATGGGCGTGCGCGATCGCGTTGTGCTTGACGAGCTGGTCGAGGACTCCCTGCGCCGCGCCGCATTGTGGGACGAGGTCAAGGACAAGCTCAAGGAGTCGGGCCTGGGCCTTTCGGGCGGACAGCAGCAGCGTCTGTGCATCGCTCGTGCGCTTGCTGTGCAGCCCGACATCCTGCTGATGGATGAGCCCACGAGCGCCCTCGATCCCGTGTCGACGCTGGTGGTTGAGCAGTTGGCCTGCGAGCTCAAGGAAACGTGCACGCTGGTGGTCGTTACGCACAACATGCAGCAGGCCGCGCGCATTTCCGACTCGGTCGCGTTCTTTTTGCTGGGCGAGCTGGTGGAGCATGCGCCTACCGCTCAACTCTTCAAAAACCCGACCGATCCGCGCACGGCGGACTATTTGACGGGCCGTTTTGGCTGATATCGCCTTGTACAGGCACCTTTAGGGTTAAGATGCGGTCATACCGGCCGCAAAGGGGTTCAACATGATCTATTACGTCGAAGACGATGACAACATCAGGGATTTGACGGTCTACGCGCTGCGCAAGCAGGGAATCGAGGCCGAAGGCTTTTCGTGCGATGGCGAGTTTAAGGCTGCCGTGGCGCGACGGGTGCCTGATGCCGTCCTGCTCGATATCATGCTGCCCGATACCGACGGCCTGGCAATTATGCGCCGCTTGCGTGCCGATCGCCTGACAGCGACGATGCCCATCATGATGCTCACCGCCAAGGACACCGAGCTCGACAAGGTCATGGCACTCGACGGCGGTGCCGACGACTATCTGACCAAGCCGTTTTCGCTCATGGAGCTCGCGAGCCGCTGTCGTGCGCTGCTGCGTCGTGGCGGCATGGTCAAGCAGGCGAGCGACGTGCTCAGCGTGGGCGATATCGTGCTCTCGCCCAGCCATCGCGAGGTGACCGTTGCCGGCGAGCCACTCAAGCTCACCCTGCGCGAGTTCGACCTGCTCGAGTATCTCATGCGCAAGCCCGGCGTGGTCTTTACCCGCGAGTCGTTGCTGCAGAGCGTGTGGGGTTGGGACTTTGACGGCGGTTCGCGCACCGTCGACGTCCACGTGCAGACGCTTCGCCAAAAGCTCGGCGAGCATGCGAGCGCTATCGAGACCGTGCGCGGCGTGGGCTATCGCCTGGCTGAGCCTTCGGCCGGTGATGGTGCCGAAGGTGACGACGCCGCCACATCGGAGGAGTAACCCGTGGTCTTTGCCCCCCAGGGAAAACACACGTTGTCGCACCGCGTTTTTGCGACGATCTTTGTCTGTGCCATGGCGGTTATCGTGGCGTTTACGGTGCTGGGCGCGTTCTTTGTGCAAAACACCCTGGCAGATGCCACGAGCGCCAACCTTTCGCAAGAAACTGAGCTCATTGCCGCCGCGCTTGACGAGCAGCAGGAGCCCATTGCATTCTTGCGCAGCCTCGATCGCGAGGATCTTCGTATCACGCTGATTAACAAAGACGGGTCAGTTGCCTACGACAACGAGGCATCGCCTTCAATGCTGCCCAATCACGGCGATCGCCCCGAGGTCGCCGAGGCCTTCGAGAGCGGCTCGGGCTCCGCGGAGCGCGCAAGTTCTACGCTCGATGAGATCATGTTGTATCGCGCCGTGCGTCTTGATAACGGTCAGGTTGTTCGTCTGGCGCAAGCTCAACCCGGCGTTGCGGCGATTTTGCTGTCGATGGTGGCGCCGATGTTGCTTATCGCGGCAGCCGGCGCGGTGCTCTCGTTTTTCCTGGCGCGTCGCGAATCCCGTGCCATTATTGCGCCGTTGCAAGAGGTGGATCTGGACCATCCACGCCGCAGCTACGAGCATGCCTATGCCGAGATGGTTCCCATGCTCGAGCGCATTGAGTCGCAGCGCCAGGAGCTTAAACGCCAGATGGCAGTGCTGGCGGACAACGACCGCATGCGTCGCGAGTTCACGGCAAATATCACCCACGAGCTCAAGACCCCGCTCACCGCGATCTCGGGCTATGCCGAGCTCATCGCAAATGGTATGGTCGAGGGCGAGGACGATCTGCGCACCTTTGGCGGCCGCATCTACCGTGAGGCAGGCCGTTTGGCAGCGCTTGTCAACGACATCCTCACGCTTTCCAACTTGGATGAGGCCGAGCGCGCAACCGAAGGCGAGGCGGTGCCTATTGGCTCCACGGAGCCCATTGAGCTTTCGCGTGTTATCTATGCGGTTGAGCAGCGTCTTGAACAGGTCGCCCGTCAGGCTAATGTGACGATAGGACATGAGTCACAGCCCGTGGTCATCGAAGGCGTATCGCGTCTGATTGACGAGCTCATCTATAACCTGGCGAGCAACGCCATCCGCTATAACCGACCCGGTGGTACGGTGACGCTTACGTGCGGGACCAACGATGAAGGCCAGCCGCTTCTTGCGGTTGCCGACACGGGTATTGGCATTGCGCCCGAGGAACAGGCCAAGGTGTTCGAGCGTTTCTACCGCGTGGACAAGAGTCGATCAAAGGCACGCGGTGGAACGGGTCTGGGCCTGGCGATCGTTAAACATGCCGCCTTGTACCATCATGCCGATATCGACCTGGAGAGCGAACCGGGCGTGGGAACCACCATTACGGTGACGTTTCCCATACAGCAGGACGAGCCATTCGCATAGCGATACAACATAGATATTGATGTAGACGCCGCATTTGACTTTCGGGTGCGGCGTTGTTGTGCAATTTTACGATTGCTTCCGACATTTTTACAGGAGAGCCTGTTTCTTATGTATAGAGTTTGGTCTCGGTAAAAAGATGCGATAACATACGGACAGTTTTGTCAATCCGAACTGGGGAAATGAAAGGCAAGCTGCATGACCCTTCTCGAACTGTTCCAGCTGCTCAAAAAGCACCTTCAGCTGGTCATCACCCTTCCGGTGGTCTGCGCGATCGCCATGGGCATCGTGTCCTTCGTTGCGATGGACAACACCTACACCGCGACGACGAGCATGTACATTCTCGCCAAAACCGACGATAGCGGTCAGATGAGCTACAACGATCTCTCGGCGAGCCAGATGCTTTCCAACGATATCGCCACGCTGCTGGATAGCGATAGCGTTAAGAGCGGCGCAGCCAATGAACTGGGCCTCACCGATCTGGATGACTACAAGGTGTCTGTTTCCTCCGAGACCACCACGCGTGTCATTACGCTTTCGGTTACCGGTACCGATGCCAAGGAGACGGCTAAGGTCGCAAAGGCCATGGCCAGCTCGGTGAGTACGGTCGCTCAGAACGTCGGTGCTGCCCAGAGCATCAACGTTATCGACGAGGCTAAGACCCCCGAAGCCCCCAGCGGCCCCAAGCGCACGCTGTATATTGCCGTCGCGTTCCTTGCCGGTATCTTTATCGCAGTTGCCTATGTCGTTTTGGCAGATATGCTCAATACCCGCATCCGCGGTGCCGAAGAGGCAGAAGAGCTCCTGGGCATTCCCGTTGTTGGCCGAATTCCGGCTATGAAAGGTGGTAAATAGGCATGGCTAAGGCAAAGAACACCGATAAGCTCGTTGTACAGAATGCCGCCAAGACCCTTCTGGCCAACATCCGCTTTGCGAGCGTGGACGACCCCATTCGCACCATCACCGTTACCTCCTCGATTCCCAACGAGGGCAAGTCTACGGTTTCCATTAACCTTGCTCAGGCAATCGCCACGAGCGGCAAGTCCGTGCTCCTGGTCGAGGCCGATATGCGCCGCAGGTCCCTTTCCGATATGCTCGGCGTTCGTTCGCGCGGCGGACTCTATGCGGTCCTTTCCGAGCAGATCTCCATTGACCAGGCAATTGTCGAGACGGGTCAGAAGAACTTCTACTTCCTCGATGCCGAGCCGCATATTCCCAATCCTGCCGACATCATCGTCTCTCACCGCTTTGCCAAGCTGGTAAAGGCACTGTCCGCCAAGTTCCAGTACGTCATCTTTGATGCTCCCCCGGTCGGCACCTTCATCGATGCTGCCGAGATTGCCAGCCTGACCGACGGTACGCTGTTCGTGGTGCGTGAGGACTTCACCAAGCGCGAGGAGGCACTCAACGCTATCGGCCAGCTTAAGAAGTCCGAGAAGGTCAAGCTCATCGGTACCGTCATGAACTACTGCGAGACCGAGACCAGCGAGTACTACTACTCCTACTACACCAAGGACGGTAAGAAGGTTAAGAAGGGCTCCGACGATCAGGGGACTTCCAAAAAGGGCATCTTCACCAACCGAGCAAACGTTTAGTTGATTAAGGCTGACCTATGCGTGACATTCATTGCCATATCTTGCCGGGTGTAGACGACGGCGCCGCCGATCTCGATGAGAGCTTGGCGATGCTCGAGGCTGCCAGGCGGGCCGGTGTAACCAGAATCGTTTGCACTCCTCACTGCCGTGATCCCTATTTTGATTACGACAAGATGTGGGATGCCTTTGAGCTGCTGCGTGATAACGCTGACGGTTTTCCGCTTCAGATGGGCTTCGAGGTCAACCATCGAAAGCTCGTTGAACTTGGTATCGATGCCGCGGAGCACTTGCATTTCGATGGAACCAACGAGTTCCTGCTTGAGCTTTCGACGCATGCCGATACGTATGCGTTTAGAGAGTACGAGAACACGATTTACGATTTGCAGTGCCGTGGCTACCAGGTGATCATCGCTCATCCTGAGCGCTATCGTGCGGTTCAAAAGGATGTAAGCGTGGCGGAGCGCCTGGTCGATATGGGCTGCAAGCTGCAGGCTTCGGCGGACTTTATTGCCGGCGGTCGCTTTGGTCGCGAGAAAAAGCCGGCACAGCGCCTGTTCGATCAGAACCTGTACAGCTTCATCGCGAGCGATGCCCATAACGTGGGTCATTACGATTGCCTGGCGAAGGCTCGCGCGAAGTTTAGCGTGCGCGGAGCTCATTTTCGCTAAAATCTGTCCCTAACGTTCGCATTGAATGAAAGGGCAGCCATGGATATCCAACTTAAGACGGGATGCTTTGATGACGCGGCGTTGGTGCGCCGCGTCGTTTTTATGGACGAGCAGGGCTACGAGAATGAGTTCGACGCTATCGACGAGGATCTGAACTGCATTCATGTGACGCTCTATGTAGACGGCGAGCTTGCCGGTTGCTCGCGCGTGTTTCCCGAAGAGCTTGAGCGCGCGGCTGACGCAGAGGCTCCGGTGTCGCCGGCGTGCGACTTGGACGAAGGTGTCGCGGCGGGGGAGACCTACATTATGGGGCGCGTGGCCGTGCTGCCGAGCATGCGCCGTCGCGGTTTGGCGAGCAAGATTGTCGAGGCCAGTGATACGTGCGCGCGTGATGCCGGTGCCAAGCTCATAAAACTGCACGCTCAAGAATATGTCCTGCCTCTCTACGCCAAGGCTGGCTACACGCAGATCGCACCGGTGGACTATGAGGACGAAGGCCAGCCCCATGCCTGGATGGCCAAACGCGTAAGCGACAGATAGGGGCGTTCCTTTTCGGCCGGCAGCGGGGGGGGGGGGGGCCCGCCGCG
>DBEWTI010000122.1:0-4392 GCA_048205975.1 Collinsella sp.
CATCGAACAAATACTTAAGATTTGGGACAATCACTTCTGATTATTTTGTCCCATTACCCACTTGGGGGATGGGTTGAGAGGGGTGCGGGGTAGCGGTATCGTGAACCGAATAAAACAAAACCCAAGCAAGGGAGCTAGATATGAGCGAGCAGACCATCGGTACCACGTGTGTTCAGGGCGGCTATCGTCCGGGTGATGCGGAGCCGCGTCAGGTGCCCATCTACCAGTCCACCACGTGGAAGTACGACACGTCCGAGCATATGGGCAAGCTGTTCGACCTGGAGGAGTCGGGCTACTTCTACAGCCGTCTGCAGAATCCCACGTGTGACCTGGTTGCTGCCAAGATTTGCGAGATGGAGGGCGGTACCGCAGCGATGCTCACGAGCTCGGGCATGGCTGCGAACTTCCTCGCGATCTTTAACGTGGCCGGTGCCGGTGATCACGTGGTCGCGAGCTCTGCTATCTACGGCGGTACGTATAACCTGCTCGCCCACACCATGGGCCGCATGGGCGTGACTTGCACGTTCGTCGCCCCCGACTGCACCGATGAGGAGCTCGAGGCTGCCTTTGAGCCCAATACCAAGCTCGTCTTTGGCGAGACGATCGCCAACCCCGCCCTTGCCGTGCTCGATATTGAGCGCTTTGCCAAGGCCGCGCATGACCACGGCGTGCCGCTGATGGTCGACAACACCTTCCCGACGCCCGTGATGTGCCGTCCCTTCGAGTGGGGCGCCGATATCGTCACGCACTCCACCACCAAGTACATGGATGGTCACGCGGCCTACCTGGGCGGCGTGATTGTCGATCACGGTCAGTTTGACTGGATGGCCCATGCGGACAAGTTCCCGGGTCTCACCACGCCCGACGAGAGCTATCACGGCGTGACCTATGCCGAGAAGTTCGGCCGTGAGGGCGCCTTTATTACCAAGGCTACCGCGCAGCTCATGCGCGACCTTGGCCCCATGCAGAACCCGCAGGCGGCGTTCTTCCTGAACAGCTCGCTCGAGAGCCTGCACGTGCGCATGCCGCGTCATTGCGAGAACGGACTGGCGGTCGCCAAGTTCCTGCAGAGCCACCCCAAGGTGCGCTTTGTGAGCTATCCGGGCCTGGAAGGCGACAAATACTACGACATGGCTCAGAAGTACATGCCCAACGGTACGTGCGGCGTTGTGAGCTTTGGCTTTAACGGTGGTCGTGCGGCGGCCGAGACCTTTATGGCGAGCCTCAAACTCGCCCAGATTGCCACGCATGTAGCCGATGCGCGCACCTGCTGCCTGCATCCGGCAAACGCCACGCATCGCCAGATGAACGATGAGGAGCTCATTGCCTGCGGTATCTCCGCCGACATGGTGCGCCTGTCGTGCGGCTTGGAGGACACGGCCGATCTGATTGCTGACCTTGAGCAGGCGCTCGCGCAGTGCTAGGCTAACGTGCGTGCGAGGCGTGGGACGGCTTTTCGGCTGACGACGTCCTCATAGTTCCGATTCCGTAGGCGGGACCCCGATCGTGACCGTTTGTAGGCGATTGGGGTCCCGTTTTTGCGTTGCACGATAGAAAGGATATATATGGAGAAAACTGCCGAGCAGCTGCGCCGCGAACACATTGCCCTGGAGGGCGACACCCACGGTAAGAATAAATGGGCGATTCTGTTCACCGTGCTCGTCATGACCTTTATGGCGTGTCTGGATGCGAGCATCGTGACGGTGGCGCTTCCTGTGATGCAAAAGGAGCTGGGTGTGGGTCTCGACCGCATTCAGCTCGTGAGCTCGGCGTATCTGCTCGCGACGTGCGTCGCCATGCTGCCGTTTGGCCGCTTGGGCGATGTGCGCGGCAAGGTGAATGTGTTCCAGCTTGGTGTGATCGTCTTTACGGGTGGCTCGCTGCTTTGCGGGCTTTCGGCTTCGCTCGAGGTGCTTATCTTGGCGCGTATCGTGCAGGGCATTGGCTGTGCCGCCGCGATGGCCAACAATATGGGCATCATCACCGAGTCGTTTCCGGCGCGTGAGCGCGGTCGTGCCATGGGCATTCTGGCGACCTTTGTGGCTCTTGGCATGATGTGCGGCCCCGTGCTCGGCGGCGTACTCGTGGCAAGTTTTCCCTGGGAGAGCATCTTCCTCATCAACCTTCCCATTGGCGTCATCTCGTTTATCGTGGGACTCTACACGCTGCCGCATGTCAAGCCGGAGGCTGGCGAACGCCCTATGCCGTTGACAGAGGCGGCGCGTCGCTGCTTTGCGAGCTCGGCTTTCACGATTAACCTGGCTTGCATGCTTATCGTGTTCGTGGGTATCGGTGCCTCCGAGTTTGTGCTGCCGTTCTACTTTCAGGATGCCCACGGCTTTAGCTCCGATATCTCCGGCCTGTTGTTTTTGGCGATGCCGGTCGTGAATGCCTTTGTGGGCCCGCTTTCGGGCTCGGTGTCCGACCGTGTTGGTTGTGAAGCGCCCACGGCCGTTGGCCTGGGCGTGTACGTGTGCGGTCTCTTTGCGGTGAGCACGCTTGACGAGCACTCTTCCATCTTGATGATCGTGTGCTGCGTCGCGTTTATGTCGTGCGGCACGTCGATCTTCCAGAGTCCCAATAATTCGCTGTATATGGGTTCGGCTCCGCGTGAGGCGCTTGGCTTTGCGGGCAGCTTGGGCAGCTTGGCGCGCTATGCGGGCATAGCGCTGGGTATTACGGCGGCGTCGCGCATCCTGTATGGACAGACGAGCGCGGTAATGGGTAAGACGGTCACGAGCTATGTGGCGGGCCGTCCGGATGTGTTCCTCTTTGGTTTCCGTTCGGTGTTTTATGTGCTGATGGCGGTTGCTGCCGTGGGCTTTGCGCTCACATTGGTACGTTTGGTGAGGACGCGCATCCGGCATTAGCGTGTTCGCGAGTCGCCTGCCAAGAATCACGCCCATCTACTACGTTTAACTGTGCACCTCAAACCATGACGCATTCGCTAAAAACAAAAGCGCAGGTAGAGAGCCTGCCGGTTTTTGAAAATCGGGGGTATGGACTGGGGTGTCAGGTTAAACGTAGTAAATGGGCCGATTCCGTGGCGAGCATCCTCCGCAAATCCGTGGGGAACGAAGGAAAAGGGCTCATAAAGGTAGTCAAAAGAGCCCCGTCCCAAATTGACTGGTCTTGCGGCTTTATGGTGCGGTGGGGCTTGTGGGGCGGGTGGGGGTCGGTCCGTGGTAGACTATCGTGCAACGTTTGTTCATCGCGCGGAATCATTGCCGCGAGAAAGGGTTGCGCCATGCAGGAGCTTGAGGATCGTATTCGCCGTGACGGCATCGTAAAGGCCGGTAACGTCCTTAAGGTTGATGCCTTCCTCAACCACCAGTGCGACGTTGAGCTGTTCGACCACATGGGCGCCGAGTGGGCCCGTCTGTTCGAGGGCGTCGAGATCAACAAGATCCTGACGATTGAGGCTTCGGGCATTGGCATGGCCTGCATCGCGGCCCAGCATTTTGGCGGCGTGCCGGTTGTTTTTGCCAAGAAGGCCCAGTCCATCAACCTCGACGGCGAGCAGTATGCCACGACCATCTATTCCTTTACCAAGCAGAAGGAATACCCGGTTATCGTGGGCAAGCGCTTCCTGTCCGAGGGCGACAAGGTCCTGATCATCGACGACTTCCTGGCCAACGGTTGCGCTCTTGAGGGCCTCATTAAGATTTGCGAAGCCGCTGGTGCCGAGGTTTCCGGTATTGGTATTGCCGTGGAGAAGGGTTTCCAGGGCGGCGGCGACAAGCTCCGCGAGCGCGGTTTCCGCGTTGAGAGCCTGGCCCGTATCGCCGATATGGACTGCGAGAACGGCGAGATCACCTTCGCCTAATCGCGCGGCACATACGATTTGCATGCGATGTGACAAAGGGACGGTCCCTTTGTCACATTTTTTGTTTGGAGGGAGGTGTTGGTATGGACGAGATCAAGATGGGCTGGCGCGAGTATGTGCGCTATGCCGAGATGTCGGCCGAGGAGCTGACGCGCGACTGTGAGGTGCAGGTGTTTCGCGCGACGGGGCCGGGCGGCCAGGGTGTCAACACGACGGACTCTGCGGTGCGCATGAAGCATGTGCCTACGGGGATAGTCGTGACGGCGCGAGAGAGCCGTAGCCAGTTTCAGAATCGTGCGAGCTGCCTGCGCAAGCTGAAGGCCGAGCTCGAGCGTCGCGGCCGTCCGCCGCGACGTCGCATAAAGACCAAGGTGCCCCAACGCTCGCGCCAGCGCAGGCTCAACGACAAGCACTTCAACGCCATCAAAAAGGCCAACCGCCGCAAACCGGGCAGCGAAGATTGATCCCCTTCTAAGTTGCGGTGAAATAGGGACGGTTGGGCTGTCAAAGCCGCCAAACAGTCCCTATTTCACCGCAACATAGGTGGGGCGAGCGGGGGGGGCGCC
>DBEWTI010000030.1:0-17571 GCA_048205975.1 Collinsella sp.
CCGAAGGAGAGGATTGCGGGCCGCCGGAGCGGTATCCGCGGATATGAGACTGAGCCGAAGGCGTCGACGACATGCCGGGGGCGGACCGGGACGGGTTCAACGGCAGGCCCCGCCGACCGATTGCAAGCGGCCGGCGGGGCCATTGTGGCCCTTGACAGCGGATTGGGTCATATGAGCGAGCAGTCTCGAAGTGCCCCAGGTTGGCGCGAAAGAGGAGCGACGCGTACTTCTGTACGCGAGAGACGGTTTGAGCGACAAGATGGGGTGCTTCGAGGCTGCGCAGCGTCAACGTGACCGCCGTTCGGTAGAACGCCGGAACAAGGTTATTCTCCAGGGTTGATATTCGCGTAGAACTCCGCGCCATCATCCAGGCGCAGGATCCCGACGCGGCCGAACTCGGAGCCGGTGGCGGCGGCGCAATCGATATCGATGCGATCGGGCACGCCGGCGGTATCCTCGCCACCCAGGTGCACAATCTGCCCGCGCCCCGACTCCTCGTCGAGCCCCGCCAGGCCGCCTACCTCGCAATAACGCCCAAGCGATACCGTGGGCGTGTGGCCGCTCACCACGACCGGGCCCTCGCCCTCGGCAGAAAGCAGTCCCGTCGGCGCATCCCAATAGCCGTGACGAATCCACAGCAGGTCATCGGACGACTGCACCGCGAGCATCTGCTGCAGCAGCTCGCGATCGGCACCCACCGCTCCGACGCCATCGGCACAATCGACGCCATGCTCAAGTAAAAACGCGCGCGCCGCCTTCATCTCGATTCCAGCATGTACCAGCAGATACGGGCGCTCCTCGGTCTCGGCCACCGCGTAGAGGGGCAGCGCGGCCATCCATCGCACGAGCTCCTCGTATGCCTCAAATTCCATGTCGTTGAGCTGCTCGCGCGTCGTCCAGCCACCGTTGATATCCCAGGTCTCGGCATCGAGCGGATCCTGGCCAATGATGGCATCGAGCATGATCTGCTCGTGATTGCCCTTGAGCACGCGGGCGTTGGGCAGCGAGCGCACGAGCTTAATAACGCCGACCGGATCGGGTCCGCGATCGATCATGTCGCCCAGCACGTACAGCGTGTCGTCGGACGTCAACGAGATCTTAGACAGGGACTCGTCAAGCGCACGCACGTGTCCGTGAGCATCAGATGTCACATAGATCGCCATGGAACGCCTTTCCCTACCTTGCGACCGAAGCCCGGAACCGCAACTAAAACTTCAAGTTGAACTTAAACGTTACCCATTGTACTCCGTTGCAATAAAGCTGGAAAGGGTTTCCGAGCAGAGGCAAAGACGGCAGCCGTCTATGACGATATCGCGCACGCCCGCAATCCAGGCCCATAAACCCACCATCTTTGGGTACAAATAACCGCAGACAACTGACCGTGCCACGCCAACCACCCAGGAGCGGACACCATCCATGAACCAGATCCTTCTCTTTATCGGCCTCGTTATTATTTTGTGCCTGACCATCAAACCCGTCGGCAAAAAACTCCCCTTCCCCACCCTGCTCATCTTTATCGCGCTCGGCATGCTGCTGGGCGTCAACGGCCCGGCGCACATCGACTTTAGCGACTATGCGCTCACCGAAACCATCTGCAGCACGGCGCTGCTGTTCATCATGTTCTACGGTGGCTTTAACACCAACATCGACCGCGCCAAACCTGTCGCCGTGCCCGCGGTGCTGCTGAGCACGCTCGGCGTCGTCATCACCGCTGGCATCACCGGCGTGTTCGCGCACTTTGTACTGGGCTTCGACTGGACTGGCGGCCTGCTGCTGGGATCGGTCGTAGCATCGACCGATGCGGCCAGCGTCTTTAGTGTGCTGCGCGAGCACAGTCTTTCGCTAAAAGGCGGCACCGACTCGCTGCTCGAGGTCGAATCGGGCTCCAACGACCCCGTCGCCTACATGCTCACCGCCGTGCTCGCCACACTCGCGGCCGGCGGCGACATTAACATCCCCGTGCTGCTGGCCAAGCAGATCATCCTAGGCGTGGGGCTGGGCCTTGCCATCGGTTGGACATCCAGCCGCCTGATTGAACGCGCACACGCAACGGCCGAGGGCGCGCAGACTATCTTTTTGTTCGCCGTGGCGATCATCGCCTACGCGCTGCCGAGCTACCTGGGTGGCAACGGCTTTTTGGCCGTGTACCTGGCCGGCATTGTGCTGGGCGCGAGCGACATCACCGGCAAGGTCGAGATGGCGCACTTCTTCGACACCCTCACCGAGATGGCCGAGATGACCATTTTCTTTTTGCTCGGCCTGCTCGTGACGCCCACCCGCCTGCCGCAAATGCTGCTGCCGGGCCTGGCGCTCATGGCGTTTATGCTCTTTGCGAGCCGCCCCATCGCCGTCGGTCTGCTGCTGGCGCCCTTTAAGACGAGCCCTCGCCAGGTTGCGCTCGTAAGCTGGGCGGGCTTGCGCGGCGCGGCTTCGGTCGTCTTTAGCCTCTTTGCTGTGGTGGCTGGCGTTCCCGGCGGACACGACCTATTTGACCTGGTGTTTGTGATTGCCGTATCGAGCATTGTGGTGCAGGGTTCGCTACTGCCGGCGGTGGCGAAGAAACTCGATATGATCGATGCGGCCGGCGACGTGCGCCGCACCTTTAACGACTACCGCGACGAGGACGGCATGTCGTTTGTAAAGCTCAAGGTGGGCGCTGGCCATCCGTTTGCCGGGCGCTCGCTCGCCGATATCGGCAGCGCCACGGACATGCTCGTGGTCCTGGTGCTGCGCGACGGGGCGCATCCGGTACTGCCCAATGGCGACACCGTGATCCAGGAAGGCGATCTGCTGGTGATGGCAGCCCCAACGTTCGAAGAGCGTGCCGAGGTTACGCTGCGCGAGGTCACCGTGACGCCCCACGGTCGCCTGGCCGGTCAGCGCCTGCGCGACGTGCCGCAGGGCAAGCACCCGTTTATCGTGGTGATGCTCAAGCGCGAAGGCCAGACGATCATCCCCGACGGCGACACCCTCATATACGCCGGCGACGAAGCCGTCATCGCCACGCTGGCGTCGTAGCCATTCCCACCCATAAGTTGCGGTGAAATAGGAACTGAATAGGCCTTCTAGCAGACTAAACAGTCCCTATTTCACCGCAACATATTGAAGGGATGGGGTTGAAGTTCAATCGCGGCTACCAGTCCTCGTCCATGTCATAGCCGTCGCCCTCATCGTCGACGGCAAAGTCGCGGAGGTCGAGGCCTTCGCGCTCGGCTCGGGCTAGGAGCTCTCGGGGCGACTCGTCCTCGATATCCACTACGTCGAGCATGGCGGCGGGAAAGCCCACGCCAGCTGCACCCCCCGCGCGGTCGAGCAGGCTCTCGCGCAGCTGGTCTACATCAACGTCGATCTTCATGGTGAAACCTCCTACCAGACCAGGACTCTACTCAGCAGTGCCAAGCTCATCCACGGCAGCAACAAAAGCCGTCACTTGCTTGTCGTCCATCTGCACAGCCAAACGCCCCACGGGCTCATCGTAGGCAAACTGCACCTTATCGATAAAGCAATCCCAAGCACGCTCGTCGACGCACACGGCAGCCTCGCAATACTGGCTGAGCTTTTTGAGTCCATACCAAAACGCATTCACATGGCGCGCAGGATCCTCATCCAGCACACCATCGTAGCGACGCCCGTTAAACTCGCGCATGCGCGCCACGGCAACCTTGAGCGAATCGCCGCCCTCGGCAGAAGCCTCATCCACCAGCTCGGGAATCGCAACCTCACGCCGAACAGTATGCCTGGTTGCACCATCGTACTCGCCCACCAGCACGTCCTCATCAAGCCGAGAATCGTAGTCCAAATAGCTCGTGCCACAACAAATGCCCTGCGGCAAGCCCGTGCCAAACGCGCAGAACAACCCGCCATCGGCAACAACACGACGGTAGGTCTCAAACGACTTCTTAACCTGAGCGAGCAACTCGGAAAGCTCCCCGGCATCGCACGCCGTCTCGCACGCAACGCAAGCAGACTCCGGCAACGATGTGGGCTCCACCGTGCTCCCCGCAACGCGGGCGGCGCGCTCGGCCCGATACGCCTGCGCCGCCAAGCGCGCTCGCTGCGCAGCGCCGCGCACGTTGGTAAGTTCACGCTCCAACGCCACGTCACCAGCAACATCGCCAGCCAAATCGCCCGTAAACCCGTCAGCGCCCAGCGACCCCGTCGCACTCAGCTCGGACTCAAACGTCGCTGTGATCATACCCGCAAGGTCCGTCGCGTCGGCGGCACAACGCAACTGCTCCAACTGCGTACATAGCAGATCGGCATCCAGGGGCAGGGCATCCACAACGCGCACGTCACTCAGGCGTGCCACGTCCTGCAGCACCATAGCCCCCGCAGCATCGTACGCCGCGCGCGCCTTTTCCGCCGTATTCGCACGCAGCTTTACCTCGATAAACGCAAGCGTCTGCTCCAAACGGGCCAGCAGCTCGGCCTTGTCCTCCATGCGCAAAAAGGCAGCATAGCGACACTCCATCCGCAGCGGACCAACAATGCCCGCCTGCTTGCGAGCGCGTGCAAGCGCGGCTCCCTCAACACGGCGAACATACCCGTCAACAGCCCGCACGGCAGACTCGCGCGCAGCGTGTTCGGAAGCCTCGACGCCCCTAAGCACGCCCAGCAGCTCGCGGGAGCGTGCTTTGCGCACTAGCTCCCCGCGATCGTACTGCGCAAGCGCCGTCTGACGCTTGGCTACCGATTCAAAGCCAAACAGCTCGTCGAGCAGCTCGCCGACAGAACGCTCGCCCGCCATGGCAAGGCCTCCTCACGCACTACGCACCAACACGCCCGCGGACCCACGCGCACGCAAGCCCGCTCGCCCGCACTTCTACAGATCCAGCGCCTTCTTCGCGGCATCAACCGGGTCACCATCCATGTAGAACACCGGGCTCAGTCCCGAGATGATCTCGGACGAGACACTCTGTAGGCCCGCGATGGCGCTCAGCGGCAAAATCACGCGCTTGGCACCGGCGTTTTTGGCCACACGCATAATGTCCTCGAGCCCACGTATCTCGTCCATGGAACCCGACATGCGCAAGATTCCCGGAATCGCCAGCGCGGGCATCACCGGGCGGTTGCACGCCGCAGAGCAAAGGCCCACAAACTCGGCGAGCGAAACTTCCTCGGACAGGCCCTTGCTCTGCAGGTCGTTGTAGAACAGCAGATAATCCTTGGAGCCAATGTGCATGCCCGGCGCCACGCGGTTCGCCAGGTTCACAAAGTTGTCGAACGCGGCTTCCAGCGTATCGCGCACCGGCTTGTTAAAGGCCACGCCCTCGTGCTTAAACTTGCACTCGCCGGCAACGGCCTTATTCTCCAGCTTGTACACGGCAACCTCGCCGCCCTGCGACCTGCCCACGCCAAACACGTGGCCGGACAGCAGCGGCCCGTCGGGAATCAGCGTGTCCTCGCTCTGCTCGGGCACGCGCACCACATGCACATCCTGCGGGTTGTCGGCATCCATATAGCCCAGGTTAACGTCGATAAACTCGACGCCCGCCATAATCTTGAGCTGCTCCTTTACGCGGCGACGGCCCTCGATGGCGTAATCCAACAGCCAGCGCACGTCGTCCTTGTCCATGGCCTCGTCGGGGAACAGCAGCTTGGCAAGGCCGCTAAAGGTCTTGCGCACGGCGATCTCGTCACGCTTGTTAAAGTCACTGTTAAAGCGGAAATACCGGTCGATATGGTGCGTAAAGTCCTTGCGGCGCATCTCCTTGCAAAACTCCGACAGGCAGTCGGTGATCAGGCCATAATGCCCGGTCAGCAGGCTCGACCGCATCTTGGGAATCTCCCAGCCCGGCAGGTAATAGTGGATACGGTCGAAGAAGGCCGAATCGTTGTTGAACTCCGGCGGGAACGGGTCAAACAGGTGCGTGGTCTTAAGGACATTTTGCACGGTGTCGTTGATGTTGCCCTCAAAGACCATGGAGGCGTCGGCGTTAATCTGGTCGCGGCCGCGTGCGTAACTGCCACTCGCCATGTAGTCCTTCATGATCTGCACGGCGTTGGTGTCCTTAAACCGCATGCCGGCGACCTCGTCGAACGTCACGCAATCCCAGTGGCCCACCAGGCCCACGCGATCGGCGCGCATGGAGTTCATACGGCCGAACAGGTTGGCCGTGGTGGTCTGACCGCCCGAAAGCAAGATGGCGTAAGGCGAGACCTCTTTGTAGATATGGCTCTTGCCGGTGCCGCGGGGACCCAGTTCGCACAGGTTGTAGTTGCGCTCGATAAGCGGCACCATGCGCTCGATAAAGTGGAGGCGCTCTTTCTCGGAAAGCTCGCTGGGTTCGTAGCCAGCCGAGCGCAGCAGCATATTGAGCCACTCGTCGCGCGTAAAGTACTGGCGCTCGTCAATCATGGCATCCAGGTCCAGATTGGGCATCTGAATGGGCGTGAGCGACGCCACGCTAAACGGAGAGTCCTCGGGTCCGCGCTTTTTGCGCTTGGCCTTGGAGCGGCGCGGCGCATCGTCGCCAAAGACCTCCATGCCAAACTCGTCTTCCTCATCCACGGGATGACGATACTCGATGCTCATAATGCACCAAATGCCACCCTGCAGAATCTTAGAATAGTCGCGCACGTACTCGGCCGGCATCACAAACGGCTCGATGGTCAGGTTGGCAAACGACGCCACGTAGATATCTTTGTACTCGTCGAGCTTGGCCGTCACCTTGTCGATGATGGTAAAACGACCCAGCTCGCGGATCTTGGACTTAATGCGCTCGGACTCGTCGGGACGCACGTAGTTATCAGTGAGGATCCTGCGAATGCGGTCCAAACCCTCTGCCACGGCATCCTCGTCGTCGGTTGAGCAGTACATGCCCAGCAGGTACTCCAGCACAAAGGTGGGCACGTTGGCGCCGCGCTTCATAAGGGCCGTCAGGTCCTTACGCACGATCTTGCCAGCAAAGTGCTCAAGCAGCTTGCCGTCAAGGCCATCCATGTCGTAGCCGTCGTCCTCGGGGGCCTCGGCCGCGGCCTGGTCATAGCCATCGGTCGAGGATTCGTCCTTGGTGGTCGCCGCAGACTCAACGGGCACAGCACCAAACGGCTCCGGGGCAGGCACGGCTTCCTCCACGGGCACGGCCTCCTCCACAGGCACATCCACATCAATCGAGGGAACTTCCCACAGATCGTCATCATGGCTATCAAACATAGGGCACACTCCTAAAAACCAAAGTCAGCAACAGGGGCAAACGAAACAGCAATGGTGTACGTCTCGCGCCAAACGATCTTGCCCGTCTCGCGCTCGCGGCAGACCAGATAGTACGGACCCTTTGCCGAGAATCCATCCGCCGCGCGCAGCGCAAACTTGGCATGCACTACGCGCTCCTGCGAATTAACAGAAGTCTTGTTAGCATGCGCCTTGACTGTATCGCTCACCTCGTTGCCGCTTGCATCGGTAAACACCAGCTCGTATTCGCACGGCAAGACCTTGCCTTGGGCTGGTTCTTCCTGGATCAAGTTGAGCGAGAAGAGCGAGTTGGTCACCCGGCGCCCCTCACTTAGCACGCGCAACGTCGCCGCGCGCGTGTCGACAAAGTCCTTGGAACCCGAGCGCGCACGCCAAAATCCAATAACGGGCACGCAAAGCTCCTGCAGGCTCATGCCGCCGTGGACGTAGTTGTTAGTACCACCGGGACGCTTGAAGTGCACGTTCTCGCGCGGGGCAAACCCCTCAAAGCCAGCACCCAAACGTCCCATGTCAACATTAACAAACACCCCGCGTGCCTCGTCCGAAAGCTTGGCCACGGCCTCGTTGGGCACCACCAGATGACGCTTGCCGTGCATGACGGGAGCGTCAAGGAAGGGAAGATCTGGCTTGCCAAGCATCTGACACTCGCTGAGCTCCCGGCGCGTGTAGATAAAGCCGTGATCTGCCGTTATAACAACACGCGCGCCCGGGGCGTCGGTGCACACGCGGCGCGCCAACGTGGCAAGCTCCTCTACGGTGTCCGTACAGGCATCGAAGACGTCATCCTGCGTAGCGGCCTTCTCGCCCGTGGCATCAATCTTGTTGTGATAGAGGTAGACAAGTCTTGAGTCCTTGAGCATCGCCTTGCGCTCAGTTCCCGCCATGTTGAGGTATGCGCTCGAGCGCAAAGCGCGGGCTGTAGGCTCAACGTGGGCAAGCACGGCCTCGCGCTGCGGAGTCGTCGCAGTGGGCATGTCGTCAGCCAACACAAACGCGCCATCCTCTGCAAGCTCAAGCACCTGGTGCGGCAGCAGCGCAGGCATACCCACCTCGGTAATGGAGGGAAAGACCGCCTGCATGCTAGAGACCTTGACGTTGCCGCCGCGTTCGCGCTCGAGCAGCGCCGCAACGTCGCGGGCAACCTCATAGCGCAGCGCATCGCTCACGATAACGACCGTTGTTTTGGCAGAACCCACAAAGGCGGGTAGCACATGCCAGTAAAACTCATCCTGCCGTGCGGGACCATCGATGTAGCCGCAATCGGCCCACTCCCCTTGCGCAGCAGCCGCCCAGCAGGCATTGGCATCCGCCAAGAACCAGTTGCTGTAGAGATTCTCCGCCCAGTCCGCCACGGCGCGGGCAGGTTCCTCGAGCGCATCGCACTCGACGGAGCGTGCCCGCAGATACGCGGTGCACATATGGCGATAGGCAGCGTCCATGGCATACCATTCGGACGTATAGGCATCCCACACCTGCTGGGACTGCGCCAGATGGAACCCACCCGCGTACGTCTGCCTAAACGCGCACATATCGGCCACAGCGACAAGCAGGTCAAAGTAGCTCTCGACACGACGGTACCAGCTTAGGTCGCAACGGCGCGCAGCAAAGGCACGCGCATCCTCAACACGGTCTGCACCTTGCGCAAACGAGCAGAACAGCTGCGAGAGCACAACCTCGTTGACGCACGGGAACACATCAAGCGAAGCCAGCGCATCGATCGGCAGGGTCTCGAACCGTGCAAAGAGCCCGCGGGCATCCTCAACTAAACGACAAATCTCAAATAGGTCCTCGCTCGATGCCCGGGCATCGGCGGCCTGGTCCCACGTACGCACCGCCTCAAGGCAATAGGGGCCGTAGGCGGGAGCCATATAATTTTCGAGCCCCTTGAGCGCTCCCTCGGGAAGTGCGGTGGATGCCGCCGTAAGAAGCACATGGGATGCAAGCATAAGCAGTGAATCACGCTCGTGCAGCGGTCCATCAAACCCATAACAGCGCAGCATAAAGGCAGCGAGAACATCGCGCACACAGTACTTATCCACCAGCGCGGCCAGCGCCTCGGGACCCTCGTGCAGCAGCATGGCCATGCAGCCGCGCAATACAAACGCGGGCCGCGCGTCGCCCGGTTCCTTGCCGCCAAAGATCACCGTAAGGATTCCGAGCTCGATATCGGATGCACCCGCGGCATGTGGAACGCATGCGACAAACTTAGCGCAGCGGGACTTGGCGACAAAGAACGCCTTGTGCGCTCGCAGGCTCTCGCGCACGGCATCGATATTCTCGATACCCAGCTGATCGGCCAAAAGCGAAAGATAATCAGCTTGAAACCGGTCAGCATACAGCTCAACATCGGCAAGCCAATCGCCCTCAAGCCTGCCGCGCGGGCAACGGCGATACAGCAAGATATCGCTCACAAGGTCATCGCGGTTGACGAGCTTCTTGACGGCAAACATGCGGCCCTCGCAGGCTTCAACAAACCGCACTGGGCGCTCAAAGTCACCGTGAGCGGGCATAACGCCGTCATCAGTCCCCGCACCGTCGAAGCCCTCGGCGGCCAAACGTTCAAACTCAGGAGCAAACTCGCCGTCCGCATCGTGCCAAACCACCACACGGCGGGGCATGCATGCGAGCAACGGTTGCAAAAACCGCAGCTTGAGCTGTTCTTCTACATCGATCTTGGGCATGAATATCCTTACCGTATCTGCAGTTACTTAATCTTCGCCAGCACATCCTGAAACTTGGCGTAGTTGACCTTGACGCCGTCATCCAGGTCGATCTTAATCATCTGGTCTGCCAAGTGGTGCAGCTTCTCCTCGTAGCCAATGGTCTCTTTGAGCTGGTCGTTGAGCTTTTTGACGCGCTTGTCCAAGCGCACGCGCTCGCCGCGCTCGGCACCAGCAAGGGCATCGTTGGCATAGCCGATCTGGGCACGGTAGCGCTCCTGCTGCTCATGCACATAGTCGGTGCGGATGCGAGCCAATAGGTCAGGCTGGTAGCGATGCATGTAAACAAGACACTTGAAACCGTTCTTCTTACCGCTGTCGAACAGCCAGTAGATGGGGCGTTTCTTATAGGTCTGGCAGTGGTCCTTAAAAAAGTCCTTCAAAAAGTAGGTGCGGATCACCTCGCGCGAGGTACCCTTACCGCCGAGCGCCTCGGCAATAAAGGCCAGGTTCTGCTCGAGCGTCTCCTCGCCGTACACGGTGCGCACAAAGTCGATAAAGTAGCGCACGATGTCGTCGTCAAAGTACTCGTCATCGGTAATGGGCAGTACGTTGTCGGCATCAGGCATAAAGGTCACGTGATCGGGATCGGGCATCTTGGCCAGATAGTCGTCGACCGTGGCGCCCTGACCGGCCAGGACCAGCCCGTCCACATCCAGCGAATAGCGGCCAAACATGCAGCCCACGGCATAGCTTATAAGCGAGGTGAACTCGTCGCGCTTGGTGCGCACGTATTTATTGCCCTTGTAGCTCTCGGGAATTACATCAGCGGTATCGAAGATGCGTGCCACCGAAACGTACTTGTCCTCGACCTCGACGGGCACCTCCCCCTCCATGTTGTAGATTTTGGCAAAGATTCGGTTGAGCTCTTCCTCGTTAGCGCGAAGCTGCTCAAAGCGAGCATTAACCTCAGCCTTGCGAGCCTCGTATTTATCTTGAAGTAAAGTGACCATATTTGACCGCCCTCTCATTTAAAAACGCCGACTAATTTCATTTAAAAGGTTACTTTCGAGAGACAGCGAGTCTCTTTGCGATAAAAAACGTTGGAAGCTCATTCGACACACCGTTCTTCGCAATCAAAGATGAAACATCTCTTACTCACTGATTTGCGTCACCAGTAAGTTCCCATTTTCGATTAGAACGTGAATAAGCAATAAGCCCTTGGGCCTTCAGCTCGCCAAGTAATTAATCTAAATTACGCTTAGATAGCTCACAGTCCTTCCCGAGATCATCTTTATTTGAGTAAGATCCATTCGATATTCGAGACAAAACCAATTGACGTTTGTTTTCCCACTCCCGTTCTGAGGTCTCTTTCTTGCGTGCAATTTCTTCCGCCTCGTATATAGCCTCGGACTTAACCACAGCAATCCAATCAATGAGAGTGCTGCATTTAAGAAATAAACGAGAGCTCACCTCAAATGCATCCGCTCCAATGAGATCTTTTCCTGGCATACCGTTTTCAAAAGCAATGAAATCTACACCGTTCTTATCGACCAATTGAAAGCGACAATGTGCCAACGAATTTCTAATAATCCGAAATATATCAAGCACAAAATTGCTGTTGATGAGCGCCACAACGCGATTTGAGGTACAAGTTGAAGCAAAATTGCCAGGCATACCAGCATCAACAAATCTCTTTTTCATCTCTTCTTTTCGTGTGGCCGTAAATAGTGTCGACCCATCGCAGAGATTGGCCACTTCCAATAATCTTCGGTGAAGATACCCAGATTTAGGAGGAACACTATCAACCCATCCATAATCGAGAAGCGATAGCCCTCTGCTGCTCACGCCTTTACAAGGAGATTCAACCAGAAAAAACTGAATAATAGAACCCATGACATCGTTATGGTCATTAACCTTAACAGCCTTTATCCAGCTTGGCTTAGGTTCGACATATTCAATTTTTGTCTTATCGACAGGCTTGCGCCTCTTCTTTTCAGCCATGGCGATCACCTAGACAAGAGGATTACGTTTAAAATCCCAAGAGGTTTCAAACGAATCGTAGTCCGCCTTTGAAATTGAGCGAGATTCTTCAACGAGTGAACAGACAGTCGGCTCGGCAGCCTCATCTTGGATGATTGGCAACTGACCGATTTGGCCTACCTCAAAGTTTAGAGTCGGCGACATAAACGCCAAATCAATTTCGGCAATGGAACAGTTGCAGAAAGCCTGGATGTATCGGAGCTCGTTCGGCTCCGCAAAGAGACATGCTCCAGCTACCTCAAAAAGCATCCCTCGAGGCGCAAACCTAAAGGAGGCGAGGCTGGAAGAAATTTTAGACCAGGAAACTGCGGGCTTGAAATAGTCGTTCTGGTTCTTAATCACAAAATCAGGTGTAGAGAGATAAGTATACTTGGACAGAATTGCTTCCTTCATCTCCCGACCGTCATCAAACCAGTTAACCACCTCGTCGTAGTCACCCCACCACTTTCGATAGGAGCCGCCCCGAATAATCGGGAACCAACGGGAGCCACTCTGCTTTGCCTCAGGCCTGCCGCTACAATCTCGCGATGTGTTGGAAGGCGCCACTTCCCACCATTTCCTCAAAAAGCGGCCATTATCGCTCGTCGCCAAGCCCTGTCGCGGAGTAGCAACAGCATCGAGCCTCCTTCCTTTTGTGAACGATTCAACAAGGGCATCACTGGCCCAGTAGGCTATGGGGGTGCCGGGGATCTGCTTGAAGGTCTCGGCGTTGCGGCGGTAGAACCAGCCGCAGTCGGGGTTTTGGATTGCCTCGAGGGCCTTGGGAGCCTGGACAGCGGCGCCAACGAAGTCAGAAAGGCGCACGTAGCTTCCCTTGTAGCCCTTGATGAGTGAGTTGTGAAACGTGTAGGTGCAGATGGGCACAGTCGCGCCAGCGAAGCCCGAGTACTCAAGTTGAATGAGGGAGGTAAGCGTTCTGTTGTCGATAATCTCGTTGCGGAGCTTCTCATAGCTTCCGATGAACATCCAGACGAAAGGCGACATGACTCCGCACTCGCCGTGGTCCTTGGCGAGACTGAACATGCGAACGACAAAGCTGGAGAAGAGGTCGCTCTTCACGTCGGGGTAGTTCTTCTTGACCCACTTGCTCATGAAGGGGTTAAAGCTACTGCTGCCCATATACGGAGGATTCGCAACGGTGCAGGTAAAACGACGGGACAGCTTCTCGCAGATGGCGGCAGCGCTTTCGAGCTTTGTTTTGGCCGTAGCGGCAAAAAGGTCATCGGAACAACTCGCGGCGGCAGCCTTGAGCTCGTCGATCTCGTCCTCTGAAGGATTGAGCAGCGAACCGATCTCGCCCAAATGACTCAGCTCCTCGGCGAGCTTCTTGTTACCCGGCAGCTCGTCCTCCCCTAGCGGGATGCTCGAGAGCACGGTAACGTCGGCGCGAACGCCACGCCTAAAGAAGCGACGGTCGTGCTCGCGGGCGCACATGGCAAGCGCCAGCTCCGCGATCTGTGCCGCGCGGGAATCGATTTCCATACCTGCAAGGTTTTTAGTAAGAATGAGCTCGGGAATCTCGCGCTCACGATAGCCGCGCTCCTCGTACACATGGAAGAGCAGCTCAAACGCATAGACCAAGATATGGCCCGAGCCGCATGCGGGGTCGCAGAGGGTTATCTCCTCGGGACTCGAAATGCGGATGAAGTCCTCGTGCTCAGCATCGGGCTCGATGTAATACTCCATGCGCTCGCGTAGCGAACTCCCCGGATTGTTGAGCATCCACAGACGGCCGAGCGAGTTCTCGACCATATAGCGCACGATCCACTCGGGGGTGAAGAGCTGCGTGGCGGGCGCGATGTCCGCCGCCGCTGCCTTGCGCTTGGACTTGAAGAACTCGTCTTTAACGTCGGCATTGTAGTACTGATACATCCAGCCCAGAACGGTCACGCCCTCGCGCCAGTCCTCGTCAGCGAGGACGGCATTGAGTTTGCCCACCACACTGTCAGCCATCATGAGGCCCTGGGGCAACAGCAGCTCCATGGCTCCGCCCACGCGTTCAAAGACGCCCGCCAGGCAATCGGCAAGCTCCTCGCACTGAGCAACAAACAGGTAGCGCCACAACGGTTCATCCAAGCCCGCCATCTTGAGCTCGGCTATGCGATCGGTATCGGCCGTCGTTATTTCCACGTCCAGTGCGTTCTCCACGGCCTCGCTGCCATGGCTGCCGTCCGCACGACTTAGCATGCGCATACGGCTGGGAAGCCATCCGCGTGCATCCATGAAGCGAATGGCCACGATGCGGTTGAACCAGGTGTAGGCCGCACGGTCGCGCAGCGCCTCGTGACCCACCTCCGCCTGCATGCGCAGCAGTTCGTCGCGTTGCTCAATCTCAGCCGGACTTAGGGGCAGGCCGTTGACGGTCTCGGACCCAACGGGCGCGGGTGCAGGTTCGGTGATGCCGTAGCGCACCATCTGCGACTCCACGCCTTTGATGAGCTCCGTACGGGCCCAGGTGCAGAAGCTCTTAAGAGCAGAATCGTTCATGGTTGATGAGCCTTTCTAAACGCCATAAGCCACCGGTGCGCGCTTTGGCACCGGCGGCTCCGCGGGTTAGTTGATACGGATCTCGTCGTTTGCAGCGAGCGCCTGCATAAGACGGGAGCGCAGGTCGTCCACGTAGCGCTCCACGTCCTCTGCGGACAAGAGACGACTCGGCTTGGCCAGATCGGCGCGGCGCACAGTCTTGATCTTGCGCTGGGGCTTGGGCGCGGGCACGGGAGCAGACGATGCGGCGCCCTTGTTGGAGACCTTCTTGACCACCTCGCCCGTACTCATGACCTCGGTGGTGCGGCGCTCGTTGTCCATACGCACGCGGGCCTCATCCACAGCGTCGTACATCTCGTTGGCCGCCGCACTGAGCCAGTCGCCCCAGTTAGTTGCAACAACGCTCAGTTCGTTGAGACTTTGAGCGCTGTGGGCACGGTTTTTGAACGACTCGTATTTGGTGCCGGCGTCTGCTATGGCATCCTTGGCCTGATTGACAAAGCCCTTTTGACTCTCGGCCTGCGCCCGCAGGTCTTGCAGATCGCTCTCGATGCGACACAAAAACTCATTGCGGCGGATGACCAACAGCTTTTTCATGTCATCCTCGACGGGATCCATAAGCGGCTGCAGGTCTTTAATACGGCCGTAGGGCTTGGGATCTTTGAGGATCTCACGAACCGTTGCCACGTTCTCCACCGCACCGGGAATGTCATCGGAGGCATACTCGATACCCTCGGTGCGGTTCAAGAAATCCTTGGCGTGGTCAAACGCTATTCGTTGATTGGACTCGAAGAACTCAACCACCTTGTCAAAGTCTTCCTTGGCATCGAGCAAACGCTCCTCATGCTTGGTGAACGTGGTCAAGAACGCCTCGGCCTCGTTCTGGTCCTTAAGGACGTCGGCCACCTCCGAGCGCATCTTCTCGCACTCGTCCTCACCGGGATACGGGTAGGCCGGCTTGATGCCCGTGTAGTAGTCGCGTGCCATGGCGAGGCACGCCTCGCGCAAGCCCTCAAGGCGCTCTTTGAGCTCGGCCACGAGCTTATCCTCGTTGGAGGGCACGGTCTTGAGATCAAACAGGTCACACATGAGTTCGCCCGCGGCGCGTAGCAACCGGTCGCTCATGCGCATGCGCAAGCGCACCTGGGCCTTATCGGCATCTTTGCGCAGGAGCGCCACCATGCGGCTGTCGTTAGCTTGAACCGTCTGACCGCCAAACAACACCTGCGCGCGCTGCTCCACCACAAGCTGCGCCACCACATTTGCGATGTCGACCTCGCGCCAGCCAAAGGGCCTTTGCTGGTACTGGCGCTGGATATCGCCCATAGCGGTATCCAGGTGACGCTGGTGCTGCACTTTGAGGTAGTCCTCGACCTCCTTGAGCGCACGCGTGTTACCCGCGTCCATGCCAGCGAGCCCCACTTGAACGTTGCCAGCCAGAGTGGAGCGAATATCGGAATCGCTCGTGACCGGCGCGCCGATATAGTCGGCCTTTTCAAAGACCACATCGCACAGCTGCGCCAGCACTTGCTCAAAGACCTGAGCGGGTTTGGCCGCGCGGACCTCAACAATGCGGCTGTCGACCGCGCAACGTGCATGGAGCACAGCCTCGCTCAAAAGGGTATCGGCCTCTTTCTCGTTATAGGCCGCCTCGCGCATCTTGGACTCGACGATCTGGCGCGTACTCGGCTGAAGCTCCTGGAGATTTCGCGTCTTGGCGTACTTGCGAATCTTGGCGGCGTTGACGAGTGGGGCCCAATAATCCACCTCGTCGCTCAAGGCCACGATGGCCTTATCCACGGATTTCAATGCCAGCTCGGCATCGTCCGAACGGCCCAGATCGCTGGCCATGGTCACCACGGAAAGTTCCATGCCGCCCATGTTGGATCCATGAATCGAGCCATCCACGTAGCGGTCAAAGGGGAAGTCGTTGGTCCCGCGATTGAGCTTGCGCGTAGTGTAAATGCTTTCGAACAGGCGCTTCTTGATGTACTCAATCACCTTCGCGTTGTCGATCGGGGTCCGTGCAATCTCCTGTGCGATTTCTTGTTCCTCGTCGGTAAGGAAGCTGTAGATATCGCCCTGGCGCGCCACGTAGTTCTCGCGCTCCAGGCGGGCAAGGGACTCCTTGACGCGGTCCTTGAGGGCGCGCATGTCCACGTCGAGGCCGTCGATCATGAAGATGGAGATGTTCTCGACCGTGGCCTTAACGTAGCCGATGTAACGAATCAGGTACAGGAGCTTGAGCACCTGAACGTCGTAGGGTTCAAGGCCCTTTGCGTCCTCGGCCGCACGGACCGCGCGGTCGACCACCTGGTTGATGCCGTGCTCAAGGTCTTTGGAGATAGTGTCGAAGAAGCACCAGAACGGCACGAGTGCACCGGTCTGGTCATACTGGATGGCCTGAGCGCTCTCCTGGAACGCGCTCAGCATGGAGCGCTCGCCCGTTGACATGTGTTTGGCCTTAACACCGTGCTTGCGCACCTCGGTCATCACGTCGGGCAGGAGCTTAAACTGGTAGCCCACAAACGGGTAGCTGGCCACAAAATCCTTGGAGTTGGCGTAGCCGGCAAGGTCGGAGCGCGAGCCACCCTCAAAGGTAAAGTTGTTTTTAAGCACGGCGGCGTCTTGCTCGTAGACCTGTGCAAGCATATCGGCCGCCGGCGCGGTCTTCTCGAGCACACGGCGCTGGATGACCTCGTCCACGCTGGAGCTGGAGAGCGAAAGGCGGGTATTGAAGCGGCCCTGGATCTTTGAAAAGTCGTTGCCCACGGGCAGGCTCAGGTTGTCGATGGCCTCCTGGCTCGTAACCATCACCCACACGCGGCCACCGCAGGCGGCACCCAGCTCCTCGACGATGGTCTGAAGGCTCAGCATAAGGCTTGGGTCCTTGTCGTTTGTAATAAACTGACCCACCTCGTCGACCATAAAGAGCAAACGGAAGTTGCCGCCGTGGGCCGCTGCCTGAGCGTCTACGTAGTCCTTGACCTTTTTGGCAAAGACATCGGGGGCCAAAACCTCGTCCTCAGAACCCTCGAGCCAGTTCCATGCGGCCTTTTCGCTCATGCCGAGCACGCTCTGCAGCACCTCGACCACGTCGTCCTCAAAGTAGCTGTAGGTGTCGCGGGTCTGGAGCCAGGACTCGCCGTTCACGCGCTCAAAGGCCTCGCGGAACTCCTGGGTCTT
>DBEWTI010000033.1:0-22277 GCA_048205975.1 Collinsella sp.
TCTTGCTGAGGTTCGCCATGCCCTTCTTGAAGTTGAGGACCAGGTCTTCGGCGTTCATGCTGCCCCCATCATCGCGGTCTACGGGGTCAACGATATGGCACCGTGGGGACACATGTATGTCAATCCTGGTCTAACAGAGCCTTTAAAAATCATTGCGTTCCTAATGATTTTTAAATCCCCGTCCCAGAATAATCATCCTTCGGCGTCGCTCGGGGCAGCTAAAAAAGCCCCGTCCCAAATGAGCTGCCGTGCCGCTATACTGGTGCGCGGTCGCGCGCGAGCTCACGCGGCGGCCCTTGGTAACCCGACTTCCCGCGCCGTATCCGTAGCGGCGCTCCCGGGGGAAGCGGATATACGCAAAGGAGTTCTATATGAGCAATCCCTCGAACCGCACTTCGATGCGCGGGCAACTCACGCTGCGCGGCGTCGTCATCGGCGTCCTTGGCTGCGTGATTATCACGGCAAGCTCGGCCTATACCGCCCTCAAGATGGGTGCGCTCCCCTGGCCGATCATTTTCGCTGCCGTCATTTCGCTGTTCTTCCTTAAGCTCATGGGCAACGCCAGCCTCAACGAGGCAAACGTCACCCACACCATCATGTCCGCAGGCGCCATGGTCGCTGGCGGTCTGGCGTTTACCATCCCGGGCGCCTGGATGCTGGGCTATGCCGACCAGATCAGTTGGCTCGACATGTTTATCGTGGCACTCGCCGGCACTATCCTAGGCCTGCTGGCCACCGCGCTCATCCACCGTCACTTTATCGTTGACGCCGCGCTGGAGTTCCCCACCGGCAACGCCGCAGCTCAGACCCTGCGCGCCACCGAGGCCGGCGGCAAGACCGGCAAGCAGCTCTTTGGTTCCATGGCCATCGCCGGCATCTATAGCGTGCTGCGCGACGCCCTGGGCATGGTGCCCAGCATGCTGTGCACGCTCAACATCCCCGGCGTGACCTTTGCCATCTACAACTCGCCCATGCTGCTCTCCGTCGGCTTCCTCGTGGGCTTCGCCCCGGTCGCCTTCTGGTTTGCCGGCGCCCTGCTGGGCAACTTTGGCATCATCGTGGGCGGCACCGCTGCCGGTCTGTTCGACATTGTGACTGCGCAGGGCATCGTCAAGTCCCTGGGCATGGGCCTCATGATGGGCTTTGGCGTCGCCGTCGTCCTCAAGGACATCCTGCCGCAGGTCGCCGGTATCGTCCGCGGTCTTGCCGCCGACAGCTCCACCGACACCGACGAGCAGTCGCTCATCTCGGGCTCCCTTAAGCTCGACGCCGGCATCATCGGCCTGGGCGCCGCCGCCATCGCCGTGATCATCGCCATCGTGCTTGACCTTGGTCCCGTTCCGGCCGTCATCGTGACGCTGTTCACCTTTGTCACCACCATCATGAGCGCACAGAGCTGCGGCCAGACGGGCATCGACCCCATGGAGATCTTTGGCCTCATCGTCATGCTCATCGTGGCTGCCTTTGCACAGATCGCTCAGGTCAAACTGTTCTTTATCGCCGGCATCGTAGCCGTGGCGTGCGGCCTTGCGGGCGACGTCATGAACGACTTTAAGGCCGGCGCCGTGCTGGGCACCAACCCGCGTGCGCAGTGGATCGGTCAAGCCATCGGCGGCATCGTGGGCGCCCTGGTCGCCGCCGCCGTCATGGTCGCGCTCGTCACCGCCTATGGCCCGGACGCCTTTGGCCCCGACAAGAGCTTTGTTGCCGCGCAGGCAAGCGTCGTCGCCACCATGGTCTCGGGCATCCCGAGCGTGCCGTGGTTTGCGGGCGGCTTTATCGCCGGCATCGTCATGTACTGGCTCGGCATTCCGGCCATGATGATCGGCCTGGGCGTGTACCTGCCGTTCTACATGTCACTCACGGCCTTCCTAGGCTCCTGCGTTAAACTCGCCTACGACAAGTGGTCCGCCCACCGCGACGCCACCGCTGGTCTTTCTGACGAGGAGAGGGCTGCCAAGGACGCCGCCTTCCAGGAACAGGGCCTGGTCGTTGCCAGCGGCCTGCTCGGCGGCGAGTCCATCGTCGGCGTTATCCTGGCGTTTGTCTCTGTTGGCCTGAGCCTGCTGGGCTAAGTCGAGCAGCTGCTCGACAGCAACCATATTGCCTACGGCTTGCCCGGTCGGCAGCTTTTGCGGCTGCCGACCGGGCTTTTTGATATCGCAACAAAGAAAGGCCGGCGCACTGCGTTTAACAGCGCGCCGGCCTTATCGTTTGGCTAACGAGACGGTCCCGTTATGAATTGAAGTTCGTTGCAGAAACTACGCTCGAAACGCTACATCTGCTTGCGACGGCGATCGCCGAGCGTCACGCCCGCGGCAACGAGCGTAATGCCGCCGATGACGAACACCTCGCCCGCAAGAGCGGAATTGTCGCCAGTCTGGGCGAGCTTGTCCGACGCAGCCTTCTGCTTGCCCGCGGGAGCCTTTGCAGCTGCCTGCGTGACCTGGGGCTTGGCCTGCGGTTTGGTCTGCGGCTCGGCCTTGGGGTGGTACTTGTCGTACTCGGCCTGAGCGGCAGCCAGGGCATCCCTGGCATCTCCGAGCTCGGCCAGTGCAGCGGCATAGGCGTCGTTGGCATCGGACAGCTTGGCATCGGCATCGCTCAGGGCAGCCTTGAGACCAGCGGCAGCATCGACGGCAGCCTTGTAGCGAGCGTAGACAGCGTTCAGCTTGACCAGCTTATCGTTGCCCGTCGTGCCCGCGGCAAGAGAGGCCTTGTGGTCGACAGCCTCAAGATCGGCCTTGAGTGCCTCATCGCTGGCAAGCTCGGCCTTGGCCTTGACGATCTCGAAGTTCGCATCGACGACGGCTTCGTTGGCGGCCTCGAGCTGCTTCTGGGCATCGGCGACACTGGCCACGGCAGCGTCATAGGCGGTCTTGGCGTCGTCGACCGCCTTCTGGGCGCCGGCGAAGCGCTCGAAGGCCTTGTTTGCGCCGGCCAGCTCGCCCTCGGCGGCCTTGGCCTTCGCCTGTGCGTCGGACAGGGTCTGCGTCTTGGCGGCAACTGCCTGCTTGGCGCCCGAAAGAGCGGTCGCGGCTTGCGTATCTGCGGTCTGGGCCTTGTCAACGCCAGCCTGGGCAGTGTCGTCGGCCTTCTTGGCATCGTCAAGCGTGCCCTGCTTGTTCGCAAGATCCGTCTTGGCGGCCTCGCGCTTGGCGGTAAGATCCTTGACCGAAGCAGTGGCGTTGTCATACGCCTCATTGGCCTGATCGGATTTTGCCTTGGCGGCATCGCGGGCGCTGCGAGCCTTCGCCTTGTGAGCAGCGGCCTCGGCTGCCTTCGTCTTGCTGTCAGCAAGCGTAGCGTTTGCCTTATCGAGAGCTGCCTGGGCAGTAGCGGCCTTGCTCTTGGCGGCATCGAGGTTCTGCTTGAGGGACTCGATGTCGATTCCGCCGAGCGCGTCCTTCGCGGCGTCGTATGCCGTCTTCGCGGCGGCGGTGCCGGACTTAGCCTTCTCGTACTCACCCTTGGCGGTGTTCATGTTCACATCGGCTGCGGTGAAAGCGTCCTGGGCGGCATCCTGCCCGTTTACAGCTGCGAAGTAAGCTTCCCAAGTAGTTCCAAAGTTCTTCTGTGCCTCGGCGAGCTTTGCCTGAAGCTCCTTGAGCTGCGCCTTCTGCTCCTGCGTGCCGCCCGCATTGTAGGCGGAATCGATATAGTCGTTCAGGAGCTTCTTGAACTCGGAGACCGTGAAATCGGCCTGAGTGTCATCAGCGCTGTAATCGAATACGGTTACCTCGGAATCGGTATTCTTTCCGCTACCCGTTGCAATACCGACGGCGACCGTAGCGGAATCGACGATGTTGAGATAGTGCCCGCACTTATCGTAGATTTTGTCGTAGCGTTCACTGTTGTAGTTCTTAAAGATGTAATTGGCATCATATCGGTGGCTGCCGAGTTCGTCGCCATACTGCGCGACGTGCTTATCGAATGCCTCTTTCTCCTGGGTGTAGAGACCGGTATAGGGCCAACCGAGGGTGTCCTCGGTCTCTCCACCGGTATATGCACCGCCGCCGCCGGCAAGATTTTCACCGTTATCATAGTAGCAGCCAGAGTGCCCCCAGATGTTCGATGAATACGATGTATTAAGGGCAGCTGCCACAGTCATGCGGAGGCTGACGCTGAGCGCCGACTGACCGTTCGCCTTGCGGAGGTTGTTCTGGGTATCGAGGTAGGTCAGGGCGTTGCGCATCTGCTCCAAGGAAAGCGGATTGGTGTCGCGAGACATGTCATGATCGACGTACTGGTCATACCATTCGGCCTTGTCATCGGCACCGGTCAGCATCGATACGGCGTCTTGGGCGTTCTTCTTCTGCGTGGCTGTGAACTGGCTGCCGCCGATGATGTAGTTCATGAAGCCGAACATGCCCTGGCTGATGACATTCTGGTCTACGGTCATGTTCGACTTGAGGTCGACAATCTGCTGGTTAAGCTTCTCGACCTCGGCGTTTGCGGCGTCGTATGCATTATGCGCGTCGGTTACTTCAGCACGAGCCTGATCGAACTCGTTGCTCTTCTGCTGACGAACCTCGACGAGTCGGTCGTACTCCGCCTTCTTGTCGGCCTCGGTCTGCTGGGCCTGCTCGTATGCCGTCTTCGCGGCGTCACGCTTACTGGCCGCGTCCTTGTACTCCCTGTTTGCCGCATCGTATGCAGACTGGGCAGATGCCACAGCAGCGTTGGCGGCGTTGGCCTTCTCCTGCGCGGCGGTGACGGTAGTCTGCGCAGCCTGCAGGTTCGCCTGTGCGGTGGCGTCTGCAGTCGTCGCGGCATCGAGCGCGGCCTGCGCGGTCGCGAGCTCGCTGGCGGCAGTGACCTTGGCAGCCTCGAGCGCGTTCAGATCGATACCCGTGCCCGAGGTCGCGGCATCGAGCGCGGCCTGCGCCTGGCTGAGCTTCTGCTGGGCGTTATCGCGCGCGGTGGTTGCGGCTGCGAGCGCAGCGGCAGTCTCCTGCTTCTTGGCCTGGGCAGTCGTCAAAGCTGCCTCGATATTCTGCTTTTCCTGCTGGGCGCTGGCCTCGGCAGCCTTGGCCTGGTCCAGATTGGCCTGTGCAGTAGCAACGGCCTTATTGGCGTCATCGAGCTTTGCCTGTGCGTCCTCGACGGCCTTCTTGGCGGCCTCGTACTCGTCCATACCCATGGCCTCGAGCTTGGCCTGGGCATCATCGAGGGCCTTCTTGGCCTCATCCTGCTTTGCCTTGGCGTCCTTGAGCGCCTGGGTCTTATCCTCGACACTCTTGTTGGCCTGGTCGAGCTGATCGTTCAGGTCGCCCAGCTTCTTCTGCTGCTGTTCGGTCTTTTCGACGGCGGCTTTGAGCTCGTCAATCTTCTCCTGGAGCGCGGCGACTTCTGCTGCGTTCTGCTCGATTTCGTTGTCGCTCACAGCCTGCGAGGCCTGATCCTTTTGCTGCTGCGCCTGCTTTTGAGACTGGCCCGCCGCATCGGCGTTCTTCTGGGCGGCATCGTAGGCGGCCTGAGCGTCTTTGAGCTGCTTTGCCGATTCCTCGGCCAGCTGGGCAGCCGTCTTTACGACCGCTTGGTTACCGGCGGCAACGGTATTCTCTACAGAACTACCCCCCCCCTGAACAGAATCGCCGTTACCGGTTGACGGTGCGGCGATTGCCGCCAGCGGCGACATGAGCGGCTGAGCGATGAGGCCCGCCGTCAAAACGGTTGCGACGGCGCGGTTAGCAACGCCCTTGACGTTGACGGCCTTAGCCCGAGGCTCAAAGTGTTGTGGACTGTAGTTTGCCATGGCTTTCTCCCTTTGACACGGATGTATCCATACGCTTCAAAATGTAGGGGCTGATTTTTGAATTCTGTTGCGCAACATTGGTCACCAGCGGATTTTTTGAAATTCGCGCTCTCGTGCTTCACAATTTCGTCACATATGTAGGAGCTGGTGCATCATATTCTTGCGGGATCGAATTGAGCCTGTGATTTGCATTTGCTCCCGCGTCATCCACCCTACCGGATTCCGCATCCAACAGACACCCCGCCCGCCACGGTGTAGAGTTAGGACAACGGGCGCGTTGCGCGGCCCGTGCCAGAACGAGGTGAACATGGAACTCGACAAGCAACAGATCGAACGACTGCGCGAGCGTCATCATCGGCGTCACGGCATCCGCCCCGCTCATAGCGAAGCCATGGAAAACATCACCCGCTTCCTCAAGCGCGCATTCAATATTCGCGAGGGTCGCGCGCCCTACCACGTGATCCGCAAGCGTTTTGTAAACGGGGCGCGTCTGACTGGCTCGCACTTATGCATCCTGATCATTGCTATGTTGATCGCGAGCATCGGCCTCGATATCGACTCGGATATCGCCATTGTAGGTGCCATGCTCATCTGCCCGCTTATGGGATCGGTCCTTGCCATGGCATATGGCATCGCCACGCTCGACCGCGAGATTACCGTCGAAGCCGTCGCGAGCTTGGCTCTACAGATGGCCTTTTGCCTGGTCACGTCCACGTTGTACTTTAAGCTCTCGCCCCTTGGCACCACCACGGCCGCCATCATCGACAATTCGACACCGACTGTGTGGGACCTTGCCGTCGCGCTCGCGGGCGGCTTTGCGGGTGGCCTGGGCAACTCGCGCGATCAGGAACCTGCCACGCTCATCGCCGGCGTGGCCGTGGCGACCGCGCTCATGCCGCCCCTGTGCGCTGCGGGCTACGGCATCGCCATCGCGAGCGGGTCGCTGTTCCTCTCGGCGCTTTACGAGTTTGGCATCAACGTGGTCTTTATCGCACTCGCAGCCGAAGCCGTACTACTTCTATTGCGCGTGCCGCTCAAGCGCGACCTCAACGGCGACGGCATTGTGACCGCCGAAGAAAATGCCGAGGCCGACAAGCTGTCACGCAAGGTGCGCCGCCGCATCATCGTGGGCACGGTGATCTTTGCCATCCCCTGCATCGTTATGACCGCGGGGTCTATTGGCTCGGCGCAGGCCGGCGTGCAGGACGGCTACGGCGTCACCGAGACCACGCGCGAACTTGCAGCGGTGCTGCCGGGCTTTAAGGATTACACCGTCGCCGTCGAGACCTCGGCTACCGAAGGGGACGAGGAAGGCATTGTAGAGCGCGAGGTTGTCGCCCACGTAACGACAAGCGAGGCGCTCGGGGCGCACGACCGCCACGTCGCCCGCAAGCTCATCGACCTCAACGTGCCCGAACTCGATCGCGTGGAGTTTGACGTGAAGTGATGCCGGCGCGGGATGAATGGTCGCACGGACACGAGCAAATAGCAGGGTGCAGTTCACACCCGCGCCCCGCTCGCTGTTTTATTGCCGTGGATCAACTGTCCAGATCGACATCGCCAGACTCCACCGTAAACGCAGGTTTGGTGCTCACCAGATAAAATCGGGTCACTTTGCTATCTCTAAATAGATAGAGCTGGCCTTGCTCGCGTCGGCGTGACATATACGCCACGTGGACCGTACCGAATTCTTCGCCGTTTTCCTTCTTTAATATCAGGATGTTGGGGTCATCCGTACGCTTAAACTGCCCGTCTGTGCAGATTCCGTCTTGGTCGACCAGCTGCCATCGACAGTTGTCCTCCTCAAGAAAAGCCAGGGTTTCCCGACTCGTTTTGTCATCCCGATAGAAACCATCAATGGCAAACCCTTGGGAAGCGCATTCCTGGATATAGGACGTTTCTCGGCTTATAGCAAACAGCCCCGTAGCGCCCAGGAGCACAGCCAGGCAGACCACTGCAAGGGTTATTGAGATAGTGCGGCGGCCCATGCTAGCCAGCCCGATACTTGTTTAACGGAGCGCGAAACATACTTGGCACCTCCGATATCAGAGCAAACGTCACCCGCAGCCCGGCGGCAGTCATATGTTTCCAACATCAAACCATATGGCTGCCACTCGCAAGAGGAGTATCGGCGAACGGTGCATTTTTGCACTCCATTGGTCAAACGTCAACGCGCGCTACAGCTCTTGCCCGATCAATTCAGATTTTGTCGCATACTACCGTAGATCCCCAACGCTTCCACCCCCCCCCGAATTACTCAGGGCGGCCGCGATGGCGCTCAATCCAGTCCACGGCAAAGTCGACAAGCTCGCGTTGGCGCATAAAGCGGATCATCCCGTTACCGAGAGGCGCCGTACGCACCGAGCATTCACGCTCAAAAGCAGCACCGATTTCATCGAAATCCTCGCCATCGACAAAGAGCGTACGGTATTCCTTCCATACGCGTCGACCGTTTTCCACAATCGCACTGTGCTCCACACAGTCGTGCTTGCCAGGGTATTCCGCACGGGCGTCGGCCAAATGCAGCGACGTATTCTTGTCGTAGCCCACGCCCACAAGCAGCACGTAGCCGTCCAAATCGTACAGGCGCGCGATGGGCGATCCGTCGCCAAAGATGTTGCTCAGGTCGTGGTTTTCCGTCAAGAATTGAGCATGCCGGCCGTTTGCCGCCACCGAGCGCGCCGGATGGTCGCTTCTATGCGTACCCGGCCACGCGCGAAACATCTCGGCAACAGCCCCCATCGTGTTGGTGGGCGTAATGTGCTTGTCATAGGCAGGCCAGTTATCGCGAATCAGCTGCCACCATTCTTGCGGCTCTTGCCAATGGACACCACTCTCGGGGTCCAAGTTTTTCCATGATTGCGTCGGCATCATGATGGTACCGGTCTCGCCCACCATCTGGAGCAGCGCCTCGATCACCGGCTGTGCGCCGCCGCACACATATCCAAGCGCGCTGAGCGAGCAATGGACCATAACCGCCTGCCCCGTGCACATGCCGACGGCAGAAAGCGCGTCGAGAATATCCTGCTTGAGCACGATTTGTCGATCCATTGCCATTTTCTCGCTATCCCCGCAGCCCATTTGTTTTAGCGTCATGCGCCGAAATAGCACACGGGCCATGCGGCGCATGACGCTGCAAATGATACGTTTCCCAATGTTGCCGAGGGATCATTATTTAGTACTTGAAGAAGCCCTCGCCCGAGCTTTCGCCCAGCTTACCTTCGTCGAGCATTTTCTTGAGGACGGTGGCCATGGCCTTAAAGTTGTAGGGCATCATCATCTTTTTGAGCAGCGGGCTCACCAGGCCCGGGACCTTCTGATACTGCATAACGATGTTGTAGGCCGTCTGGATGCCCACCGTGTCGAATACGCGGAACGGGCCCTTGGGAGCGCCGGTGCCGCGCGTCCATGCGAGGTCGATGCTCTTAGGGTCGCTGACGCCCGAAACGTACAGGTCCAGGCCCGAAAGCAGCCATGGCACCAGCATAGAGTTGAGCAGGTAGCCGTTCTTTTCCTTGTTGACGGGAAGCGCCAGCATGCGAATGTCGTTGGCGAAGTCGACGAGCTCGTCGAAGTAGCGCTTGTCGGTTTGGTCCTGCGCCATGACCTCGGTCATGTTGTTCTTCCAGATGGAGTTGGCAAAGTGCAGCGACAGGTACTTCTCGGGGCGACCAGTGTACTTGGCAAAGGTGCTCGGCAGCAACGTGGAGGAGTTGGTCACGACGACGGCCTTTTGCGGGAGGACCGGGGCGAGCTTCTTGTAGAAGTCGATCTTTGCCTGGGTGTCCTCGGCCATAGACTCGATGACCAGGTCGGCGTCGGCCACTGCCTTGGCAAGATCGAGCTCCAGCTTGAGTGTGGAGTAGGCACGCTCGACGGCGGCGAGTGCCGCCTCCTTGTCGAAGGGTTGGCCGCTATCGGCGATACCGGCGCACCACTTGCCCGTGCCATCCGCCATGCCCTCGATTGCCGCGATGTATTCCTCGCGCACATGATCGATCTTGGGCTGAGTGCGGCCGATGCTGCCCTCGCTGCGCAGCCAGATCGTCACATCAAAGCCGCAGTAGGCAGCCTGAAAGGCAATCTGGCTTCCCAACACGCCGCCGCCGGCAACACAAACGGTCTTGTAGCTCATAGGAACAGTCCTCTCTTGCGTAATTCCATAGATGTGTATTTATTCAACCGTAAGGAGGACGCACGTTGGGGGTGGGTTCCATAAACGGACGGTATTTTGCGGCGAACGGATACACTTGTTCATTAACTCAGGGTTCCGTATCCAGCAAAAACGGGAGGTAGCCGGTGCGGCCACCTCCCGTTTGTCTCATATCCAGCCCAAAGCAGGCCAGCTACTTCTTAATGCCGCGTCCCAGGCGCTCAGCGACCGATGCCACGGCCTCCTCGCTGGCCGGTCCGCAGCTCACGCAGCCGTCATGGGCACGCATCTGGCCGGTGACCTCGTCCATCGCGAGCGGCGCCACCTTCTCGAGCTTAAAGCCCTTGCCAGCGCGCATGTTCTCCTTGGCCACGCTGATCATGAGCTTGATGCGGTTGAGCTGGTTGACCTCGGATGCACCGGGGTCATAGTCCACTGCGACGATGTTGCTCTCGGGGTGCTGGCGGCGCAACTCCTTGATCACGGCCTTGCCCACCACGTGGTTGGGCAGGCACGCGAAGGGCTGCGTGCAGATGATGTTGGGCGCACCATGGTCGATCAGGTCGAGCATCTCGGCCGTGAGCAGCCAGCCCTCGCCCATGTTGTTGCACACCGAAAGCACCGTGCGGGCCTTGGCGGCCATGGTGCCGATGCGCTCGGGCGCCTCAAAGCGGCGGGACTTCTCGAGCATCTCCTCCACCGGCGTGCGCATCCAGTCCACAAGCTTGATGAGCGTCTGCATGCCAGCGCGCGTGGTAGCAGAGCTTCCCAACTCGTCCTTCTGCAGCTCGGCGTTGCTCATGGAGTACAGGAAGAAGTCGAGCAGGCCCGGCACCACGGCCTCGCAGCCCTCGCGCTCAATGACATCGACCACGTGGTTGTTGGCCGTGGGATGGAACTTGACCAAGATCTCGCCGACCACGCCCACGCGAGGCTTGGTGCCCTCGCCCACAAGCGGCATGGTGTCGAACGCGCAGATGGCCTCGCGGCACAGCTTGGTGTAGTTGTGGCGGTTGAACTTGGGCGCCAGCTTGCGGGCGCGCGCCATGTACTCCTCGTAGAGCGCATTGGCGGCACCGGGCGTTGCCTCGTACGGGCGGCAGCGGTAGAGCATCTGCATCATCACGTCGCCAAAGAGCACCGCGTAGACTGCCTGCTTAAGCAGCGCCGGCGTGATCTTAAAGCCGGGGTTATCCTCGCCGAGCGCCACTGCCGAAAGCGAGATCACCGGAATCTCGGGGTGGCCGCTCTCGCGCAGTGCCTTGCGAATGAGCGCGATGTAGTTGGTGGCACGGCAGCCGCCGCCGGTCTGGCTGATAACCACGGCCGTCTTGGACAGGTCGTACCGACCGCTCTCGATGGCCTCCATAATCTGGCCGGTCACCAAAATGGACGGATAGCAAATGTCATTGTTCACGTAGCGCAGGCCGGCCTCGACGGCATCGTGATCGGTCGAGGGCAGCAGCTCCAAGTTGTAGCCGGCACCGCGGAACACCTCTTTGACCAGGTCAAAGTGAATCGGTGCCATCTGCGGGCACAGGATGGTGTAGCCCTCCTCGCGCATCTGCTCGGTAAAGGGCACCTTGGGCCACGCGGTCGAAGCACTCTCGCGCTGAGCCTCAAACGTGTACTTGCGGCTCGCGAATGCGGGGGCATCCGTGGAGGGCGCCACCGGCGCGGCATCGCCCTGCTCGTAGGCCTCGCCCGCGGCCGTGGCCTCGGCCAAGCGCTCGGCCTCCTGGTCCTTAAGCGCCGCCATGAGCGAGCGGATGCGGATGCGCGCGGCGCCCAGGTTGGACACCTCATCGATCTTGAGCACGGTGTAGATCTTGCCGCTGGCTTCCAGAATCTCCTGCACCTGGTCGGTGGTCAGGGCATCAAGGCCGCAGCCGAAGGAATTGAGCTGGATCAGGTCCAGGTCGTTGCGCATCGTCACAAAGCGGGCGACGGCGTACAGGCGGCTGTGGTACATCCACTGGTCGACGACGCGGATGGGACGCTCGGGCTTCACCAGGTGTGCGAGCGAATCCTCGGTAAAGACCGCAAAGCCAAAGCTCGAGATAAGCTCGGGCAGGGCATGGTTGATCTCGGGGTCGTTATGGTAGGGGCGGCCGGCGAGCACAATGCCATGGCCACCGTGGTCCTCGACCCACTTAAGGGCCTCCTCGCCCATGGTCTGGATGTCCTCGTGAAAACGCGCATCGGCCTCAAAGGCAGCGTTGACGGCGGCATCGACCTCGGAGCGCGTGATCTTGGGTCCACGCACGCGACCGCGACCGGCCTCAGCATCGGCCACACGGTCGACGGCGAGCACCTGGTACAGACGGCGCTTGAGCTCGGTCTTATCGTGATAGGGCACAAACGGGTACAGGAACTCGATGTTCTGCTCGCGAATCTCGTCGATATTGAGCGCCAGCGCCGTGGGATAGCTCATGACGATGGGACAGTTATAGCAGTTGCCGGCGGTCGGATCCTCCTTGCGCTCCCAGCGCACGCACGGCATCCAAATGAAGTCGACATCGCGGTCGATAAGGTTCATCACGTGGCCGTGGCTCATCTTGGCCGGATAGCACACGCTCTCGGACGGCATAGACTCGATGCCCGCCTGGTAGGTCTTCTTGCTCGACTGGTCGGACAGCTGCACGCTAAAGCCCAAGCGCGTAAAGAACGCGTGCCAGAAGGGGTAGTTCTCGTACATGTTGAGTGCGCGCGGGATACCCACGGTGCCGCGCGGGGCCTCGTCGGGGCTCAGCACCTCGCGGTTAAACAGCAACTCGTTTTTCTTTTTGAAGAGGTTGGGGGCCTCGGTCTTCTGCTTTTTGTGGCCGGCGCCCTTCTCGCAGCGGTTACCGGTAATGAAGCGCCTGCCGCCGCCAAAGTCGTTGACGGTAAGCTGGCAGTTGTTGGAGCAGCGACCGCAGCGGACGTGCTTTTGCGTCACGGTGAGGTGCGCGATGTCCTCGGCCGAAAGAATGGTCGAAGTGCCGTCGGCGCCGGCGCGATCGCGGGCGAGCAGGGCCGCACCGTAGGCGCCCATGCAGCCGGCGATGTCGGGACGCACGGCATGAACGCCCGTGAGCTGCTCAAATGCGCGCAGTGTGGCGTCGGACATAAAGGTGCCACCTTGGACGATTACCTGGCTGCCGATCTCCTTGGGGTCGCGCAGCTTAATGACCTTGAACAGGGCATTCTTGATGACGGAATAGGACAGGCCGGCCGCGATGTCGCCCACCGTGGCGCCTTCCTTTTGCGCCTGCTTGACGCGCGAGTTCATAAAGACCGTGCAGCGACTGCCCAGGTCGACGGGGGCCTTGGCATGGATGGCGGCATCGGCAAACGCGCACACGTCCATGTTCATAGACACGGCGAAGCTCTCGATAAAGCTGCCGCAGCCCGACGAGCAGGCCTCGTTGAGCATGATGTGCTCAATCACGCCGTCCTTAACGCGCAGACACTTCATGTCCTGGCCGCCAATGTCCAGGATGAACTCGACGCCGGGCAGGAATGCCTTGGCGCCACGCAGGTGCGCAACGGTCTCGATCTCGCCGGAGTCGGCCTTGAGGGCCTCGATGAGCAGCGCCTCGCCGTAGCCCGTGGTGGTCACGTGGCCGATGGTGCAGCCCGAGGGAATGTGGTTGTAGAAATCGGCCATGATGACCTTGGCCGTGCCCAGGATGTCGCCGTTGTTGTTGCCGTACCAGGTGTGCAGCAGCTGACCGTCCTCGCCCACGAGTGCGGCCTTCATGGTGGTGGAACCGGCGTCGATGCCGATGAACACGCGGCCGGTGTAGCCTTCGAGCTTGCCCTTGGGGACGACTTCCTGGTCGTGGCGGGTTTTGAATTCGGCAAAATCCTCGTCGGTGGCAAAGAGCGGATCCAGGCGCTCGACCTCAGCACCCTGCGTGTCGCCCAAGCTGTCGATGGCCTCGATAAGCTGCGGGAACGTGCTGAGCTTGTTGGACTCGTGCGCCATGGCGGCGCCGCTCGCCACAAACAGGTGAGCGTTTTGGGGCACGATACGGTGCTCCTCGTCCAGGTTGAGCGTGAGGTAGAAGCGGTGACGCAGCTCGGAGAGGTACTGCAGCGGGCCGCCCAGGAAGGCGACGTTGCCGCGAATGGGACGGCCGCACGCCAGGCCCGAGATGGTCTGGGTCACGACGGCCTGGAAGATGGAGGCGGCCACGTCCTCGGGACGGGCGCCCTCGTTGAGGAGCGGCTGCACGTCGGTCTTGGCAAAAACGCCGCAGCGACTGGCGATGGGATAGATGGTGGTGGCGTTGGCCGCGAGCTCGTTGAGGCCGCTCGCGTCGGTGTGCAGCAGAGTGGCCATCTGGTCGATGAACGCGCCCGTGCCGCCGGCGCAGGTGCCGTTCATGCGCTGCTCGATGCCGTTATCGAAGTAGATGATCTTGGCGTCCTCGCCGCCCAGCTCGATGGCGACATCGGTGGCCGGGATAAGGGTCTCGACGGCACGCTTGCTGGCGATTACCTCCTGGACAAACTCCAGGTCGAGCCACTGGGACAGCAGCAGGCCGCCCGAGCCGGTAATGGCGCAGGTCATCTGGGCCGTCGGCAGCACGGTCGCGGCACCCTCGAACAGGTCGCGGGCGCAGGCACGGACGTCGGTGTGGTGGCGCTGGTACTTGGCGTAGACGATCTGGTTGTCGTCGTTGAGCACGGCGAGCTTAACGGTGGTGGAGCCCACGTCGATGCCCAGGTGCAGGTTGCCGCGGGCGGCCTCGGGGTTGAAGATCGCGCCTTCGGGGGCGTGGGCGGCGGCTACGGACTCAGCGGCGGCAGCGGGCTCGGCGGCGACGAACGTCTCCCCTGCCACGTTCTTGGCATCGGCAACGGCCTCGGCAACTTTCTCGGCAGCCGCGGTCGCGGCCTTCTGCGCGGCGTCCACCACGGCGGGCGCGGCCTCGCGTGCGGCAGCGACCATACGGTCCTTGATGCCCTCGACGAGTTTGCTCATCTGTCTCTCCTCTTAGTTGTTGGACTCGACGGTTGCGGCGGTGTCGGCCGCGTCCTCGAGCTGCAAGTTCAATAGCTTCATGCCGTATTCCGGCACGTTGATATCGATGGGTTGGCCATACAGGTCACCAGGACGAACAAAAGCGAGCACCGTCATAATGCGTGCCATGGCCTCGGGCGATTCGGTGAGCCCACGCTCAAACCAGCGCTGAATCATGCCGACCTCGGCGCTCACGACGTAGGTGACGTAGTAGTCAAAGAACGTGCCCAGCGCCAGGCCCAAAATGCCCGTCTGCGCACGCGGCACCACAGCCTCACGCGCAGTGTCGATGATCCTTTTAATGAAGGCCTGGTCGCCGCCCGGACCCAGCAGTGCACCGATTAAGTCGCGGTTGGCCGCAAGATAACGCAGCAGCTCAACCGAACCGGGCGCCGGCTCGAGCTCATCGATGTTGTGATAGAGATCAGGCAGCTGAGCTGCGGTGATGAGCTCAATGCGCTCACGGATCTCGGCCAGCAAGCCGTCCTCGATTTGATTGATAAAGTCGGGGATATCGCGGTAATGCGAATAGAACGTGCGGCGCGTAAGGCCAGCGCGCTCGGTGAGCGACGCGACATTAATGCGCGAAAGGTCGCCGCTTTCGGCAAGCTCGCTGGCAAGTGCCTGGCGAAGGGCACGCTGCGAGCGAAGGGACCGGCGATCACATTTCTCGAGCTGGGACAAGCGTCCTCCTTGTTACTCAGCCTGTGCGCTATTGCACAGTGCGAGTATTATTGCACACCGTGTGCATCAACACGTAAAGGCAATATTTAGATTGTGGCAAAGGGACTGTCCCTTTGTCCCTTATTCGATGATGGTGCGGGAGTTTTGCTTGTGCATGGTGGCGAGCATGTGTTTGGGGACGGCGTGGACCATGCAGCTGCCGATGGTCGCGCTCGCGGCGGCCTTGGCTGCATCGCTTGCGTTTTTGGTCGCGTAGCTGTGGCGGAAACGCTTGAGCATGGCGATGTCGTTGCCGCCGTCGCCGTAGACCGCGACCTCGTCCTCGGCAATACCGTAGTAGCCCGCTAGCCAGGCCACGCTCTCGCCCTTGTTGCACGCCACGTCCGTGATCTCGAACATCACTGGATCGAACGGCGCGTTGACCACGCGGTCCGAGCGCTCAGCCAAATATGCCTTAAGGTCGCGCTCCAGCTCGGACGAGGTCACGCGGCAGTTGATCTTGCACACATCGTGGCGCAAGATGTCGCCGATTGATTGGTCGAAATACTGCTCCTCGTGATAGCCGCCACGCGCGCGCATGCCTCGCATCACGATGCGCTTAATGGGGCTGTCCTTTTTAAAGCCCGCCTGGTGCATCTCGAACGAACCACTCGAAAACATGCCGTCAGGCGTGGAGCAGTCAAAGCAGATGCCAGGAAACTCCTTGAGCAGCTCCTCGGTGATCTGCGGGTCGACAGTCCAGGTTTTGAGCACCTCGCCATGACTGTCGCGCACAATGGAACCGTTAGAGCAGCAGGCATCGAGCGCCAGCCCCGTAAAGCCATGCTCGCCGATTGGCAACGTCGAGCGCCCGGTCGCAGGAACCACATGCAAGCCGACCTCGGTCAGCTCGCGGATGGCACGGCGGATGGCCCCATCCGCCTCGTGCAGGGCATTCAGCAGCGTTCCGTCTAAGTCACTCGCAAACATCTTGATCATGGGCATGCCTCTCCTTCGTCTGCACGATATTGTAGACGAGAACGGGCGTGTCCCAAGAGAGGCACGCCCGTCAGGCGAAAGATTGTCCTACACCGCGGCGGGGCCATGTTCGCCGGTGCGAATGCGGATGACTTCTTCGACCGGCTCGACCCAAATCTTCCCGTCGCCGACGGCACCGGTGCGAGCGGCGTTGCAGATGATGTCAACGATACCGTCGACATGCTCGTCGGCGCAGATGAGGGTGAACTGCACCTTGGGGATCGTGTTGACGAGCAGCTCGTTGCCGCGCACGTATTCCTTCCAGCCATGCTGCGCGCCGCAGCCCTGCACCTGGTTGATGGTCATGCCGCGAACATCGGCAGCAAACAGCGCGTCTTTGAGAACCTCAAGCTTCTCGGCGCGAACGATTGCCGTGATCTTCTTCATAGTGAATTCCTCTCAATAATCAACGTATCCCTTTACATGAGACGCGGGTTTCCCAGGTGCCGCAGATTGGGTTGAAAGAGGAGCGCCGCGTACTTTTGTACGCAAGCGACGGTTTGAAACCCAAGGTGCGGTGCCTGGGGAAGCCGCTAGTCAAGTCCCGAGAAGGAAGGATAGGCGCTCTCACCGTGCTGACTCGCATCCAGGCCCAGCGCCTCGTCGGCCTCGTCCACGCGCAGGCTACCGTGGAACAGCGCCTTGACCACCGCGGCGATCACCAAGTCGAGCATCAGCACAATAACGACCGTCACCACAATGCCCAGAACCTGCGAGACAAGCAGCGACACGTCGCCCGTGTAGAACAGGCCGCCCTTACCGGTCCACGAGAGCTCCGGCACGCAGAACAGGCCCGTGAGCACACCGCCCAAGATGCCGCCGACACCGTGACAACCAAATGCATCGAGCGCATCGTCGTAGCCAAACTTGGTCTTAAGATGGCTGATGGCCAGGTAGCAGACGGGCGATACGATCAGGCCCATGACCAGCGCCGCCCACGGCTCGACAAAGCCCGCACCCGGCGTAACCACCACAAGGCCCGCAACCAAACCGGTGCTAGCACCCACCAGCGTGGGACGACCGGTGTGCACGCGCTCGACGACAAGCCACGAGACCATGCCCGCCGCGCTGGCCGTCACGGTGTTGAGGATGGCGAGTGCCGCCACGGCGTCGGCCTTAAACTCGCTGCCGCCGTTAAAGCCAAACCAACCAAACCAAAGTAGACCGGCGCCCAGCGCCACAAACGGCACGTTATGCGGACGATAGCTCACCATGCCAAAACCGCGACGACGGCCGAGCATTAAGCAGAGAATCAGGCCCGTAAGACCGGACGAAATGTGCACCACGTCGCCGCCGGCAAAGTCGAGCGCGCCGATGATGTCGCCGATAAAGGAGCCCTCGCCGCCCCAAACCATGTGGGCGAGCGGCGCATAGACCACAAGCAGCCAAATGCCCAGGAAGGCCGTCATAGCACCAAACTTAACACGTCCGGCCAGGCTGCCCGTAACGATAGCGGCCGTAATCATGGCAAACGCCATCTGGAAGGCAATGTTGATGATCTGAGGGTAGACGGCACCGTCCGCGGCATTGCCCTCGGCCGCCTGCAGCACCTGGTTGAGTACCGGCAGGCACAGCAGCTGGTCAAGGCCTCCAATAAACGGGTTCGTGCCGTCGCCACCATAGGCCAGCGACCAGCCGGCGACAATCCACAGCACACCAACCAAGCCAATGGCGCCAAAGCACATAAGCATGGTGTTGATGACATTTTTGCGCCTGGACAAGCCGCCATAGAAAAACGCCAGACCCGGTGTCATTAAAAACACGAGCATGGTGCAGATGAGCATAAACGTTGTCGATCCCGTATCGTACATTCGCTCCCCCTTGGTCGCATGAACGTTGTCGGCGCTCATGATGCGGCCGAGGGCCAACTGGTGTAGACCAGATACGACGTTGTTAAACGCTGCGTTGTCGAATGGAAACGGTGCCGCAATCTTGGAAACGGCACGGCAACGGGCGCGAAACGAACGGGAAACGTGCGAACGAGAAGGGCGCGCTTGGCTCCGCTCTGGCTAGCGCCGGAACAGCTCGCGAGCTCGGTCGCGGAGGTCGGTAGCTCGGATGACGCCCTCGTAGCGATTGATGCGCAGACGCGGGAAGGCGTTAAAGAAGCGCAGGTCACGACGGCTGAGCGACACACTCGGCACCGGACGGCTCATGCGCTTGCCGGTACGGAGACGGGTGAGCGACGGACGGGGCACGCTCGGCGCGGCATCGGCCACGCGGCGGGCAGCGAGCGCCAGGCCGCGAGCACCATCCGAGATAAACGTCGGCATCGAAGCCTTCTCGCGCAGGGCATCGAGCGCCGCGTCGCCCAGCTCGGCCAGCCAAGCGTTAACGGCGCGACCGCGGATATGCGTCTGCGCCACCGAGTCGATCGCCGAATCGGGAATACGTTCGAGCATAGAGTCGGAGGCGTCGGCAAGCGACTCATTGATGCGGTCGGCAAGGTCGGCACGCACGCGCTCAAGCTGATCGGACAGGCGGCGCCAGCTGGCCAACGAGCACACCGCATCGACCATCATCGCGACTGCGACGATAAAGGCGGACAGCCGCACAATCAGCACCGGCAGATGGCCAAGCAGCCCCAGCAATGCAGGCTCCACTAAACGGCAAATACACAACGCACCCAAGCCAAACGCGCAGGCCCAGTACAGGCAGATGCGTCCGTGCAGGTTAAACGGCAGATGCGAGTAATCCCAAAACCGGGCACCCGTCGTTTTTTCCAACAGCACGCCCACGCTATATTCGATCACGCTGCATACGAGCGCGGCAGCGACAAACTGGCTCGAGGCGTCTGGGATTCCACGCAGCAGCAACCAGCACGCGATGCCGCCCGCACCGTAGATGGGACAACACGGCCCTAGCAAAAAGCCGCTGTTGGCAAAGCGTCCGTGGTTGAGCATGGCGCAGACTGTCGACTCCCATACCCAGCCGCAAAAACCGTAGAAGGCAAACGAGAGTACCAGCGCCGAGAGCGGACAGGCGGCAAGCGTCGCGCCGTCAAATGCCATGTCGATCGCGGTTCCCACCGTCTACCCACTCCTCTTTTCGTTCGATTCTTTGCTCGAGCCGTCACTCGAGCCCTCGTTCAAATCGTTCGCACCGCCTTTGCGCGGCAGACGGCCGGCAATCGTCTCGCGCAGCGCGCACCATTTATCCGCCAGGCACACAATCCATGCCTCACGACACGTCGGCGGCACCGGTACCAGCGGAAACATATGGCGCGCGATGATATTCCGCTCGCGCGGCGTCAGCTCAAAATCTTCCTCCGCACGCGCCAAGGCAAAAAACGGGTGGCGAAAGCCATGCAGCCGATGGCTTGGGTCGGGATCGTGCCAGTCATAGAGAAAGTAATCGTGCAGCAGGGCCCCGCGCAGCAGCGATAAGCGGTCGACGGAAATGCCGACGCGGCCCAAGCGCTCGGCAAAGGACAGGCTCGCCCGCGCCACCGAGATCACATGCGCATAGACCGTCACGTCACCATGCTGGATAAACTCGCGCGTCAGGCCCAAGCGGCCCGTCTGGGCAAGCTGACGGGCGGCATCGTCGACCTCGCGCGCGATTTTCTCGGCACGAACGGTATCGGACATGCTGCCTCCTTCCAGCGGCTCACGGCGGCAAGCCACGGCCTGCACACATTGAATAAAATCATCATCGAATCTACCAGTATGGCATCGGACAAAACGTTTTGCCCCACCAGTTGGCGAATTACCGCGCCGCCGTCACATATCAAACGCCAAAATGTGCGAGACTGTCTTGTGCAATTGTGCCGGCCGAGGGAGCGCCGGCGCTCGATTCGCATGGAGTAACCCACAACGATGCTGCTTACGCAAACGACAACGCCCGAGGACGTCAAGGCTCTCGATCGCGCCGAGCTTCCGCTGCTCTGCGGCGAGATCCGCCACGCCATCCTCGAAAGCTCCGCCGCCGTCGGCGGGCACGTTGCCCCCAACCTGGGCGTCGTTGAGCTTACGGTCGCGCTCCATCGCGTGTTTAACTCCCCCATCGACAAAATTGTCTTTGACGTGTCACACCAGACCTATGCCCACAAGGCGCTGACTGGGCGCGCGTACACTTATATCGACCCGGCACGCTACGGCGAGGCCTCTGGCTTTGCCAATCCCGACGAGTCCGAACACGACCTGTTCGCCATGGGCCACACCTCCACATCGGTGAGCCTGGGCTGCGGCTTGGCACACGCTCGTGACCTGGCGGGCGATGCGTACAACGTCATCACCATCATTGGCGACGGCTCGCTTTCGGGCGGTCTGGCGTTTGAGGGCTTTAACAATGCCGCCGAGCTCGACAGCAACTTGATCATTATCGTCAACGATAACGACCAGTCCATCGCCGAAAACCACGGTGGCCTCTATCGCAATCTGGCCGAGCTGCGCGCCAGCAACGGTACCTGTGAGCGCAACGTTTTCCGCGCGATGGGGCTCGACTACCGCTATCTGGACGCCGGTAACGATGTGTTGGCCCTGGTCGACGCATTGCAGGAACTGCGCGATATCGATCATCCCATCGTGCTGCACGTCTCCACCGCCAAGGGCAAGGGCTTTGAGCCGGCCCAGAGCGACCCCGAGCGCTGGCACCACGTGGGTCCGTTTGACATGGCGACTGGGCGCAAGCTCTGCCCGGGCCATCCGAGCGAGCCTGCGCCGCGCACCTATGCCGACATTACGGGCGAGGCGCTCAGCGCCGCCATCGAGCACGATCCGCAGGTCGTGGGCATCACGGCCGCCACGCCCTACATTATGGGCTTTACACCCGAGCTTCGAGCCGCGGCAGGCAAGCAGTTTGTTGACGTGGGCATTGCCGAGGAGCACGCCGTGACCTTTGCCACCGCGCTTGCGCGCTCGGGCGCCAAGCCAGTCTTTGGTGTGTACGGCACGTTTTTGCAGCGCGCCTACGACGAGCTGTGGCACGACCTGTGCCTCAACGACGCCCCCGCAACCATCCTGGTATTTGGCGCGTCGATCTTTGGCACCACATCCGAGACGCATCTCTCGTTCTTTGATATTTCCATGCTGGGCGGTCTTCCCAACATGCACTACTTGGCGCCGGCCTGCATGGAGGAATATCTGTCCATGCTGAGCTGGTCGCTCGACCATCGCGAGCATCCTGTGGCGATTCGCGTGCCCGGCATTGGCCTGGTAAGCCGCCCCGACTTGGCGCCTGCCGAGGACGCCGATTACGGTGTCGCGCGCTACAACGTGGTGCGCCAAGGCCGCGACGTGGCCGTGCTCGCGCTCGGCGATTTCTTTGAGCTGGGCGAGCGTGTGGCAAACCGCTTGGCAGCCGAATACGGTATCGAGGCCACGCTCGTCAACCCTCGCTTTGCAACCGAGCTTGACCGCGAGTTCCTCGATAGCCTTGCCGCCGAGCATCGCGTTGTCGTCACCCTCGAGGACGGCATCTTGGACGGCGGTTGGGGCGAGCGCGTCGCGTGCCATCTGGCATGCACGCCGTTGCGCACGCGCACCTTCGGCATCGCCAAGGGCTTCCCCGACCGCTACGACCCCAACGAGCTGCTCGCGCAGAACGGCATGACGGTCGAGAACATGGCCGCCGAAGCCGTAAGGCTACTTAACGAGTAAAAAAACCTCCGCAAGGGAAGCACCCCTGCGGAGGTTTTTATTTCCCCAACT
>DBEWTI010000035.1:0-106506 GCA_048205975.1 Collinsella sp.
TAATGCCGCATGCCCGAGGACGCGTTGGAAAGCAACCTCATTCCTGCCCGAACAGGTCAGTCTACCTGCGCATTTATAAATTCGTAAACTTTTTTGAAAAAAGTGCTTGCACAGTTCTCGAATCATAGGTTATTATCTTCCTCGTTGAACGCGCGGGTCCAACAAAACGAACCGTGAGTCAACAACATAGCATGTCGGAGTGGCGGAATTGGCAGACGCGCTAGCTTGAGGTGCTAGTGACCGCTTTTTGGTCATGCGGGTTCAAGTCCCGCCTCCGACACCATCGCATTTGAGAAGCCTCTTCGGAGGCTTTTTTGTTACCGATAGACGGTGGGGTCCACGATGGAAACGCTTGAACGCAACGAGTGGGCAGACGTTGCCCAACTAGTCGAGATCACGAGCGATGCTGTCATCATCTGCGAGCTCGACGGAACCATTCTGCATGTGAATAATCGCTTACTTGGTTTGATGTGCGAGGAACGCGCCGACGTCATCGGTGGAGATGTTAAAGACGTCCTGTACTCGTCCGCTTTTGAACGTGCGACGGAACATCGTCTGCCATTTGAAACTGATGGCTCCGAGAACGAACTGATGCTCAAGCTGAGTGACGGCTCTTTTATCCCCGTCTTGGTTCGTGCGGGCTCCGTAACGCCTCCACGCATCTTTGGGCGCCGCGCGCCACGTGTCCTGGTGGCGCTCCATAGCATCGAAGAACAGTATTCGCACGACCGTCAGCTCAAGCGTGCACTTTCGGAGCTTAGAGTGGCGAACAAGCGCCTCTCTGGCACGCTCTCGGTCATTATGAGCACTGTGGGCTCCGATGAGTTACCCAGCCTACTTGATGCTGTTTTGAACCAGCTTGTAGGAACGCTCGATGCTTCGGGTGCCGCTATCTATTTTTCTGAGAGCGGCGGTTTTAAACTTCGCGGTGTTTCCAAGGAGCTGTACGACAGCTACCTGCCTGAGTTTTTGCCGTATGGCGCTGGCATTCCGACGTATGTTCTTCGTGAGTCGCGTGCCTGTCGCTTGTCGATTCAACAGGACCTTGAGGGTGATAAGGCCGCCTCCGGTATGTTTATGGACTTGGACAATCGTTCTAAGCACCTGTTGCGCATGCAGGATATGCCTCCGTACCGCAGCGAGATCTGTCTTCCCGTTTTTTACGGTACGCAGATTCTTGGCGTGCTGGAAGTTGGTTGGAAACGCCTTCAGGCACCGCTCGCCTATGACGTTAATGTGCTCGAGGTCATTTGCGATTACCTGTCTATCCAGCTGGTCGGCATGGCATCGAGTCTTCGCTCTCATCGCACGGCCGAGCTTGGCCGCTCGCTCAATGTCTTGCGTGATGAGTTGTTTACCTTTCTAGACGATTCCGCCGCGGCTACCCAGGCGGTATCGTCCGAGATCTGCAATATGCTTAACTGCCATTTTTGCCCTGTTGAGTATGACGCCAGTCTGGATTCCTACGTCATAGATTTTGAAGGCGGCAGTCGCGTTGCTTTGCCGGACGATCCCGAGAAGCTTTTCTTTTCCACGACGGCGCCAGCGGCACGTCTGGGGGCTGGCCCTGATGGCTTTGAGGCATCTGTTTTGGGCGGCACGAGTGCCGAGGACCTTAAACACGTCCGTATAACTCGCGTTGACGAATCGATGCCTATGGGAGGCTGGCTTAGGGCGCATGGTCTGCCTTGTCAAGGTCTCTACGTCGACTCCGGCATCGAGGCGGGGCGCCCGCGCTCTGAGGGTGATGGCAAACACAGTAACGACGCGATTGTTCCTGCTTCTGTTGCGAAGAGCCCGACGACGCGCGCGCTGCTGCTTCGTGATGGTAGCCAAGAGCCGATTGATGACCTTGAATACGACTACTTGGTGCACTTGGCGCATGACTTTGAACTGATCTACGAAGGCGAATCTCAAAAGCGCGAGGAGCGCCATATCGCTCAGACCCTCCAGATCGGCATGAGAAATTCCCTGGGGGATGTTCCGGGTATCGCAACCGATTCGGTGTACCTGTCGGCCACGAACTCGGCGTTGGTCGGCGGCGATTTCTATACGCTTGTCCGTCTTCCCGACGATTGTGCCGTAATGATTTTGGGCGATGTATCCGGCAAGGGGATTGAGGCCGCATCGATGTCCGCGCTCGTCAAGACGGCCCTGACGGCATATGCCTGGGAGGGCGCTGGACCGGCCCGCATGGCACGCTCCCTTAACAGCATGCTCATGGGCTTTTCGAGGGTCGAGACGTTCGTGACGGCGTTTATCGCCAAGATTGACCTTAAAGCCGGACGCGCAACGTATTGTTCGGCGGGCCATCCTCCGACCATGGTCATTAGGCCAGAGTCGATGCCGCTGGGTGGCGACGAGGCTCGTGGGGGAGAGGTCGAGCTGCTTGGATGCCAATCGGGGGTAATCGGTGCCTTTGAGAGCATGGTGTACGAGACAGGCGTGTTTACGTTCGCTCCTGGTGACATGCTATTTATGTACACCGACGGAACAATCGAAGCACGTGACCGCTCGGGTGCTTTCTTTGGCGAGCAGCGCCTTCGTGACCTTCTGCTCTCTGTCTCGGGTGAGGGCGTATCGGGAATCTGCGGCAAGGTCTTGGGCGAGCTCGACCGATTTACCGAATCGGCGCTGGACGATGACATTGCATTGGTGTCCCTTGAGTTTTTACGGGGTCGTTCATAGACGACGCTGGACGGGCTGAATCCGTACGGTTGGGGAAACGAATGCATCGAGTGGGCTTTTTTGGGGAACCATGGTCGTATGAATGAGTGGAATGACATAGCGGTTTTGACGCCACCAGGCGATATCGACATCGCCACGGTGCCTGCGCTGCGTCGGCGGTTGGATGCTTTGATTGGCCGCGGCGTGCGTCGTGTCGTCATCAACTGTCAGGCTGTTAGCTTTATCGATTCGACGGGCTTGGCATTCCTGCTTACGCGCGCTCGTGAGCTCATGAGGCGAGAAGGCCTGCTTTCGCTCGTCAATGCATCAGGTGAAGTTGTTCGCTTTTTGGAGATTGCTCGTCTTGTCGATATTCTTCATGTCGCGGGGCCGGCACGGGAGTCTATTCCCGCCATTCCGGTGGGGGAGCTGCCTCGCTGGAGTAAGAGCGTCGAGGTCCGTCAGGGTATCGAGAATCTTCCATACTACCGACATCGCATCGCCGAACTCCTTGAATCGCTTCCGTTGCGCCGTGACGAGCGCTACGATGTCGCATTGGCGTCGGGGGAGGCGCTGGGTAATGCCTATGACCATGCGGGCGGTATCGGGTGCGTCCTGACGGTTCAGGCCTATGGCGATCGCGTTGTGGTTGAGGTGCTTGATCGAGGTGCCGGCTATTCTATCGATGAAACGAGCGAACCGGTCGCATCAGAGGAGCGCGGCCGTGGTATCAAGCTTATGCGTATGCTCGTCGATAACGTGGAGGTTGCTCGTCGTACGGACGGCGCCGGCACGCGCGTGCAGATGGTGAAGCTGTTTAGCGGATCGCTGGAATCGTGTGCCTAGCCAATCGCTTTAGCGCGTTTGGCTACTAAGAACATGCGGCAGACAAGTTTTTTGAAAAAAGTACTTGCGTCTTTTGGACAACTCGCGTAAATTAATAACCCGCAAGCGGACATGGCTCAGTTGGTAGAGCACAACCTTGCCAAGGTTGGGGTCGCGGGTTCGAGCCCCGTTGTCCGCTCCATTGCATTTCCGGACCGTTTAGGCGGTCCTTTTTCGGCGAAGTGGCCAAGTGGTAAGGCAGAGGCCTGCAAAGCCTTTACCCCCGGTTCGAATCCGGGCTTCGCCTCCAGGCAACATCCGGGCGCTCCGGCGCCCGTTTTGTTTTACATATGCGGACATGGCTCAGTTGGTAGAGCACAACCTTGCCAAGGTTGGGGTCGCGGGTTCGAGCCCCGTTGTCCGCTCCAAACGCAACAGCCCGACTACTACTGTAGTCGGGCTTTTTCGTACCCATCGCTTGGGCTCGAACCCGAGAGGGAGCGAGCGTTAAGCAAACGCGGAGCGTTTGTAGCGAGCTGGCGAGGACGCCGGCAGGCGGCCGAAGCCGGTGCGGATCCGCGAAGCGGATACGCGGACGCCCCGTTGTCCGCTCCAAGCGTAACAGCCCGACTACTACGGTAGCCGGGCTTTTTCGTACCCATCGCCTGGGCTCGAGCCCGAGAGGGAGCGAGCGTTTGGGGCGTGGCTGTGGCGTTGTTTGCCGCGAATGTCCGCTTTGGGCGTATCATCGTGGGCATCTCGCAAAACCTCGTTGCAAGGGAGGCGCACCCCATGGCTACAGAAAAGTCCTCTTCGCGCTCATGGATGTCCGATGCCGCGATTTATCAAATCTACCCGCGCTCGTTTAAGGATTCGACTGGTTCGGGTCTGGGCGATATCGCGGGCATTACCCAGCAGATGGACTATCTTGAGCGGCTGGGTATCGAGGCCATCTGGCTGAGCCCGTTTTACCCATCGCCTCTTGTTGATGGCGGCTATGATGTGGCGGACTACTGCGATGTCGACCCACGTCTCGGCTCGCTTGACGACTTCGATGGCATGATCGCTGCGGCTCACGCGCACGGCATCAAGGTCATCGTCGACATCGTGCCCAACCATTCGTCCAACCAGCACCCCTGGTTCAAAGCCGCTCTTGCCGCCGGCCCCGGATCGCCCGAGCGCGCCCGTTATATCTTCCGCGATGGTCGCGGCGAGCACGGCGAGCTGCCTCCCACCAATTGGAATGCCAACTTTGGCGGCCCCGCCTGGACGCGCGTCGCGGACGGTCAGTGGTATCTGCACATGTTTACGCCCGAGCAGCCGGACTTTGACTGGTCGTGCCCCGAGGTTCATGCGTTCTTTTGCGACGTCCTGGCGTTTTGGAGCGATCGAGGCGTCGATGGCTTTCGCATTGATGTGGCGCACGGTCTCGCCAAGGATCTCGACCGCGATGACCTCGACCGGTGGCATCTCGCCGAGGGCGATGACATGGTTGAGGACGGCACCCATCCGCTGTGGGACCGCAACGAGGTCCACGAGATCTATCGCGAGTGGCGCCGCGTGTTCGACCGCTATGATCCGCCACGCAGCGCCGTTGCCGAGGCGTGGGTGCTGCCCGAGCGCCAGTATCTCTACGCGCGTCCCAGCGAGCTTGGCCAGACATTCAACTTTGAGTTTGCCAAGGCCACTTGGACCTATGATGACATGCACGCTGCAATCGAGGAGGGCTTGAAGGCAGCTATAGAATCCGATTCCGCCTCGACCTGGGTGCTCTCCAACCACGACGTGCCGCGCGTGGCGACGCGCTATGCCCTGCCGCAGATCAAGGCGACGCGCTACCACCAGATTGCGCTCGACTGGCTCTTACGCGACGGGTCGTCTTATGACGAGGACCGTGAACTCGGCGAGCGCCGCGCGCGGGCGGCCCTTTTGCTCGAGCTGGCGCTTCCGGGCTCGGCATACGTGTATCAGGGTGAGGAGCTCGGCCTTTTTGAGGTGGCCGATATCCCGTGGGCCGCACTCGAAGATCCTACTGCGACCAATACGCACGGACCGAAGCGCGAGAAGGGGCGCGACGGCTGCCGTGTGCCCCTGCCGTGGGTGGCAGCGGACGATCCCGCGCAGGGCGGATCGTTTGGGTTTTCACCGGCGGACGCCGATGCGGCGCCCCATCTGCCGCAGCCTGCATGGTTTTCCGATTACGCTGCCGATAGGGAAGAAGCGGACCCGACATCGATGCTTGCGCTCTATCGTGATGCCCTCTGGCTGCGGCGCAAGCTGCGCGGGTGCGCCAACGATCTCGCGTGGCTCGATCTTGACGGGCGCACCGGCCTTGCGGATGGTGCCGAGGGCGCTGAGGGCGGCGTCATCGCCTATCGCCGCGACAACGGCTGGGCGTGTGTGACGAACTTCGGTGCAGCACCCGTGGAGCTGCCGGCGGGTAGGGTCCTGCTCACCTCATCACCGCTTGCAGACGGCAGGCTCGCGCAGGACAGCTCCGTCTGGATCATGCTCGCTGAGTTGTAGGGGTCTCTTGCGGCGAGTTTGCGTTTGCCTGCGCTTTCCGTGGTGGCTGATATCTTCGCAAGGTTCGCGAGGGCGTCGCAAAACTTTTCAAAAAAAGTTCTTGCATTTGGGTGGATCATCCCGTATATTAAATCCTCGCAGGCGGACATGGCTCAGTTGGTAGAGCACAACCTTGCCAAGGTTGGGGTCGCGGGTTCGAGCCCCGTTGTCCGCTCCATTTGGGCGTTTAGCTCAGGGGGAGAGCGCTTCCCTGACACGGAAGAGGTCAGAAGTTCAAATCTTCTAACGCCCACCAAATGTTCGCAGCTCAGAGGCTATGTCCTCTGGGCTGTTTTGTTTTGGTCGCCAAATGGGTCGCCAAATTTCGAGTTTTTGATCTTCCGGGATGCTTCTCAGTAGTCATCCGAGGAAACTCTCATCTTCTCCGTTTGCATATACATATCTTTTAAGGATTCGTGCCGCGGTTGCATGAGGCGCGGCAAGGCACGACCGCAACATGTTGGTCAAGCATAATCTTTTGGATTCTTTTGGCGTGAGCGGCTTGGTTTTGGTAGGATTTGTCAGCGGCGCGGTTGAGGGGGTTTCAAAACTACCGTGCAGGTAGTCGAGCTGATAACGTTTTAGCATTCTGCCAAGAGCCCTTCATTTTTAATACGTCTGCAAAATGACTAATTGCTTTGACCTGCTGAAACACTATATGTTGTGTTTGACCTAAAAAAAGAATACAGGATATAGATGCCTCTTTGTCGTATGATAGATGGCGGACAGAGAACGAAGACCTTAACTGCCTCTTTTGAACGTGTCCTTGAGCCGCTTGATCGGCTCCTGGGAATGTCCGCATGGAGGCTTATGGTTTATCGAGAACACAGATTGCGCGACGGCGCCGCAAGACAGGGACAGGCCCTGCCGGGCATCGTTTGGCTCTGAAGCGCAATGAGGCTACGATGCGAAAGAGGCAAGAGGATGAAGATCATCAAGCGCAGCGGCACCGAGGTTGTCTTTGACATCGATAAGATCGTCAATGCCATCCGCGCCGCCAACTTGGAGGTCGAGGAGAGCTCTCGTCTTACCGACCGCCAGGTGGTTTACGCGGCACAAAACGTCGCCGAGGCATGTGAGAACGCGGGCCACACCGTTTCGGTCGAGGAGATCCAGGATTTGGTCGAGGACGAGATCATGCGTCTCGACTGCTACGAGGTTGCCCGCCACTACATCATCTATCGCTATGTTCAGAGCCTGAAGCGCCAGAAGAACACGACTGACGACAAGATTCTGTCGCTGATCGAGTGCAATAACGAAGAGGTCAAGCAGGAGAACTCTAACAAGAACCCGACCGTCAATTCCGTCCAGCGCGACTATATGGCCGGCGAGATTTCCAAGGACCTGACTCAGCGTGTGCTGCTGCCCCAGGAGATCGTGGATGCCCACAATGAGGGCCTGATCCACTTCCACGATTCCGACTACTTTGCCCAGCACATGCATAACTGCGACCTGGTGAACCTGGAGGACATGCTCCAGAACGGCACCGTTATCTCGGGCACGCTGATCGAGAAGCCGCACAGCTTCTCGACTGCCTGCAACATCGCGACGCAGATTATCGCCCAGGTTGCTTCCTCCCAGTACGGCGGCCAGTCTATTTCGCTGACCCATCTCGCCCCCTTTGTTGAGGTGAGCCGTCAAAAGATTCGCGGCGAGGTTGCCCGCGAGCTCGAGGAGCTCGGTGTTTCGGCATCTGCCGAGAAGGTGCGCGAGGTCGTTGAGGACCGTCTGCGTGACGAGATCCGTCGCGGCGTCCAGACGATTCAGTATCAGGTCGTGACCCTTATGACCACCAACGGCCAGGCGCCGTTTGTGACGGTCTTTATGTATCTCAACGAGGCTCGCTCAGCGCAGGAGAAGCACGACCTTGCCATGATCGTGGAGGAGACGCTTCGTCAGCGCTATGAGGGCGTTAAGAACGAAGCCGGTGTGTGGATTACCCCGGCATTCCCCAAGCTTATCTATGTACTCGAGGACGATAACGTTCACGAGAATTCCCCGTACTTCTACCTGACCCAGCTGGCTGCCAAGTGCACCGCCAAGCGCATGGTGCCCGACTACATCTCCGAGAAGAAGATGCGCGAGCTCAAGCTGTCTAAGGGCGAGACCGCCGGCAACGGCGATTGCTACACCTGCATGGGTTGCCGCAGCTTCCTGACACCCGACCGCTCGGGCAACGGCTTTAACAATGTCGCCAACGCGCTGAACTATGACCCGAACAAGCCCAAGTACTACGGTCGCTTTAACCAGGGCGTTGTGACCATCAACCTGCCCGATGTCGCGCTGAGCTCGCACCAGGACATGGACAAGTTCTGGAAGATCTTCGACGAGCGTCTTGAGTTGTGCCACCGCGCTCTGCTGTGCCGTCATGAGCGTCTGATGGGTACGCTTTCGGATGCCGCACCGATTCTTTGGCAGTACGGTGCCCTGGCGCGTCTGAAGAAGGGCGAGACAATCGATAAGCTGCTCGTGGGCGGCTATTCCACCATCAGCCTGGGCTATGCCGGTCTGTATGAGTGCGTCAAGTACATGACGGGCCATAGCCACACCGAGAAGGAGGGCACGCCGTTTGCCATGGCCGTCATGCAGCGCATGAACGACAAGTGCGCGGAGTGGAAGGCCGAAAGCGATATCGATTTCTCGCTGTACGGTACGCCGTTGGAGTCGACGACCTACAAGTTCGCCAAGTGCCTGCAGCGTCGTTTTGGCATCATCCCGGGCGTGACGGACAAGGGCTACATCACCAACAGCTACCACGTCCACGTGTCCGAGGAGATCGACGCATTCGACAAGCTTAAGTTCGAGGGCATGTTCCAGCAGCTTTCGCCGGGCGGTGCCATCTCCTACGTCGAGGTTCCCAACATGCAGGACAACCTCAAGGCTGTCATCCGCGTGATGCAGTACATCTACGACAACATCATGTACGCCGAGCTCAACACCAAGAGCGATTATTGCCAGGTGTGCGGCTACGATGGCGAGATCCGCATTGTCGAGGACGACGGTAAGCTGGTGTGGGAGTGCCCCAACTGCGGCAACCGCGACCAAGAGAAGATGAACGTTGCCCGTCGTACGTGCGGCTACATCGGTACCCAGTTCTGGAACCAGGGTCGAACCGAGGAGATCCGCGACCGCGTGCTGCATCTCTAATAACCATCCCAGACTGCCCCGTAGCGAGGCCCCGGACCTTTACTCGCTATTTCGGACAGTCCTGGCTCACGACGGAGGCGCCACTGGCGCCTCCTGTTCGTGCGGAACTCATATCGAGCAAAGGTCCGGGGCCTCGCTACGGGGCGGCCAAGTTGACGTAGCTGAGATGCAGCACGCGGTCTGCTCACTCCTCGAAGTTCTTAGCGGAAATGAGTTGAGCTGCAATGACGATCTGCTTGCAATGGCGGTTGAGCTGCAGCTGAGTATTTATTGGACCTCGAACCCTATACTCGATGTTCGCTTCGTTCATTGAGTGTCGCTCGCGAGGGGTCTGGAGTATATCGTTCCGCCCGCAGTTTCGCAGGCCAAAGGCCGAGAATGTTTGAGGACGGAATGATATACTCCAGACCCCCAGGAAGGTTACTTATGAACTACGCGAACATTAAGTATTTCGACATTGCTGATGGGGAAGGCGTTCGTACTTCTCTGTTTGTGAGCGGGTGCCGTCGTGGGTGCAAGAACTGCTTTAACTCTGTTGCGTGGGACTTTGCTGCGGGCGAGCCCTTTGATCGTGCCGTCGAGGACAAGATTATCGAGAGCCTCGATCATCCCTTTATCGATGGTCTGACGATTTTGGGCGGCGAGCCTATGGAACCTGAGAATCAGGCGGGACTCGTTGAGTTCGTCGAGCGTGTTCGTGCCGCTTATCCTTCGGGGTCAGGAAAGACCATTTGGTGTTTTACCGGCGATGTGCTCGAGGAGCTTATGCCGGGCGGTCGTCATCATACCGAGGTGACGGACCGCATCCTTGCCTGCCTCGACATGTTGGTGGACGGCCCGTTTGTTCAAGATCTGTACGATATCTCGTTGCGCTTTAGGGGCTCGAGCAATCAGCGCGTGATTGATATGAACGCCACGCGTGCCCGTGCTGAGCGCGAGGGCGTTGCGCTTTGTGATGCGGTTGAACTTTGGCGTGATGATCCGGTCTATTCGACCCATACTATGTAGCTTGTGATCGATGCCGGAGGGCGTGGTACCATAGCGCGAACGTGAAATCGGAAAAGTGAGGCCCAGATGGTCGATCAGGAAAAAGTCGAGGCCGCCATTAAGCTGTTGCTTGAAGGCATAGGCGAGGACCCAACTCGTGAGGGCCTGCTGGAGACCCCGGCGCGCGTTGCCCGTATGTATGGTGAGATTGCCGGCGGCATGGACCAGAGTGCCGAGGAGCACCTGTCCAAAACCTTTGCCGTCGCTTCGAACGATTTGGTTATCGAGCGCGGCATCACGTTCTACTCGCTGTGCGAACATCATCTGCTGCCGTTTTATGGCAAGGCCGCTATTGGTTATATCCCTAACGGTCGGGTGGCTGGGCTTTCCAAGCTCGCCCGCACGGTTGAGGTTTATGCCCGTCGTCTTCAGCTGCAGGAGCAACTGTGTGCACAGGTTGCCGATGCCCTCATGGATTATCTCGCTCCCCAGGGAGCGATTGTGCTCATGGAAGCTGAGCATATGTGCATGACGATGCGTGGCGTGCAAAAGCCCGGCACCAAGACCGTGACGCTTGCTCGCCGCGGCGTCTTTGAGACCGATCCCGCGCTCGAGGAGCGTTTCTTTAGGATGCTGGGCCGCTAACCATGAGAGTCGTTAACGACTTTGCATCGAATACTGACGAGGGAACGCCGCGTCGCGGCTTTATGGCTTCGGGCCTGGCGCCTTTTGGCGTCATGCCTCGCATTGATTACATTTGTGCCAACGGGCTGTTCCGGCGGCACCTGGGCAACATCGTACAGTTGGAATCGGGGCGCATCTTCTGCCGCCACGGTATTGACCATCTGCTCGATGTCGCTCGCATTATGTGGATCAAGAATCTCGAGGAGCAGCTCGAATTTGACCGCGAGGTCATCTACGCCACGGCGCTTCTTCACGATATCGGCAAAGATGAACAGTATGAATCGGGTATATCCCATGATGTTGCAAGCGAACGCGTCGCTGATGCGATTCTCGGCGGCATGCCCGATGACGTGGCGTTTGAGCCGGCCGATGCCGCAGCCATTAAGACGGCCATTCTGGGCCATCGAAAGCTGCGCGTGAACAGCCAACCGCTTGAGCGTCTGCTCTATGCAGCCGACAAAGCGTCGCGTGCCTGCTTTGCATGCCCCGCGCGCAACGCTTGCAACTGGAGCGATGATAAAAAGAACCTGTCGATTCGCGTGTAGTTAGTTTGCGCGGTCGGGGTTCTAAACGAAGGAGACGATCGCGATGAGTAACAAGAAACTGCCCGAGAATGCAACCAAGACTGAAGGCGCCGAGCTCGCTCGCCGTGGAAGGGGCGAAATATCCACCGCAACGGCGGTGCCTCACGTGAGCTATGACGATCTGCGCCATGCCGATCGCATTGTCATTGACGACCTTGAGGTTTTTGCCAACCATGGCGTGTATCCCGAGGAGAATGCGCTGGGTCAGAAGTTCATCGTTTCTCTGGTGCTCTATGCCGACCTGCGCACGGCGGGGGAGCACGATAACCTGGATGCCTCGATTGACTACGGCTCGGTGTGCCACGATGTCGATGGCTATCTGCGCGAGCATACGTTTAAGCTCATCGAGGCTGCAGCCGAGGGGACAGCCCAGATGCTGCTGCGCCGTTATCCCTCGCTGCTTGGTGTGCGCATAAAGCTCGATAAGCCGTGGGCTCCTGTTGGCCTGCCTCTGGCAAGCTGCGGCGTCGAGATCGAGCGCGTGCGCTAGTCGACGCTAGAGCTTGTTGAGGGGTGGCTGTTTGAGCCGCTGCGACAGAGCTCTATTGTTGGGGCAGTACGTGTCGAGCAGGGCGTGAAACCGCTGATTGTGGCTTGGCTCGAGCAAGTGGACGAGCTCGTGGGCGACAACCATGTCGAGGCATTCGATGGGATAGGCGGCAAGTTCGCGTGCGATGCGAATGGCTCCGGTCTTGGGCGTGCATGATCCCCAGCGCGTTTTCATGCCGCGCACGGAAACGCGGGATACGGCGACACCCATTGCGATTTCGTATGCGTGCACCATATCACGCAGCGCCGATGTGACTTCGGACGTATAGAGCTGGTCGATATGGACTTGGAGCTCGTTGGACGTTAGGCCGTCGAGGATTGCGCACCGCTTGGCCTGTGGGCCTTCGTCCGATTCGTCGGTACCCATAAAACTTGCGAAGGTAGCCTGCTTGGGCCGCGGTGCGGGGGGCTCAAAGTTGTGGTCGAGTGCATCCTGAACGGTGATGGGTTTGCCCCAAAGCGCAATGATGGACGAGGGGCTGAGCGGCTCTCGTGCCGTCGCCTGACGTTGCTCGCGCTGGGCAAGTCGGCTGATAATCCAGGCGCTGTTACGCTTCACAAACGCTTCGATACGCTCGCGGCTGGCGCCGAGCGGTGCGCTGGCGTGGACCTCACCGCTCGATGTGACGCGTAGGTTGAAGTTCTTGACGCGCTTTTTGGTAACGACGACGGGGATGGGCGTCCCATCCGGTCGGGATACGGAAATCGTAAACTGCTGCGTCAAAAGCGGTCCTTTGGATTGGGGACGGGCCGGCATGTCGACCGTTCGGCATGCCGGCCCGCTCAAGGGATGTGAAATTAATAACGCTCGAAGAAGGCAAGCGCGTTGTCGCTGCAGAGCTTGTGCATCACGGTCTTGCCAAAATGCTTGGAAAGCATGTTCTGGAACTCGGGCATCATGCTGGCATCGGAGAGGAAAGCGGGCACCGTGGCACCGTCCCAGTCGCCGCCGAGCGCGATGACGTCCTCGCCGTCCAGGTCGAGCCAGTGCTCGATATGTGCCGCTAGCTGGTCGAAGGTGACGTCTGCGGCGGTCTTGTCGGTTGCATCGTTGGAAAGGAACTCGCTGCAGTAGTTGAGGCCGACGATGCCACCCATGTCGCGAATGGTGCGGAACTGGTCGTCGGTAAGGTTGCGTTTGGCGCCGCAAACCGCACGGGAGTTGGAGTGGCTGGCGACGAAGGGACGCGTGGCGTGGGCGACAACCTCGTCAAAGCACTCGTCGTTGAGGTGGGAGACGTCGAGTACCATGCCGGCATGCTCCATCTGCGTAAGTGCCTCGATGCCGGCGGCGGTGAGGCCGGCGTGGGTGTCGTGGCCGCTCGCGAGCGGTCCCTGCGCGTTCCAGCTGAGTGATGACATGAGTACGCCCAGGTTCTTAAGCACCTCGATCAGCGCGGGGTCCTCGGCAAAGAACGTGGCGTTTTCGATGGTGTGGATGCAGGCGACCTTGCCGTCTTTGAGCGCAGGGCGAATGTCTGCCGCGCTGCGTACGTTGACCATGCGGTCGTGGTTGAGCATTGCCTGGCCGCTCATGTGCGCCATGATCTGCGCCTGGAAGCGCGCGGCGTGGGCGGTGGGAATCTCATCGGGGACAAACGTGGCGAAGCACTGTGCCCACGGCGTGTTGCCGATCTTTGCGAGCGAGATGGCGCAGGCGTTGCCCTCGATGAGGTCGAAATCTTGCGGATGCGTTTCGTCGCCGGGGAAATAACCGTCGGTGCCGGCGGTAAAGCGCAGGTCGAGATCGAGCGTGGCCCAGCCGATGCGGTCGGCGGTGTCGCAGTGTAGGTCAAATACGGGATATGCCATGGTTCCTCCGGTTGCAGCGTTTCTTTGCAAACTGTCTTTGAATTGTATGACTAGGGTATAGTTAGCGCCATATGTTCACGGCGGCCCGCGTTGTGCGCCGCCCTTATCACGGAGGTTACCATGTCCAACCAGGGCAAGAAGGTCAAGACTCATTATCGCGGCACGCTCGACGACGGCACGCAGTTCGATAGCTCCTACGATCGCGGCGAGCCGCTGGAGTTCACCTGCGGCGCCGGTCAGATGATCAAGGGCTTCGACGCCGCTGTTGTCGACATGCAGGTGGGCGAGAAGAAGACCGTGCACATTCCTGCTGCCGATGCCTACGGCGAGCACAACCCCGAGATGGTTATTACCTTCCCGGCCGAACAGGTTCCCAACATCGAGCAGATCGAGAAGGGCATGAAGCTCTTCCTGTCCACGCCGAGCGGCATGCCCGTCCCCGCCGTGGTCATCGACGTAACGCCCGAGGCCGTGACGCTCGACGCCAACCACGAGCTCGCCGGCAAGGACCTCAACTTTGATATCGAGCTCGTCGAGGTCGAGGGCTAGAGTATGCCTGAACGCTTGGTTTCGACGACATGCTTGGGAAATCTCAACGATCCGTCCTATGAACTCCTGCTTCGCCGGGAGCTGGGCGGTGTCTTTGAAGTTGACGAGCTGCTGCTCGATTGGGACCAGGCTGATGCATGCGCGTTTGTGGGCGTGACGGAGCTGGGGCGCACGATTGATGTTCGGCTGGATACTGCCGACGGCGGTCGTCTTGCCGATGGCGACGTGCTCGCCATTGACCGTTCGGGCGTGGTGTCCGTGGCGGTTGTCGTGCACCTGCGCAGCGCCGAGGTTTATTTGGTCGAAGTCGACCGCATGGATCCGATTGCACTCGCGCATGCGTGTTGGGAGATCGGCAACATGCATGCGCCGCTCTTCCGGGGTGACTCGGACGAGCATACCGTGCGCATGTATACGCCGGCGCAGCCTGTTTTGGGCCGCATGCTTCGGGGTGTCGAGGGTGTTCGGCTCTCGGTGGTTACCCGTGAACTCGATGCGGACCGGCGCTTTGCGTCGAGTGCGGCGGAGGTCGTCGTGAGCATGGCTCCCGACTTTACCATCGTTAAAAAGACGCGCGGCTAAGTGCGCGTATGCGTAAGACGGGCTTTGAGGGGCGACCAATCAAAGTCCGTCTTGCTGTTGATAGGAGGCTTTGGGGGAAGCATATGGGTCTTGAGGGAATCAAGCTGATTGCATGCGATTTGGACGGCACGTTGCTGCATCCGGGGGAGCGCGAGCCGCGTTCCGAGGCCTTTGAGCTTATCGATGAGCTGCATCGTCGCGGTATCGTGTTTATGCCGGCGAGCGGTCGCCAATACGCGAGCCTGCGCTACCTGTTTGCCCCGGTGGCCGATGAACTCGCCTATGTATGCGAAAACGGAGCCCTGGTCATGAGCGAGGGGCGTGCCGTGGTCAAGCGTTCTATGGAGCGTGGCCTGGCCATGGATATCGCGAATGCCGTGGTTGCGTACCCCCATGCCGACGTGACCCTTTCGTGCGAGGGACACCTCTACACTATGAGCGGCAACGATGCGTTTGTTGACCACCTGCGCTATGAGGTCCATTGTGATGTGGCGGTAGTCGACCGTCCCGAAGACATTGACGAGGATGTCATTAAGATTGCCTTCCAGACGCCCGAGATGAATCAGCCGGCGGCCCTGGAGTATTTCGAGCGTCTCTTTAGCGACCGTGTCGACGTGATGACGTCGGGAACCGAATGGACGGACTTTATCGGCTTTGGTTCGGGCAAGGGTTCCGCGCTTGCCGATTACGGTCGTGCCCTGGGTATTTCGCCCGATGAGATGATGGCGTTTGGCGATAACGAAAACGACCGTGACATGCTCAACGTAGTGGGCCATCCTTATCTAATGGAGAGCTGCAATCCCTCTATGCGTGGCATCAACGACCGCGTCCGTTACGTGTGCACGGTCGAAGAGGAATTGCATCGCCTGCTTGCTGAGTAGGCATGTCCCGAACATCTACCGGCAGTCGGGGCAGAGACCCTCGAAGATGGTGTAGTGCGACGTGACGTGCCAGCCGATTTGCTCGGACGCTTTGGCGTCGAGCTGGGCATCGAAGGGGAGCGGTACGTCGATGACGCGGCTGCACGAGGTGCAGATGATATGTGCGTGCGGCTCGATGGTGCGATCGAAACGACTTCCGCCCGGCGTCTTGATGGAGAGAATCTCGCCGGCGTCGGCCAAGAGATTGAGGTTGCGGTAGACCGTGCCACGGCTGATTTTGTCATTCTGCGCGCGCACTACGTTGTAGATTTCGTCGGCGGTGGGATGGTTATAGCTTTGGCGCACGGCGTCAAGAACCAGCTTTCGCTGCCTGGTATTCCTTCTTTGCACCGCCATGCGCCTCGCCTCTTTTCTATCAACGGTCGTAGGTAAATGATACCGTATTTAGCACACAATACTAATAACGAGGCGTGAAACCGTCTTCATTGGCAAGTGGGGCTCGGGCCTGGGCGTCTACGAGGCGAAAACGCGTTCCCATACGCTCGTAGGAGGCATGAAGCGCCTCGAGATGAGATAGGATATTTGCCGGAGCCCCCTGTATCTCCATCTCGACTGAGCCGTCTTCCATGTTACGCACCCAGCCGGTGAGCGCGCGTGCCTGCGCGAGGTTGGTGTTGGTAAAGCGAAAGCCAACGCCCTGGACTTGCCCCGCCCAGCGCAGGAAATAGCGCAGGGGAGTGTCTTGAGTGGCCTCGTCGCTTGCGAGCACAGTAAGTCTGCGGCGCAGCTCGAGCTCGACGTTTGATGGTTTTTGAGGCTCTCGACTGCCGCCGGTGACGCTGGAGAAGAACGTATCGAAGAGGCCCATAGCTATGCCTGCTTGCCTGCGTCGGCCGGGAAGGTTATGCCGGCCTGCTGGCGCACGGCATCCATGATGCGCAGTGAGACGAGTGTGACATCGCGGTAGTGGCCAAGCTCGTGGCGTCCCGCCGGGGTCTCCCAAATCTCTTCCTTAACGTTATCGATGCCGCCGATGGCGGTGATAAAGTCTGTGAGTTCGTATTCCATCGTGTTGCTCGATTTGGGCAGGTCGAGCACGCGGCCGTTATCGCCCTGTTCGCGCGGCGCCTCGGTCGCCGAGCCGCGTACGACGTCGCCGCGATAGTCGATGCGGACGTTGCGGGGCGTGGACAGATGGTCGATCTGGATAGTGCCACGCTCGCCTTCGATCTGCGAGGGCAGTAGGTCATTCGTAATTTTGGAGTGCGCGAGCTCGACGGAGATTCGGCCACCGCCGTAGCTGGCGAGGATGGAACCGCAGCCGTCGATGGGGCCGTGCGTGAGCTGTCGCGTGGTGGGGTCGAGCAGAGTAGCCATGCTCGTAAGGCCGGAGGGCATGCCGAAAATCTCGACCATGGGCTCGACGGTGTAGACGCCAATATCCATGAGGGAACCCGATGCCATATTGCAGTCGAAGATATTGGTGGCGCGTCCCGCGAGAATCTCGTTGTAGCGCGAGGAATACTTGCCAAAGCGCAATGAGGCGCGGCGGATGGGGGCGATTTCACCCAAGGCGTCCTCGATGGCGTGGAAGGCGGGATCGTGGAGGGGACGCATGGCCTCGAGGGCCACGACACCTGCTGCCTCGGCAGCGCGGAAGACCTCAAGCGCTTGCGCCTCGGTGGCGCAGAAGGGCTTTTCGACGATAACGTGCTTACCGCCGGCGATGCAGGCGAGCGCCTGTTCGTGATGGAGTGCATTGGGGCTGCCGATGTAGACGGCGTCGACGTCGTTGGCGGAAGCGAGCTCGTCGAGTGCGGTGAAGTTACGCTCGCCGCCGTGCTTAGCGGTGAAGGCGGCGCCGCGATCAGCATCGCGCGAGAGCGTGCCCACAAACGCAGCTTGGTCGTTGGCGTTGACGACCTGGATAAAGTCGTCGGTAATCATGGATGTGCCGATGGTCGCTATACGCAGCATGTATCCCCCTCGTGCCGTTCGGTTTACAGGATGAGTGTAGCGCGAAGGGGCAGGAAATAGCGTGCGAAAACGCCGTTACAGGTCGCTCTCGTTAAAGCCAGTGTCGATATCGAGGTTGCTGCCGTCGGCCGCCCTGGTGGCAAGCTCGTCGCAGCGCTCGTTGAGCTCATGGCCGGCGTGACCCTTAACCCAGATGAACTCAACCTTGTGCTTGCTCTTTGCGGTGAGCAGGCGCTCCCACAGATCGCGGTTCTTGACAGGCTGCTTGTTGGCGGTCTTCCAGCCGCGTTTTTTCCAGCCGTCGATCCAGTGCTTGTTGAAGGCGTTAACGACGTACTGCGAATCGGAATGGACTTCGACGTCGCAGGGGCGGTTGAGCGCCTCGAGTGCCACGATAACGGCCATGAGCTCCATGCGGTTGTTGGTGGTCTTGGCGTAGCCGCGCGAAAGCTCAGAGGTGAAGGTCTTGCCGGCGGGGTTGGTGTATTTGAGCACGGCGCCGTAGCCGCCGCGTCCCGGATTTGATCGGGCCGAGCCGTCGGTATAGATGATGACCTTCACATGGTTCCTTTCGTTGGGTACGTTTCGTGTGAGTGACCATTGTAGCGCCATGCCCGCCGGGGGCTAGCAATCTACGATTTCTACCCCGTCTTCCGACAGTTGGTTGGCATGGATGATGCGGTTGAGCTCGTCGAGGTATTGCTGCAAGAGGGGAGAGGGCTTGCGCTCGTCGTGCATGATATAGCCTACGTGCATCGCTGGGGCGTCTGCTAACGGGATCGATGCCATACCCCATTGCATTTCATTGGAGAGGACACCGGTCGACAGGGTGTAACCGTTCGACGTGATAAGTAAGTTAGTAAGTGTTCCGCGGTCCGAGATTCGTATGTTGCGGTCGCAAGGGATATAGCTAAAAGGTTCCTCGGCGTAATAGAAGGAGTTTGAGGTTCCCTGTTCAAAGCTGTAGCGCGTATAGGGTGTGAGGTCGGCAAGGGACAGCTGCGGGCGGCGGGCAAGCGGGTGGCGCTCGCTAACGAAGACGTGGACCGTCGCGTCGAATAGGGGATGGAAGCTCGCGCGCGCATCGGCAAAAGCCTTCTGCAGAACACGGGCGTTAAAGTCATCCAGATACAGAATGCCGATATCGCTGCGAAACGCGCGGACGTCATCGATGATCTGCGATGTGGTAGTCTCGCGCATGATGAACTCGAACTTGCTGTCGCGGCAGCGCTCGACCACGTTGACAAAGGCCTCGACCGAAAAGGCGTAGTGCTGGGCGGAAATGGCGAGGCGGGCTTGCGGGGTGCCGCCGTCCTCGTAGCGCGCCTCGAGCATATCGGCCTGCTCTACGACCTGGCGCACATAGCCCAAAAGCTCGGTGCCGTCGTTGGTGAGCGTGACGCCGCGGCTGGAGCGCGTAAAGATCTCCAGGTGGAGCTCCTGTTCCAAGCTTTTGACGGCGTTTGAGATGTTGGACTGAGCGGTATAGAGGCGTTGAGCTGCGGCATTGATTGAGCCGGACTCTGCTACGGCGATCAGGAAACGAAGCTGCTGGAGGGTCATCGGCGCCATCCTTTCGAGTGTTATCTATATAACCGATAACAGGTTAGCGCTTTTAAGTGATTGACCGAGGGAAACAATGCTCGTACTATTCAAAACACACAAAGGCGGTAGGTAATTAAACCGACCACGGAACCGGGATGCGAAAGGAGGCCCGCATATGAATTGCTTACCAAGACGAATGCCGGGCTCCTGTTTGCGCCCGTCGGCGTGATCAGGAGACAGCGACTTACTTCTCTCTAATTTATTAACTTTTGTTCGATCAAGGAGATCATCATGAGCCAGTTCATCAACAACCCCGAGCACACCTTTGGTTTCGATACCCTGCAGCTTCACGTTGGCCAGGAGAGCGCCGATCCCGCATCCGACTCCCGCGCCGTGCCTATCTACCAGACCACGAGCTATGTGTTCCGCAACTCCCAGCACGCCGCCGATCGCTTTGGTCTTGCCGACGCCGGTAACATCTACGGCCGTCTGACCAACTCCACCCAGGGCGTCTTCGAGGACCGTATCGCCGCACTCGAGGGTGGTGTGGCAGGTCTTGCCGTCGCCTCCGGTGCTGCTGCCATCACCTATACCCTGCAGGCTCTTGCCCAGGCCGGTGACCACGTGGTGGCTCAGAAGACCATCTACGGTGGCTCCTACAACCTGCTGGAGCATACGCTCTCCCAGTTTGGCGTCGAGACCACCTTCGTCGATGCCCACAACCTGGACGAGGTCGAGGGCGCCATCAAGGACAACACCACGGTCATCTACCTCGAGACGCTCGGCAACCCCAACTCCGACATCCCCAACATCGACGCCATCTCCGAGATCGCCAAGAAGCACGGTTTACCGGTTGTCGTCGACAACACCTTCGGCACCCCGTATCTGTTCCGTCCGCTGGAGCATGGTGCCAACATCGTCGTCCACTCCGCAACCAAGTTTATCGGCGGCCACGGCACCTCGCTGGGCGGTGTGATCGTCGACGGCGGTAACTTCGATTGGAAGGCGAGCGGAAAGTACGCCCAGATCGCCGAGCCCAACCCCTCCTACCACGGCGTTTCGTTTGCCGAGGCTGCCGGTCCCGCCGCCTTCGCAACCTATGTCCGCGCTATCCTGCTGCGTGACGAGGGCGCCTGCATCAGCCCGTTCAACGCCTGGGTCCTGCTCCAGGGCACCGAGACTCTGTCGCTGCGCGTTGACCGTCATGTCGAGAACACCAAGAAGGTCGTTGAGTTCCTGGCTGGTGACAGCCACGTCGCCAAGGTGAACCACCCGAGCCTGCCCGAGCACCCCGATCACGAGCTCTATCAGAAGTACTTCCCCAACGGCGGCGCCTCGATCTTTACCTTTGAGATTAAGGGTGGCCAGGAGGCGGCTTGGAAGTTCATCGATCATCTGCAGGTGTTCTCGCTGCTTGCCAACGTGGCCGACGTCAAGTCGCTCGTCGTGCACCCGGCTACCACCACGCACTCCCAGCTCTCTGCCGAGGAGCTCGCCGAGCAGAACATCACGCCCTCCACGATCCGTCTTTCCATCGGTACCGAGAACGCCGAGGACATCATTTGGGATCTGAAGCAGGCCTTCGCCGCGCTGGACGAGTAAGGCGTCTTGTGCAAGGCCCCCTTGCGACTCGATAGGTATAACTGCATAAAATGCCTGCTCAAGGCGCCTGTGCGAACAATGGTTGCACAGGCGCCTTTTTTGCATAGATCGGGTGCAAAAACAGGGTTTTTGACACGCTTTATGCATTCGAGTTGTGGAAAACTCCTGTTGAGAGGATGTGAGTTTTACGCAATTGACGTGCGCCTTTTGAGTAAAACCGCAGGTCGCGATTTGCTCGGGGTACTATGCAGCGCGATCGAATCACACGCAGCTCAAACGCAGCAAAAACGCACTACGGAGGTTTCCAGCTACATGAGGATCGATTCACGAAAACCGAAAGCCGCCGCCCTTTCCGCCGCTCTGACCGTGGCGCTATTGGCGGGTGCCGGCGCAACTGATGCCCACGCGGCAACACTATCCGATACGGTTGGACCTACGCCGTCCGAAGCGACGCTGGTGCAGCCCGTCGACTACCGCAGCGACGGTTATGGCTCTATGCAGGAGTGGAACGCCTCGATGGAGGCCAAGCGCGATTCCCTGGAGATGCGCGCTCAGATCATTATGAATATGTATGGCGACTATGCTACCGATGACGAGCGCGCTGTGTTGCAGGGTTGCATCGACGGTGCGGGTAACCTGTTGACGATGGGGGAGGTCGACGTCAAGTCGACCGAGCTCGATGAGCTGCGCACTGCGCTTGAGGATGCCAAGCGCGAAGCGCTCGAGGCTGCCGCCGAGGCGGAGGCTGCCGAGGCCGCCCAAGCTTCGTACTGCAACGCCGGTTACACTCCGTCCTATGCGTCTGCCGCGTCCTACGCGAACGGATCGGGCCTGACGCGCTCTGCGGGTGTCAATAACTACAACGGGCGCCGCGAGACCTATTACAGCAGCAATGTGCTTTATCACTATCGCACGGGCGAATGGACTCAGGATTCTGAGGGCTTCTGGCGCGATTCCGACGGCTATTACGTTGTTGCCGCGGGCGATATGGCCCAGGGCTCGACCTTTACGGGCTCCAAGGGTGATTGCAAGGTCTATGACTCCGGCTGCGCTGCCGGAACCACCGACTACTACACCGGTTGGTAATTTTTCTGCATCACGGATATTTGGCGGACGGGCGTCTTTACCGAGCTTTAGGGCAACGTAAGGACGTCCGTTCTATGTATGCGTTTGAGTTAACAGAGCCCTTACCGTGGCGGTACGCTGGGCGTATGGATGCGGGGCACACTGGTTCTTGAGAAATAAGGTCTTTCTCTTGGAGGAAGTGGTCTTGTGAATGCTCGAGATATTGCCGTTGCCGCCGTCGCGTTGATGCTTGGTTGCCTTGGTCCTACGGCCGCGCTCGTCGCGGGTATGCAGGGGTCTTGTGGGGCTGCCTCTATCGTGGTTGGCGTGTTGATCGCGGCCGCGCTGCTGGGAAGTGCGGGTGTAGCCCTTTGTCGCGACGATGAGGGCCAGGCGTCGGAGTCGCAACACTAGCTGTTGTGAGATTGGCCGCCGGTCATAGACGAAGATGAAGGCCGCCGCAGGGGAAAGGTCCCCTTGCGGCGGTTTTGCTGTTAAGACTGTTGAATGCGGCGCGTTGGCGCTACCAGCTTTTCTCGATATCGCGGATGCGTCGATAGAGCCACTCGTTTTGCGGTGCCTGGATATGGTGTTTGGCTGCGAGGCGGCAGATGGTGCCCGCGAACTCATCAACCTCGGTTTTGCGCCTTGCGATGCGGTCTTGAGCCATCGAGGGCATACCAGCGGGGTCGATTCCCTCGATGAGGTGCACCATTTGCGTCAGGTCTGCCTCGGTCAGCTCAATGCCCTCGGCGTTGGCGACCGCAAGCGTCTCGCGCATGGCGGAGACAAAACAGCGGCGCTGCTCGGAGCCCGGCTCCGTGGCGCTTCCGTAGGTCCCGCCGTAGGCCATGCAGGTCTGGTTGATGCCGTCGTTGAGCATGAGTTTGGCCCACATGCGGTGAGCGATGTCGTCCTCGACGGTATGGGCGATGCCGCAGCGCGTATAGAGCTCGTCGATAGCGGCGACGGTCGCGGGGTCGGTGCCGGCGGCTGCGCCAAAGCGGATTTCGCCCGCATTGGTAAAGGTGAGCGCGCCGTCGAGGAATACGGCGTCCATGCCCTGGCAGATACCCAGGACGGTATGCTCCCAGCCAAAGCGTTCGGCAATCTTTTGCTCGCTCGTAATGCCGTTGCACAGCGAGGCGATGAGCGTGTTGGGTCCCACGACACGCTCCATAGTCTTGAGTGCTTGGTCGAGACCGGTGGTCTTGACCGTCAGGATGACCAGATCGGCGGGCGCTGCCTCGCTGGCGCGGACGGATGTGAGATCGCAAGGCTTTCCGTTGACGGTGAGCGCATCGCCCGCGTGACGCTCAAAACGGGCGTCATCCATAACGTATTCGACGGCGTCATTGCCGAGGGCCTTGGCAATCATGCTGCCGTAGAGCAGGCCGACGCCGCCCTTGCCGATAAAAGCGACCTTGTTGATCTGCATGTGAATCATCTCCCCATATAAAAGGCGCCCGCGTAAGGGGCGCCTGATGGATTGTATGCTGCCAGGGTGATTGGTGGGTGCGCGGGGCGGCTGTTATAAAAAAGAAACTATTGCGCTGTGCGCTTATGCAGCGGGGCAGACCGCAAAAACGCGTGCGGGATATCCAACACCATCACGGACCTTAGGGAAGGTGCAGAAGATGACGGCGCCTGTGGCGGGAAGCTCGTCCAGATGGTCCATGGCCTCGATCTGATAGCGGTCGACCGAGAGGATGTACTGCTCGCCGGGGTAGGGGTAGGCATCCTCGCGCGTGGTCACGCTCGCCTCCTTTCATCGGGCTTTTTGCTGATGTTAAAGCGGTGCCGTGACGGCTCGATTTCTGCTGCGTTACGATACGTTCTCGATTGCGATTCCACGATGTTTCGGCTGCGTGACCATTGTGTTTCGCCTTGCCGGGGCGCTGATGGCGAAGGGAGGGGCCGTGCAATACCGTGTTGACCCCAAAAGTGGTAACCGAATATCCGCTCTGGGTCTGGGCTGCATGAGGTTTCCCGGTGCGCCGGGACACCCCGATGCGAAGACGGCCGATGCCATCATCTCCCGCGCGGTGGAGCAGGGGATTAACTACCTGGACACGGCCTATCTCTATCCCGGCAACGAGGCGTGCGTGGGTGCGTCGCTTGAGCGCCTGGGCTTGCGCGACCAGGTTTTGCTCGCAACCAAGCTGCCGCATGCTTCGTGCAAATGCGCGGAGGATTTCGACCGGTTCTTCGACGAGCAACTGCGCCGCCTACGGACCGACCATATCGACTATTACCTCATGCATAACATTACCTCGCCCGCCCAGTGGGAACGTGTGGTGGCGTTGGGCATTGAGGACTGGATCGCGTGTCAAAAGGCGGCGGGGCGCATTCGCCAGATTGGTTTTTCGTACCACGGCAGCGCGGTGGATTTCCTGACGATGCTTGACGCATATGACTGGGATTTTTGCCAGATCCAGTACAATTACGCTGGAGAGCGATATCAGGCGGGAACAGCGGGGCTCATGGCCGCCGCCGAGCGAGGCCTCGCGGTGTTTGTGATGGAGCCGCTGCTGGGCGGGCGTTTGGCGGGCAAGCTGCCGCCACGGGCCCGCGCTGTGCTCGATAGTGCCCGTGACCCGCATTTGCTCACTCCTGCCGCCTGGGGTCTTTCGTGGGTGTGGAATCATCCTCAGGTGACGATGCTGCTTTCGGGTATGACCGATACCGCGCAGGTGGATGAGAATTCGTCACTGGCAGACCTCGCGTTGCCGAATTCGATGACTGCCAACCAGCTCGACACGATCGCGCACGTGCTGGATGAGTTTGAAAAATCGAATCGCGTGCCCTGCACGGGATGCGGCTATTGCATGCCGTGCCCTAAAGGCATCAATATCCCTGGATGTTTTGCCGCCTACAACGCAAGCTATGCGCACAGCTGGTTTACGGGGCTGTCTCAATACTTTACGGCGAGCGCGGTGCGCACAAGCGAGCCCAAGTTGGTGAGCAATTGCGTCAAATGCGGCAAATGCGCGCGGCACTGCCCACAGCACATCGATATTCCCGAGTGTCTCGACGATGTGCGCCGACGTTTCCAGCCTGGTCCCGTGACGGCGGTGCTTAAGGCCTTCGGCAAAACACGCTCCTCATGACCCTTTTATATCTTGTGATGGAATAGTTCCTGTTTGCGGCAGAATAAGGCATCAACAGGAACTATTTCACCGCAACTGATGGGAGGCTATCGTGGGTGACCGAGGTTTACGAAATGATTCGCGTGAGGTTCGTTGGGGCATTTTGGGCGCTGGGCACATTTCTCATCGATTTGCATCGTCGCTCAAGAAGGCCGACGGGGCACGGCTGGTGGCTGCGGCCGGTCGCACTCCTGCACATGTCGAGGAATTTTGCCGAGTGTTTTCGATCGATGCTGCGCATGGCCATGCCTCGGCCGACGATAGCGGCGATGCGGCTTATGACGCGCTGATTGCCGACCCCGATGTCGACGCAATCTACTTGGCTCTTCCGCATGGCATGCATACGCGTTGGGCCTGTCGCGCGCTGTGCGCCGGAAAGGCCGTGCTGTGCGAAAAGCCGGCCGTTTTGAGTGAGGAAGAGGCTCTCTCGATCGCCTCCACCTCTCGCGAGCGCGGCGTGCTGTTTATGGAGGCGATGAAGAATCGGTTTTGCCCGATGCGCACTCGCGTGAAAGACTTGCTTGCGTCGGGTGAGCTTGGCCGTATCGTCTCGATTGAAAGCGTGCAAAAGCTCGATTACGGCGAGTCTCCTTCGGGCTATCTGCTTGATCCGCTGCAGGGCGGCTGTCTATATGACATGGGCTGTTATGCGGTCGGTTGGTTTGAGGATTTGCTCGCGGGCACGTGCGAGGTTTCGTCCCGTGAAGTTCGCTGGCGTGACGTATCAGGCAGCCGTGTCGATTGGGCCGACGAGATCCATATGAGCGTCGGCGGTATACCCATTCATATGGTGTGCGACGGCAAAGCAGCATATGAAAGCCGCTTAACGATTGCCTGTGAGCGGGGCTCGTTGGAAATCGAGCGTCTTCATCGCCCCGAGCTCGCCCATGTGAAGTACTCCGACGGTCGAGTACTCGAAATCGATGCACCATTTGAGGTCGATGATTTTTACGGTGAGGCATCGCATGCGACACAGCTCATTCAGGCGGGGAAACTCGAAAGCCCCATCATGTCCCTAGCCGCTACACAGCGCTGTGCGCACATCATCGATGCGATTCGCTTGAAACTTTAGGGCGTGGGGGCTCGGCGGACCGTGCCCCTGATGCCCCTTTTATAACTTGCGGTGGAATACGGTCTGTTTGCGCCAAAATAAGGCACCAATAGACCGTATTTCACCGCAACTGATGAGGGAGAGCTGGAGATGCTGACGATCGGGTGTCATCTTTCGACGACGAAGGGCTATCGGGCAATGGGGGAGACGGCGTTGTCCATTGGCGCCAATACCTTTGCATTCTTTACGCGCAACCCGCGCGGCGGCAAGGCAAAAGAACTTGACATGGATGACGTGGCGGCTCTGCGCGAGCTTATGTCGCAAAACGACTTTGGACCGCTGGTGGCGCATGCCCCGTATACCTACAACCCCTGTTCTGCCAAAGAGCGGGCGCGCGAGTTCGCCTTGGAGGCTATGGCAGAGGACCTGCGGCGCATGGAGGCGCTGCCCGGCAACTACTACAACTTCCATCCCGGTGCGCATGTGGGGCAGGGCTCCGACGCCGGCATTCAGATGATTGTCGACGCCCTGTGTCAGGTGATGTTTGAGGGCCAGCAGACGACGGTGCTGCTCGAGACCATGTCGGGCAAGGGCACCGAGGTGGGCCGCAGCTTTGAGGAACTGGCGCTCATCATTGAGGGTGTTGCCGGCAAACGCCCCGAGCTGTCGGCCAAGCTGGGCGTTTGCCTAGACACCTGCCATGTGAGCGATGCCGGCTACGACATCATCCATGATCTGGACGGCGTACTCGACGAGTTCGACCGCGTGGTGGGTATCGATCGCTTGCATGCCGTACACATCAACGATTCGAAGAACTCTTGTGGCGCCCATAAAGATCGTCACGAGTGCATCGGCAAGGGATACCTTGGCAGTGAGGAATTTGGTGGAGGTATGCAGGTTATGCAGAATATTGTATCGAATGGCCACTTGCGTTCGCTGCCGTTTATTTTGGAGACTCCGAACGAACTTGCAGGTTATGCAGCTGAAATTAGACTATTAAGGTCATTGCAGCAGTAATGACTGTCACAAAGTAGAGTATTCCATTCACGTTATGGGTTTGTTTCAATCAGTTTTCTCATTGCAGATTCGTAATTCCGGGTGCATAATAGCCAACAGTTTTTGCAGACCTCTGAATCAAACGAGGTCACCGGAAGGAGACTGATTATGAAGCTGAAGAAGCTTGGCGCATTTGCCGCCACGGGTGCTATGGCGCTCGCCCTTGCTCTGACGGGCTGCGGTTCGTCCAACGCCACCTCTGGTTCTGATGCCGGTTCCAGCAGCTCTGACGACGCTAAGGTCGAGAAGGTCGACGGCTCCAAGGAGTACGCGCTCGTCAAGGACGGCACGCTGACCGTCGGCACCTCTGCCGAGTACGCGCCGTTTGAGTACAAGGATGACAACGGCGACTACCAGGGCTTTGACCTTGAGCTCATCAAGGCTATCGGTGACAAGCTGGGCCTGGATGTCGAGTACGTCAACAATGACTTTGACACGCTGGTTCCGGGTGTCGCTTCGGGCGCCAAGTACGACGTCTCCATCGCGGCTATCACCGACACGCCCGAGCGTGAGAAGGAAGTCACTTTCTCCGATTCCTACTACATGGACGATCAGGCTATCGTGACCAAGGTCGATAACACCGACATCACGGCCGACAACTACAGCGAGAAGCTCAACAACGCCGACGCTACCATCATCGTTCAGTCTGGCTCGACCGCCGAGTCTTTTGCCCAGGAGAACTTCCCCAAGGCCAAGATCGTCCCCTACAAGGACGCCACCGAGTGCTTCAGCGCCCTGCAGTCCGATAAGGGCGACGCCGTAGTCACCAACCGCTCCGTTGCCAGCCAGCTGACCGCCGAGCAGTTCAACACCTGCCAGACCATTAAGCAGATCAGCACCGGCGAGGAGTACGCCATCGCCATCAACCAGGGTAACACCAAGCTCAAGGAAGACATCAACCAGGCCATCAAGGACCTGACCGACGACGGTACCGTTGACGCCCTCATGGCTAAGTACAATATCAAGTAAAATAACTACTTGATTGCGCGCGGGCCCTTTCCGTTTTGGCGGAAAGGGCCTTTGCGCTTCTCTTGACGGAGAGCGTTTCCGTCTCGTTTTGCCGGCAACTTCTACGATAGGAGCCACCTTGTCTCGACTGAACAAAGGGGCCGCGGAGCAGCGTTTTCCACTGCCCTCGATGCTCCAAAAGCTGGCCTGTGCCCTGGCTGTGGCGCTCGCCCTGGTATGCGCGGGGGCCTGCGTGCCCACGACCGCCCAGGCGCTTGAGACCGCAAAGATTACCGCCCGACCCAATACCGGTTCGGGTAGCGATGTGGTCGGCGGCACCGAGACGCGCATCACTTGGGAAGTTCAGGCCGATGCCGACGAGGAGCTGAGCGGTCTTTCGCTGACGTTTGTCGACGGCACGACGTTTGGTACCGATGACACGCGATTGACGATGCTCTCGGGCGAGGACCTCATGGATCGTACGCCCATGAAGCCCACGTGCAAGGCTGACGGCCAGACGCTCAAGATTGACTTTGGCGAGACGGCGCCTGCCGGCGGCTATTTCCGCGTCGAGGTTTACGGTGTGACGTTTCCCGTCGAGGGCGGCGATGAGGCCTTTAGCGGCACCTATACGCTCGCCGACGGTTCGACCAAGAAGATCTCCAAGAATCCGTCGGTGGAGATCAAGGGCGTGACGGCCTTCGATAACTTCCTGGCCGACCTTAAGGAGCAGCCGTGGGTCGAGGCGTGGAACTCCAATATGTTCCTGCGCCTGTTCCTGAACCCGGTCATTTTGGTCCAGAGCCTGCCGATCGTCTTCAAGGGCTTCCTTATGTCGCTTTCGATCGTGCTCGTGGCGTTTCCGCTGGCAATTCCCTTTGGCTTTGCCCTGTCGCTTATGCGCATCTCCAAGTCGCGCATCCTGCGCTGCCTCGCCGGCATCTACGTGAATATCATTCGCGGTACGCCGGCGTTCCTGCAGATCTATATCGCGTTCTTCGGTCTGCCGTTGGCCGGCGTCAAGGTGGACGACTATGTTTTGGGCGTTATCGTCATGGCCATGAATTCGTCTGCCTATCTGTGTGAGATCTTCCGCGCCGGTATTCAGTCGATCCCCAAGGGCCAAAACGAGGCTGCGCGTTCGCTGGGCATGAACGCGTTCCAGACGCTGCTCTATGTCATGATTCCGCAGACGTTCCGTAATGTCCTGCCTACGCTGACCAGCGAGTTTATCTTGCTTTACAAGGATACGTCGCTGCTTGCCGCCGTGGGTGTGGTCGAGATCGTCATGAACGCCCGTACCATCGTGGCCACGACGGGCTCCATTACACCGTACGTGGTTGCCGCCCTGTTCTATCTGGTCATCACCCTGCCGCTCGCTCGCTTGGTGAGCGGTCTTGAGGCGAGGCTTTTGGGCACGGCCGAGACCAAGAAGAAGCGTCCCGCCAAGAGCGCCGGACAGGTTGTCGCGACGCCCGCCGATCACATCGCCGGTCTGTAAGGAGGTCCTATCATGAGCGAAACCAATAACTCGAACGAGGTCGTCGTCAGCATCAAGAACCTCCAGAAGGCCTTTGGCGATAATGTGGTCCTGCGCGATATCGATCTGGATGTGCACAAGGGCGAGGTCGTCGTAGTCCTGGGTCCTTCGGGCTCGGGCAAGTCGACGATGCTTCGCTGCATCAATCGTCTGGAGCATCCCACGAGCGGCTCGATTGTCGTTGAGGGCGTGGACGTGTGCGCCAAGGGCGTCGACCTCAACAAAGTGCGTACGCACCTGGGCATGGTCTTTCAGCAGTTCAACCTGTTCCCGCACCTGTCGGTCAAAAAGAACGTCATGCTTGCGCAACAAAAGGTGCTCAAGCGCAGCAAGGAAGAGGCCGAGAAGATCGCCGTCGAGGAGCTGACCAAGGTCGGTCTTGCTGAGCGCATCGATTTTATGCCGAGTCAGCTTTCGGGCGGCCAGCAGCAGCGCGTTGCCATCGCCCGCGCCCTGTCGATGAACCCGCACGTCATGCTCTTTGACGAGGCCACCTCGGCGCTCGACCCTGAGCTCGTGCGCGACGTCCTGGGCGTCATGCGCGACCTGGCGCACGACGGTATGACCATGATCGTCGTGACGCACGAGATGGGCTTTGCCCGCGATGTCGCCGACCGCGTCGTCTTTATGGACGGTGGCGTCATTGTGGAAGAGGGTACGCCGAGCGAGGTCTTCGACCACCCCAAGAGCGAGCGCACCAAGGCGTTCTTGGGCAATATCTCGTAGCCGCTTTATATGACTGACATAGCAGAAAACGGGAGCCGGATGTGATCCGGCTCCCGTTTTTGTTGGGACGCGAATGTGTTTTGTTGCAATGCGCGTTGCGGGCGGAGCTCATTGCCGCTAGGCGAGCTCGGCTCCAAGGGCGCGGCAGGCCGCTTCGCTCTCATCATCGGGGGCGTCGTAGCAGATGACGGAATCGACGACGTTGACGCCCTCCTCGTCGGCGTCCGCCTTCCAGTTGTCCATCCATTCGCCCTCGGCCCACGAATAAGAGCCAAAGAGGACGACCTTCTTGTCGCCGAGGGTCTCCTTGACCTCATCCCACATGGGCTGGAACTCATCATATTCAAGCTCCTCGGAACCCATGGCGGGGCAGCCGAAGGCGATAGCGTCATAGCCAGCGGCCTTGTCTGCGGAGAAGTCGGCGCAGGAGATGACCTCTGCCTCGGCGCCGGCATCGGTTGCACCTTCGGCAACGAGGTTTGCCATGGCCTCGGTGTTGCCCGTGCCGCTCCAGTAGACGACGGCGATCTTGCTCATGTTGAGTCCTTTCAGTTGTGCGGCAGGTTGCCACGGCTTCTATGTTCTATCGGGTTGCCTGGGCAAGTTGCGCCAAGCTGTAGCCCTGCTGATAGACAAAGGTGAAGTATTGGGTGCAGGCGCGGTAGGCATCAAACGTCGCAAGTGCCTGCTCGACATTTGCGTAGACCTTCCAGGCCCCAAAGACCTTATAGTTCTCGCCGCGCTGGACGATAAACTCGTGCACGTCGTCGTAGGGATATCCTAGGAAGTAGCCTATTTCGTGCGGAAACTCGCAGGTGCAGTCGTTGCTGCAGCTAGCTTGCTGGGGTAGTGCGCATCGAGTCTGGCTACAGGCGCATTCCGCGACGTTATTACTCGCGAGCGTGATGCGTGATGCCAAATGCACAAGGCATGTCGAAAGGTCTCTCGTGTCGTAGCCTTCCGAGGCGAGCGCCGTTTTGGCGCGAGGGTCCGCGAAATAGGTGGTGAGGCTTTTGGCTCGGTACACGTACACGAGCGCTCCGCAGGGCCGCCAGACCAAAACACTCAGGTGGATGCCAAGCGGGTCAAGCTCGCGGTTGCACTGGGCGATAACGTTGAGCAGGCGTGCTCGGCGTTCTGCGATGGTTTCTGTTGCGGTCGAGCCGTCCCCGTGGGCGTAGGTGCCTGGATAGGTAAAGAGCGATGCCGGCTTGATGCCCGCGAGCGTGGGGGAGCAGTTGCGCACGACTGCTGCCTGAAACGTTGGGATGTCTATGGTTCGAGTCACGTCGCTCCTTACGGATCTAAACTGTTAGCCTAGGAAAACTTATACACGAAAGTAAGCCATGGTCAACAAAAAAGTTTGAAGAGGAAAACTAATTGACCGAACGGACATGATTTTGGGTTAAGATGGGGACACCCCATGGGGGTATCTAGATAGTGCTACTGAAAGGGGAATGCATGAGTGACTTGCTCAACCCTGCGAATCTCATCGTGCTGACCGTCATTGCCGTCGGCATGTTTTTTGGACTGCGTCGCATTGCCGCTTCGACACACGGGAAGAGTTGCTGCAGCGATGGTGCGAGCGGCAAGAAGGCCAAAAAGGTTGTGGTGGCAGACACCGACGAGTCCCACTACCCCTATCGTGAGGAACTCCTTATCGGCGGCATGAGTTGCGACGGCTGCGCCCGGAATGTGACGAATGCCCTCAATGCGCTTGATGGCGTGTGGGCTACGGTAACGTACGCGGACCACACGGCACGCGTGCGCTCGAAGCGCCCGGTTGATCGCGACACACTCGAGACGGCAGTGAGGGGTGCGGGCTATTACGTTATGAAAATGTAGGCGTTGCCCTCTCCGGTGGGTACCAGCCTCCTGCCCATTGTGACTATCGGCATCCAAAAATTTGCGCAAAAATAACCTTTAGATGCGGCAAAAGTGGAGTTTGGTGACGGTTTGCGCGGAATTCGCTACCAATCGAGCATCTATGAACCCGTCCAAAAAATTGCAGGTGTATATTTATACACTGATTATTGCTGTGCTCAGATTGCAATTAACCGTGGACAGAAATGAAGAATGCTAAAACTGGGCTTTAGGACAGGGGAGGCTATAACCTTATGAGACGAGTGGGAACACTTGGCTTGGTGGCAGCGCTTGCCGCTATCTTGGTATCGCCGCTGCCGGCGCACGCCGAAGACGCATCGGGTGCCGTTACCTACAATGCGGGAAATGGGTATTCCTTTGAGAAGCTCTCGCATCCTACGGTAGGAACGTCGCAGCCGGATGGCATCGTCGACTACCAGGGTAACGGTGCCGTTGCCGTTCCGGGCGCCGATGGTAATACGGCCAACAACGAAGGCGATCGCGGCCAGAGCTACACTTGGGCGGCTGCGAGCTATGGTGACTGGCTTTATGTGGGCACCTGCTATGCGGCGATGGGCAACACGCTGACGCTCATGAACAGCACGCTGGGCGATTCCTTTGATGTCGAAACCATGCGCCTGACGCTGGAGGCCATGTTTAACGGTACCTTCTTCTATGGACAGCAGAAGGAGGACGGCACGGCCGACAAGGACAGCGGCGGCATCTTGGTCAAGATCAATACCAAGACCGGTGAGACCAAGCTGCTACTCTCTGAATCGCTCAACGGCGTCGCTCCTTTGTTCCGCAATGCCGTGAGCTATAAGGGTAAGCTCTATTTCTGCGGCAGCGTCAGGACCAATGACGGCAAAGGCGGCCTGCCTGCTGTATACGAGATCGATCCTAAGACGGATGAGTACAAAGTTGTCTATCAGGGCCTTTCGAGCATGCAGGATTACGGTGCTGCCTACAAGCAGGGCATTTCTACCGGTATCCGCGGCATGTGCGTCCATGATGGCCAGCTCGTCATCAGTAATGTGGGTAAAGACGCGAACGGTAATTTTGTGTCGACAATCCTGACGTCGTCTGACCCCTCGAAGGGCCAGGACAGCTTCACCGAGATTGCCAACTCGGAGACGCTGTTTGGCTATCCGGCGATTCGCTATCAGGACAGCATCTACGGCGGCGCCATTTGGGATATGGTCTCGTACAATGGCCATCTCTATGCGACCATCTGCACCGGTACGCCCGAGAACGCTCCCGATGATAATTCCATGCAGTCGTTTGCCATGGTCCGTGGCGACAAGAATGCCGACGGCCGCTATTCGTGGACTCCCATTGTCGGCGATCAGAAGACGGACGGTGCAAAGTACTGCTTTGGCATCGATCCTGCCCGTACCCGTTCTGGCGCTGCCAACCTCATCGTCTACAACGACTACCTCTATATCGGTGAATACAACGACGAGGAGATTGCCCTCGAGCGCATCCTGTTCAACAAATCCAACACCGAAGAGGGCGGCAAGAGCAGCATGGGTGGCGTTGACTGCTCGTTTGTGAATGCCAATCTTGAGCAGTCGGTTAACATCTATCGCATGGACAAGGACGAGAACATGGAGCTCGTCGTTGGCGATCGCACCGACATGTTCCCCGAGGGCGGTATTTCCGGCCTGACTTCGGGCTTTGGCCGAAACGAGAACCAGTACATTTGGCGCATGCAGAAGTTCGACGGCAAGCTGTATATCGGTACCTTTGATACCGCGAGCCTGCTTGAGCCGATCGGCCAGTTCTCCAATGGCGACATTATCGATATGACGCCCGAGGAGTGGGACTCTCAGGTTCAGCGCCTTAGGGACCTGCTCGATCACCTGCTCGACAAGAAATCGCCTGACGACCCCATCGTTCCCGTGAACACGCTTGCGGACGATGATTCAAACGAGGCCGTCGAGGTCGATGATTCGAACGAAGCTGCTGAGGTTGATGATTCAAACAAGGCCGTCGATGTCGATGACGAGAAGACCGAGGTTGCTAAGGGCTTTGGCGATCTGAGCGATGCGCTGGAGGATGCCGCGGGCGGTCTTTGCGATCAGGCCGCGACGATGTCCCAGGACTTTGAGGACGACGCCGCTTATGTCCAGAAGATCGATGGCGAGATCGCGTACTTCAAGTCCTTTGCCGACCAGTATCAGGACATGCTCGATAGCTATGAGAGCCTTAAGCAGCAGTACGAGGATGCCTATGGCACCGAGCTGCCGAGCGATATTCAGGATGCGCTCGATAAGCTGCTGAGCGAGGAGAACCTCAAGAAGTTGCAGAGTGTCCTTACGTGCATGTGTTACCTGCGCGATGCCGAGCGCGGCTTTGATATGTATGTGACCGAGGACGGCGTGAACTTTACGACGCTGACGACCAATGGCTTTAACGATCCGTATAACCATGGTCTGCGCACCTTTGCGGTGACCAACCAGGGTCTGTGCCTTGGTACCGCCAACCCGTTCTATGGTTGCCAGGTCTGGATCCAGCGCAAGGAGAATTCGGAGAATCCGGTTGATCCCGGTACTCCGGATCCGACGGAACCCACCGATCCTTCGCAGCCGGGTGGCGGCGATCAGCCTGGCGGCAGCCAGACGGGTGGCAACGACCAGTCGAGCAGCACCACGACCACCGTCACGACGACCGCTAAGAAGACTCCGAAGGACGGCTCGCTGCCTCGCGCTGGCGACTCGACCCTCACGCTGGTCTTGGGATTGCTGGTTGCAGCTGCCGCAGTGCTTGGCATTGCTCTCGTCTTGCGCAAGCGTTCTCGTCGCTAGGCTCGTCCGCGTAGCTCAATGTCCTGGATATCGTCGAAGTTGATGGCGATATCCCTGAGTTTGAGCAGCTTGAATGCGGGTAACGCTTCGTCGAGAATGCCCGTGCGGCTACGATAGCCGTACGTATCGTAATAGGTGACGCGCACCAAGTCGCCGCGTTTGAGGCCCTCGAGCTTTTGCGAAAGCTCGAGGGCTTTTTCTTCCGTGAGCTCACGTTTTTGCTCGACGGTGATTTCCTGCTTGCGCACGAGTTCGTAGTATCCCGTGAGGGCGGCAAAGGGCATAAACTGTGCGGCGCGGTTGGCGCGCACGGCACCGTTGGCAGTGAGGTTGGGGTCGGCTGCGCGGCGTCTGCCCTCGGGGTCCGCCAGGCGCTCGAAGGCGGTCGGCGGGCGCATGGGCTGTTGTTTGGGTTTAGGCACGGTGTCCTCCAACTTGATCGTTGCGCTCGCGCGCGGTGGCGCCGGCGGTAAAGCTTAATCCCTTGACGAGCGCGTTCTTGCCGTACTTGCCTTTCACGGCCAGGACGGCGCGCGCCAGGTCGCGCTCGCGCTCATCGGCCTCGACGTCGCTGAATAGATCGATGGTGGCAAATTCCTCGGGCATGAGGTTGCCAAATCCCAGATTGATACGCTTGACCGGTCGTTTGGGATCGACAGTCTGCGCCCAGAGCTCATCGAAATAGCCCATGATCTTCTTAAACGAATTGGTGCGCTCGGGCAGCTTGCGCGAGGCATTGGAGTGCGCAAAGAGCGCGGCATAGCCACCACGCGGCTTGCCGCCGTGTTCGCCCACAAAGATGCCGTCAATCGCCTGTGCCTCTCGCACCAAACGTCGGCGTTCGTCATCGCGCTGGACGGGCTTGGGCGCACGGGGTGCGAGCTCGGGGCCGGCGGTTGCGGTGGGTTCGATGCTCGACGTGCTCGAGCGCAGGTGTCCGCATCCGTCTATATACTGCGCCGTACCGCTGGCGTCGAGACGGCGTATGTCGGCGCGCTCGCTTGCGTAGCCCACAAAGAGCGAGATGCTGTCACACACCACGTGCTTATCGACTAAGTCCAGCACGGCACTGTCGACCATCTCGCGCAAGACGGTGTAGGCCTGCTCGTAGGCATAGCTCTTCGAGAGCACCTGTCCTGTGGTGGTTGAGGTTGCCTGCGGGCGATAGGCTTGGATATCGGCGATGGTTGTCGGCTCGCGTCCGAAGGCGTGGTCGATGAGATACTCGGCATTGACGCCGAGCTCGTCGTAAAGCAGGTTTTCGTCGAGCGCCGCGACGCCCATCAGATCGTAGGCGCCGTATTTTTCGAGTCGTGCTGCCACGCCGGGTCCGATGCCCCAGATGTCGGTGATGGGACGATGGGGCCAGATCTCCTTGCGAAAGGTCTCGTCGTCGAGTATGCCGATGCGGCTGGGTACGTGCTTGGCAGTGATGTCGAGCGCTACCTTGGCCTGGAATAGGTTGGGGCCGATGCCGACCGTCGCCGTGATGCCGGTGCGCGCGAGGACCTCATCGCGCAACATGCAGGCGAAGCCTTTGGCATTGGTATGGTAGAGGTCTAGATAGGGCGTCACGTCGATAAAGCATTCGTCGATGGAGTAGACGTGCACGTCTTGCGGACTCACGTATTCCAGATAGATACCGTAGATTTGAGCCGACACCTCCATGTAGTGCTGCATGCGCGGTACGGCCTTGATGTAGTCGATGCCGTTGGGAATTTCGAACAGACGGCAGCGGTTGTGTATCCCGAGGTCCTTCATGGCCTGCGTGATGGCGAGGCAGATGGTCGTGCGCCCGCGCGATTCGTCGGCAACGACCAGGTTGGTGGTAAGCGGATCGAGCCCACGATCGACGCACTCAACGCTGGCATAAAACGTCTTGAGGTCGATGCAGATGTAGGTGTGCTGCTCGTGCGCCACACGTCCTCCCATCAAACACATGTTCTTATCGAATACCTGTTCGATAATACCCGCTTGCACGGACATCGTCAAAACCTGTCAAAAAGGGACTGGTTTGTTTTGGTAGGTATGGTCGTGCGGTTGGATTGGGTTTTAACGCAGCTCTAAAGAGCGCGAAACAGCTCGGAAAAGCTCGCTTCGTAGCATGAGCCTAACGATTGATACCGCCTATGCGCATGGAAGGGTTGTGGGAAAGATGGTCAACTATGGGTTTGGTATGCCGACGCGCCTTGTTGCGGATGGAGACGTGGCTCGCTGGTGTGGACGATTGGTCGCTCACTACGGCGGCACCAAGGCGCTGGTCGTGCTGGGCGGTGACAGGCATACGCGCGATGAGCTTGTTTCGGCGGCACTTGGCTCGCTTGATCGAGCCCTACTCGAGCGTGTGCTTTTCCGCTGCGGCTCGTTTGAGGGCGACGGGGGAGACGAACTGGTCGACGAAGCCGTGGCCCTGGCGACCGACGAAGGCGTGGACTTTGTCCTGGCGATTGGCGATGCCGATACTGCTGGCTTTGCGCGCGAGCTCGCGCGTCGCATGGCGGCGCTCGATGCCGGCGAAGACGGTTTTGTCCCTTATGGATGCATTCTCTCGGAGGGCAAGGCGCCTGCTGTCGTGGGCACCGGTGAGGTTCCCGTTTTTGCCATTATCGCGCCCGAACTGCTGGAGGGCATCGGGTCTCCTCTGCGTGAGTTGCTCGGTAGCATCTGCGCCGCGGCCTAATATTTGCCATAAAAGGACGGGTTATTTTTGGTTGGTAAAGCGTTTGACCTGCCAAAATAAGCCTGTCCCTTTTTAATCGGTTGCCGTTTGGGGGCCGATTGGCAACGCTCGCTGATTGTAGTCTTGACCTGCGCTAGAATAGTGGCATCTGAATGTCCGGGCGCATGGAGGCGTGCGCCCGTATGCTGAGGAGGACTCTATGGCAACTGTTGCCGCACCTATCGATGCTACGTCGACTGCCGCTTGGAAGGCGCTCGAGGCTCATCAGGAGAAGCTCGAGGCCGAAGGTATCGACCTCAAGGCCTGGTTCGCTGCTGACGCCGACCGCGTGAACAAGCTGAGCTTTGACGCCGGTGACCTGCACTTCGATCTGTCGAAGAACCTGGTGACCGATGAGACCGTCAAGCTGCTGTGCGATCTTGCCCGCGAGGTGAAGCTCGAGGAGCGCCGCGACGCCATGTTCTCTGGCGAGCACATCAACACTACCGAGGACCGCGCTGTCCTGCACACCGCGCTGCGCCGCCCGGCAAGCGAGAAGGGCCAGCTCATCGTCGACGGCCAGGACGTCGTCGCCGACGTGCACGAGGTCCTCGACCGCATGTATGCCTTCGCCGAGCGCGTGCGCTCCGGTGAGTGGAAGGGCGTTACCGGCAAGAAGATCGAGCATCTGGTGTCCATCGGCATCGGCGGCTCCGACCTGGGCCCGGTCATGGCCTACGAGGCTCTGCGTCCCTATGCCGACGCCGGTATCGACTGCCGCTACATCTCCAACATCGACCCCAACGACCAGGCCGAGAAGCTCAAGGGCCTGGATCCCGAGACCACGCTCGTAATCATCGTCTCCAAGACCTTCACCACGCTCGAGACCCTCACCAACGCCCGCGAGGTCAAGACCTGGATGCTCGAGCAGCTCAAGGCTCAGGGCGCCATCGACGGCTCCGATGAGCAGAACGCCGAGGCCGTGGCAAAGCACTTCGTCGCCGTTTCCACCGCACTCGAGAAGGTCGAGGCCTTCGGTATCGACCCCGCCAACGCCTTCGGTTTCTGGAACTGGGTCGGTGGCCGCTATTCCGTTGACTCCGCCGTGGGCCTGTCGCTGATCGTCGTGCTCGGCCCCGAGCGCTTCCAGCAGTTCCTCGAGGGCTTCCACGCCATCGACGAGTACTTCTGCAACACCCCGCTCGAGAACAATGCCGTCGCGCTGATGGGCCTGCTCAACGTCTGGTACGTCAACTTCTTCGGTTCCAAGAGCCACGCCGTGCTGCCGTACTGCCAGTACCTGCACCGCTTCCCGGCCTACCTGCAGCAGCTCACCATGGAGTCCAACGGCAAGCATGTCCGTTGGGACGGCAGCGCCGTGACCTCCGACACCGGTGAGATCTTCTGGGGCGAGCCCGGCACCAACGGCCAGCATGCCTTCTACCAGCTGCTGCACCAGGGCACCGTGGTGGTCCCGGCCGACTTTATCGCTTTCGCCAACACTGCCAACCCCGCAACCGATAGCGGCCAGGATGTCCACGAGCTGTTCCTGGGCAACTTCCTGGCCCAGACCAAGGCACTCGCCTTTGGCAAGACGGCCGACGAGGTTCGTGCCGAGGGCACGCCCGAGCAGATCGTCCCGGCTCGCTGCTTTGAGGGCAACCGCCCGACGACCTCGATCTTCGGCGACACGCTGACCCCGTTTGCGCTCGGCGAGCTCATTGCCCTGTACGAGCACATCACGTTTGTCGAGGGCACGGTCTGGGGCATCGACTCCTACGACCAGTGGGGCGTCGAGCTGGGCAAGCAGCTTGCCAAGCAGATTACCCCTGCCTTCCACGACGACGCCGCCAAGGCCGAGCAGGACGCTTCGACTCAGGCGCTCATCGAGTTCTATCGCGCGCACCGTAAGTAGTCGCTGCTGTTAACGCATCGCGCCTTATAGTCAGGGGCCCGTATCCTATCGGATGCGGGCCCCTTTGCTTTGCCGTGGTCCCGGGGCGCACGGCCTTTGTGGAACATCGCCGGGGCGTCGCGCGCTGCGAGAACCCTGCGCCTAGATCTCGGCCTCCGCATGGCCTCGCTGCGCCTCGGGCAGCTCCCCGTAGAGCGGATGGTCTTCGAGCCTAAAGCGCTCGACCTGTTCGGGAGTGCGACCGCGTACAAAGAGCCACGAGCGATCAATCGGCGTCGCCATGAGCGTGCTGGGCAGCGCGTCGGCGCGGTCGGAAAACATCCGGGCACTCTCGGGATCCTGGAACGCCAGCACCAGATGCGTGTCGCAGTTGCCCATGATGGAGCGTGCGCGTGCCTCGCCATAGAGCGCATCGAGCTGGTTGGTCGACTGCAGCAGCAGCGTTGCCCAGATGTTGCGGCTTCGGATAATCGAGAGCACGTTGTCGATCTGGGGGATCTGCAGATTTGCGAAGTCATCGAGCATAAAGCGCACGGGCACGGGCAGACTGCCGTCGGGCTGCCTATCGGCCTCACGAATGAGGCCCATAAACGCCTGCGAAATAAAGAGGCCGGTCAGCGGATCGAGATTGCGGTCAATATCGCTCACGGTTACAAACAGGGCGCGGGGGGTGTGTCCCATGGAAGCGAAGTCCACCTGATGGCACTCACGATAGAGCTGTGCCGCACCGTCGAATCCCAGACACATGACCTTTTCGGCAAGGATGCCGACGATGCTCGCGTGCATGCGCTCGGCATTTTGCGTAATGGCGTAGCGCCGCCATAGCGAGAGGGCATAGCTTTGGGGGTCGGTCGTGATCAGGTCGTCGAACAATCGACCCGTGGCACCGTCCTGCAGGTGCTCGATCAGCTTGATGACCGAGCTGATCGTCTGCTCGTCGGCGGGTAGCTGTTCGGTGACGTAGGCGATAAGACACGACAGCAGGTTTGCCGCCGCATGATCCCAAAAAGGCTGGTTGTTGTCCTCGATGGGGCAGATGGCCTTTGCCACCGAGAGGATGTCCTGCTGGTTGGGCCTGCCGTCCGCCTTGCGGCGAATGTGCCTCAGGGGGTTGTAGCCGCAGCGCTCGATGCCGGGCGCAGGGGCCGGGACGGTGTTGAGGTCGGCGAAGTTGAGACATTGCACGCGGTAACCGTGGGCTGCCAGCACGGGTCCCACTTCGCGACAGAGCGTGCCTTTGGTGTCGAGCACGATGTAGCTTGCGTTCATTTGCAGCAGGTTGGGCTTGAGGACGTTTCGGGTCTTGCCGGCTCTCGAGGGGCCGATCACAAGTGCGTTGTTGTTGAGTCCCGTTTGGCGGGTGTCGCAGGAAAGCGTTCGATCCTTGGCGAGGATGGTGGACGATGCGGACTCAGATGCGGCGAGGCGGCTGGCGAGGTTAGACATGGGCGACCTCCTTGGTGGTCGAGAGGATTTCGTGGGCAAAGCCGAGCTCGACGGCGCGCTCGGCCGAAAGGTAGGTGTCTTTTGCAGTGAGGGACTGGATGCGCTTGGGCGTGAGGCCGCTGCGGTCCGAGAGGATTTGCGTGAGGGTCTTGCGGGTCTGCATGAGACGACGGCTGGTTTCCTGCAGCGCAAGTGCCGAGCCGCCTGCCCCCTGGGGGATCAGCGGGTCGTGAATCATGAGCTCTGCATGGGGCGCCATACGGCGATCGTCGCCGCCCATAAAGATCACGGCGCCCATGGACGCGGCGAATTCCAGGCAGACGGTGCGGATGGGGCACGATGCGAGGCGCATGGCGTCATAGATCGCAAGACCCGATCGCACGCTTCCGCCGACGCTGGCGACAAATATGGTGATGGGGCGGCTGGGGTCGGTGGCATCGAGCAGGCGGATCTGCTGGCATAGGTCGTGGGCCATCGGGGTTTCGATGTTTCCCATGACGGAGAGCTCGCGACGGGCGAGCATCTCATCGTAAATGCTGGTGAGCGTGATACCTCGGGCGGATTCACGCATGGTGAGGGGGCTGATGATGGGGGAATGATTGGTGTCCATGAGGACTCCTTTCTGTTGGTTGTGTTGTGGAATAGGATTGTTGCCCGCGGAGGGGCTGGCGGGCTACAGGGTTCGTCCGAGCCTGAGATCGAGCTCGGTTGTGGGGCAGGCTGCCTGTTCGTGCGGCTCGCAAGCGCCAAGGACTCCAAAGCGATGGAGCGTTGCGACGGGCGTGGTGTAGGCGAGCCGCAGCTGATGCTCGACAGGGGCACATCCGTCATTTTTGTAATGAGCCGCGTAGTACTGCGCGATGCTGGCGTTCATCTCGCTGCCATTGCGATGGCGCTCAAACTGGCGTCTGCAGGTCTCGATGATCTTTGCTACCGACTTGGGTGCCGTCGCGGGAACAAGGGCGAGATAGCCCTCAAATAGTTCGTTGATGCTCAGGAGGCACAGCAGGTCGATCAGCGTCCTTATGGCTGCTCCCTCGGCAGAAAAGTGCGCGGTCATGCGGTTATATCGGTTGCGGTCGACGATGGCCACATGGGGTCTAGGAGTTTTCTGCCCCGTGGTCCCGGGCTTTTGCCGCGCCTGTGAATTGAGCTCGACGTTGCAGCGCTTGAGGCCGTCCAACGGAAGGAACAGTGCGGTGCGCAGGGTGTTCCGCTTGCTTTCGAGTTCATGACGCTCGTCGGGTTCCCATTCGAGCTTGAGTTTCGTGTCGAGCGCCGTAAGCATATGGGCTAGGCAGCCTACGGTAAGAATGTGCGAATCGTTGTCGCGTTTTGGGGCATAGGGGTCTGTCAGCTTGCGAATGTCGGGGTCGCCCATGATCTTTGTGCAGCGCTTCAGCAGTTGAGGGTGATCGGCCAAGATCGTCGCGAGCGGTAGCGACGCGTAGTTCTTGATGGTCGCGGCGGCAAAGGCGGCGTCATATTCGTTTGCATATGCTCGCTCAATGCGGGCATCCAGAATGCTTTTCTTATCGCCGTCTTCAGCGTGGTGGTTTGTCATAGCTTCTCCAATCGGTTGATGTTCGTGCTGTTTGTTGATGTGTTGGTTGTCGTGAGTGATGTGCTTGCCGTGGGTGATGTGCTGACGTTGGGGTGCTATGCGGTTTTCAATGAGCCCGTGAGGCAGTTGCTGCAGGGGCGGGATGGAACGGCCCATGCAAGGCGGAAGGCATCGTGCTCAAAATCGAGACAGCAATGCCCTGGGTGCCTCACATGTGGCAGTTACCTCATTAAGTTGTCATTGCGTTTGGGGTTGTACTTTGCCGATCTTCCTTCTCTTACACGCTAAAACTCAAACTTCATATGCTCGATCTACTTAAAACCGCAACGGCGGTCTTTTATCAACTTATATGTCAGAACGCGTCTTTGCAAGTACTTTTTTGCGTTTGTTTCAAATGGGGTGGTTTTGCAACCGTCATGCGCGCGCTGTGCGAACGTGCCCCGGCTCGGATAAGATAGTGCGCGATAAAAACGATGCAAGGAGGCACATATGGCAATCAAAGCCATCGCGATGGACATCGACGGTACGCTCACCAACGACCAGAAAGTGATTAGCCCGCGTACGCGCGAGAAGCTGCTTGCGGCGCAGGAGTCGGGCATTAAGCTCATTTTGGCTTCGGGCCGTCCCGCATGGGGGCTGCACGCCTTGGCGCAGGAGCTCGACCTCCAAAACCATGACGGTCTGCTAGTTGCCTTTAATGGCGCGCATGTGGTCGACGCTCAGACCGATGAGGTCCTTTTTGACCAGGCCATGCCGGCTGACGAACTGCACCGTCTGATTGATCATCTGCAAAACTATGGTGTGATCCCCATGATCTCGCTCGGTCGCGACTTGCATGTCGAGGATTCGTACCGCTGCATGATTACGCTGCCGGATGGCTCGCAGAAAAACATCGTCAAATACGAGCGCGATGCGTGCGACCTTAAGATCCGCGAGGTGGAGAGCCTGCATGAGGTCGCTGATGCTTATCCCGTGGACAAGCTGCTCACTGCGGGCGACCCGGCCTATCTGCAAGCGCATCACGAGGAGATGTACGCGCCCTTTACCCAGACGCTTTCGGGCATGTTTACGGCCGACTGGTACTTTGAGTACACGGCGCCCGGTATCGACAAGGCCCGTGCGCTCGAGGGTGCCCTGCCCAAACTCGGCATCGATGCCAGTGAGGTCGTATCGTTTGGCGACGGCCAGAACGACAAGTCCATGATTGAGTGGGCCGGCACCGGCGTTGCCATGGGCAACGCCGTCGATGAGGTTAAGGCTGTGGCCCAGATGGTGACCGCCAATAACAACGAAGATGGTATTGCGGTGGCGCTGGATAAGCTGCTGGGTTAGAATCGCCGATTAATGCATGGTTCGGGCGCCTGCTCGCGGGCGTCCTTTTGTTAGGGAGGGTGCCGTGTCCGCATTTCCGTTCGATGCCGTTATCTTTGACATGGACGGCGTGATTGTCGATACCGAGTATTACTACCTGGGCGAGACTGCCGCGTTTGCCAAGGAGCTTGGGCTTAATCTGACTCAAGAGGAGTTGAATGGGCAGGTCGGTACCTCGCATCAGTTCTTCCTGCATATGCTGGTCGATTGGTTTGAGCGTGCCGGTAAGGGGCATTTCACTGGCGAGGAAGCGTTGGCCCGTTGGGACGAATGGGCTCATAAGCGTCCGCGCGACTATCAGGCTTTGATTAACCCAGGCGCCGTGGATACGATTCGAGAGCTGCCGCGCCGCGGCGTTCGCGTGGCACTTGCCAGCTCGTCTCCCATGGTTAGTATCGAGGAAGTGCTCAATGCGTGCGGGCTGTCGGATGCCTTTGAGTATGTGGTGAGCGGCGAGCAGTTTAAGGAGAGCAAGCCCGAGCCCGACATCTACCTGCATGCGCTGGACCTGCTGGGGCTGCCCGCGAATCGCTGCTGCTGCGTCGAGGATTCGGTGCCTGGCATCACCGCTGGCAAGCGAGCCGGCCTGACAGTCATTGCCAAGCGCGAGGAACGCTTTGGCTTTAGCCAGGATGCCGCGGACAAGATTATCGACCAGCTGCCGGAGCTGCTCACGCTTTCTTAGGAGCGCGGTAGTTGCGCGTTTTTCGGGTCTGATGAGTAAATAGCCAACATTTTGGTGCGACACCTAGCATACTTTAAGCTAATGCGGGCTTAAGGGCTTGTTGAATGCCCTTAAGCCCGTTTTAGAATTAATTGTGCTGGGAGAGGGTATATGCCACCGACTGAAGGGCCAACTGACGGTAAAGCAGCGATACCGCTGTACCAACAGGTCATTGATATCATTAAAAACGAAATCAACTCCGGCGCCTACAAGGCAGGCGCGCGGATACCCAACGAATTCGAATTGGCTGAGAGCTATAAAGTTGGCCGCGTTACCGTGCGACGCGCTATTGAGGAGCTCGTCCAGCAGGGCTATCTAACGAAGCGACAGGGGAAAGGCACGTTTGTCAATGCCCCCAAGCTCAAGCGCAAGATTCGCCAGAAGGATGACGTCCAGAGTTTTTCGGACGCATGCCGCGTTAACGGAATGGAACCGGGGGCGTGTGTCATTTCGAGAAAGATACTGCCGGCGGATTCCACCGAAGCGCAGTTCTTTGGTGTTCCCGTTGGAACTGACTTGATTTGCGTTGAGCGCGTGCGCACTGCCGATGGCGTCCCTGTCATGCTCGAGAACAACATATATGTTTACGAGGACAACGCCTATCTATCAACGGCACTTCTATCTAACCAATCCATTTTTGAGTTCGTGCGCAACCGGACGGGCCGCACGCCCGCGTTTACCGACCCGTGCACGCTCGAGATCGCGTGCGCGTCGCCCGAGGTCGCTCGACTGTTGGCAGTTCCCGTTGGCGAACCCCTGTTTTATATGGAAGCCTTCTTTTTCGATGAGCAGCGGCGGCCGTTTATCATCGGTCGTCAGCGGATCGTTGGGTCTCGCTACGTTTTTGACATCTAGGACATTGCGAATGCAAACGCCCGGTGGATTATCTCACCGGGCGTTTCCATACCGTTCATGGCGCAAACGCGACCGTTCAACCGCGTTGCGGCAATCAGTTTGAAATAATCTTGATGAAGGGAAAAGCTGCTGGTAATCTATGGGACGTCATAGAACGTTTGCATTGTGCAAACGTTGAAGCGAGATGCGATGCAGTCTCGAGTTCTTTGGAGGTATCTATGTCAGATACGAAGGCGAAGAAGACAAACAGACGTTTTAAGTTCAAATTACCGCATGTCTATACGATCATGTTCTTGCTGATCGTTGTCTTTGCGGTCCTGACTTGGATCGTTCCCTCTGGTCAGTATCAGCGCAAGACGATTTCGACAGCGGCGGGCGAGCGTGAAGTCGCCGTTGCTGGAACCTATGAACAGGTCGATAAGAACTACACCGATTCCGAGACCGGCGAGACCATCAATCTGGGCCAGGATATCTTCGCGGTTCTGCAAGCGCCCACCAAGGGTATCCAAGAGGCTGCCGACGTCGTTGCGTTCGTCTTATTGATTGGCGGATCGTTCGCGATCATCACCAAGACCAACGCTTTGAATGCCGGCATGAGCCGTGTGATTAAAAAGCTCAAGAACAAGGACATTCTCATCATTCCCATCACGATGACATTGCTGTCCATTTGCGGCACTACGTTTGGCATGTCTGAGGAAGCCCTGCCGTTCTATGCCATCTTCATTCCCATCATGATGGGTATCGGTTATGACTCGATGACGGCATTCATCATCTGCTTCCTTGGTCCTAACCTGGGATATTGTGCTTCGACCATCGACCCGTTTAATGTTTTGATCGCCCAAGGCATCATTGGCATCGAGGGTAATCCGCAACTGTGGCTGCGCGCCGTTTCTTGGGTTATCTTCACTGCCGTCGGTATCGCATGGGCCATGCGCTACGCCATGCGCGTAAAGAAAAACCCCGAGTCGTCCATTGTGTACGAGGACGATAAGCTCAAGCGTATTGAGTTTTCCGTGACCGATGCCTCCATCGAGGAAGAGTTCACTATCCGTCAGAAGCTCGTGCTCATCGATTTTGCTTGCGGTATGGGCATTATCGTCTGGGGTCTTGTTACCCAGGGCTGGTACATGAATGAGATTTCCGCCGTGTTCCTTGGCATGGGCTTGCTTGCCGGTATCCTGGGCGGTCTTGACCAGCAGACGATTGCTGAGGAGTTCGTTAAAGGTCTCGCCGACTTTGCGTACGCCGCTATCGTTATCGGTATCGCTCGCGGTATTCTGGTCATCGCCGAGGGCGGCATGATCATCGACACCATCCTCCAGGCGCTCGCTACTGCGCTCGCCGGTGCACCCGCCGCCGTCTACACCACGTTTATGTATATCGTCCTTGGCCTGCTCTCTTTGCTGGTTCCCTCGAGTTCTGGCCTGGCGGCGCTCACCATGCCTGTTATGGGCCCCCTGACCGAGCTTATGGGCCTCAATCCCGAGGCAGCCGTTACCGCGCTCCAGTTTGCTAATCAGACCATCAACACCATCAGTCCCGTGGCGGGCATGACGGTCGCTGGCCTTGCCGTGGCTAAGATTTCGTTTGGCCAATGGTGGAAGACCATTTGGAAGTTCTTCATTTTCATGGTCGTCTTTGGCCTGATCGTAACGGCAATCTCTGGCATGCTTCCGATGTAGGTGGTTGTGATGTCTGATCGTTTGACGGTCCTGACGTCTAAGAGCGTCTTTACTGGTACGGTGGACCTGCCGTTTGAAGGTTTCGTAGCGGTCCGTGGCAATCGAATTGAGGCTGTTGGCACCAAGTGTGAGGTAGCTTCGTATTTGACCCAAGCGGACGAGGTAGTTGACCTGGGCGACCGCACCGTCATGCCTGGCCTGATCGATGTGCATACCTTCTATACGGGCTGGGCGCTGCGGACGTTGGGGTCTGATCTATCCGGCGTCGCCGATGCCAAAGAGGCCGTGTCGCTCTTGCGTGCATGGAAAGATGATCATCCGGATTGTGCGGCGGCTTTTGGCCACAACATGCCCGAAACGTTGGCATCGGATGCCGAGAACGCAAATACGGCAGCTGTGTTTGACGATTGTTTTGGCGATATCCCTGTCGTCTGCTTTACACCGGGTGCGGAGACCTGCGTTCTCAATGCTGCCGCCAGTGCGCGATACGGCTTTACACCCCAGGCGTGCTATGCCGAGAAGATCTGGCGCATGATGAGCGATTTCCTCGCGCTACCCGAGGTGCGCGCCGGGTATTCGGACTACATGAGCATGCTTAACGAGCGCGGCGTTACCGCCATCAAGGAGATGGCGTTTGATGACTACTACGGCTTTGCCGACGAAATGGCTCGCCGTGAGGAATCTGGTGAGCTGACGGTTCGCGTCTCTATGATGTCGCAGCCGGTGGGTGCCGGTGCAAATCTGGCATATGCCCGCGAGGCGCGAGAGCGCTTCCGGGGACCGTTCGTTCGTTTTTCTGGCTTCAACCGTATGACCGATCGCGGCGTATGGGCGGGGCTTGCCGAGATGATAGACCCCTATGAGGACACGGCCGATGCGGGAGCTGCCGGCAAGACGGTTGTCGAAGAGCCCGAGTGGGATCTGATTGAGAACGAGCTGCGTGCAATTGATGCTGACGGCTTCCGATATTCCTTGCATTGCCAGGGCGATGGCGCCGTTCGCCGCACCGTGGCGCTCTATGCCTCGCTGCCTCGAGACGAGCATGGACGGATGCTTCGCCGCCATGCGATTACCGATCTCGAGAACTCTGACCCGACCGATCTTGTCGAGTTTGGCAAGTTAGGTGGAATTTGCGAGGTCTATCCGCAGATTTTGACGCTGGACAGGCGCGAGGACTGCCTGTCGATGATGCGTCGACAAATTGGCGAGACGCGACTTTTGCATAGCTGGAATCGCCGCAGCATGGAAGATTCCGGATGCACAGTGTGCTGTGGCACGGATTTACCGCTGTTGATTCCGAGCTTGGGCGAGTCAATCTACAGTGCGTGCGGCGGATACTTCGACGACGGACTGCCCGTGAATGAGGTCAACGCGCTGACGCTTGTCGAGCTCTTGCGCGCTTGGACTGCCGGGGGCGCGTACGACCTGATGCGCGAAGACGAGCTGGGTACGCTCGAGGTCGGCAAGCTTGCCGATATTTGCGTGCTCGATCGGGATGTGTTTGACCTCGATTATCGCGACGCACGCGATCTTGCGGTTGATATGACGATGTCGGACGGACAAATCGTGTTCGATCGAAATAAGGAGGCATAAGATGTCTGAATCCAAGCCGACGCTGCGCCGCGAGCAGATTGCGGGCATGAATATCCACTACATCATGTGGTCGCTCGATTACTTCCTTGATGTGCAGCAGCGTTTGGGCTTTGAGTCCATTGAGCTGTGGTGTGCGGAGCCGCATGTGACGCTCGACCACACGGGCTACTTTGAGGCTGAGGTCCTGGCAAAAAAGGCTGCAGACCGTGGGCTTAGGTATCGTACTCTGTGCCCCGAGAATGTTGTCTATCCTTGGCAATACTGCGCACGCAAGCCACTGCATGAACAGCGCAGCCTGGCGTACTTTAAGCACGGCATTGAGCTTGCCGAGGTACTTGGGTGCGACCGTATGTCCGTCAACTCGGGCTGGGGCGACTGGGACGAGGATCGCGAGGAAGCCTGGAAGCGCAGCCGCGAGCACTTGTCCATTCTGGCGGAGTATGCCGGCGAGCACGGTCTGGTGCTTACGATGGAAAGCCTGCGTCCCGAGGAGAGTAACCTTGTGACGACGGTTTCCGATGCGAAGCGCATGATTGACGAGGTCGCGAGCCCGTACTTACAGCCCATGGTTGATACAACCGCGATGGGCGTTGCAGGCGAGACGCTCGAGGACTGGTTTGCCGCCTTTGGTGATGGGGCAATTCACGAGATGCACTTTATCGACGGTGACCCGTATGGCCATCTGGTGTGGGGCGATGGCAAGCACGATATGGACGCCTTCGTCGCCACGCTCAACGCCCATGGTTTTGACGGCATGCTGGGCCAGGAAATCACGGACGGTCGTTACTACGATGACCCGGCGGCGGCAGATGCCAAGAACATGGCCGCATTCGAGAAATATCTGATTGACTAAAACAACTATCGGCCACGCAGCCAATCTCATTGATTGCGGACCAAACAAGAAAGGAACTGGATATGAACGCACACGATCTGATCAAAGAGGCAATTGCCGAGAAGGGCAAGTTCGACAGCGTCTACTGGATTGCTTGCGGTGGCTCCATGATCGATTTGATCCCGGCTCATGAGCTTCTGCAGCGCGAGGCAACCACCTTCACTTCGTATATCTATACCGCGCGTGAATTCGACATTATGCGTCCGCGTCGTCTGGGCGAGAAGTCCCTGGTCATCGCTTGTAGCCACAGTGGCAACACCCCCGAGGTCGTCGAGGGCTGCGAGATTGCCCTTGCTGCCGGCGCTACGGTGATCGCCCAGACCGACAACGCTGGATCTAAGATCGACTCCGGCAAGTGGACCACGTGGGTCTACCCGTGGGGCGAGGGTGTGCCGCAGGCCGAGGTCCCCGCTGGTATTTCGCTGTCGCTTGCGGCAGAGCTGCTCGATCAGCAGGAGGGCTACGCCGATCTTGCCGATATGTATGCCGGTATCGCCGAGATGGATAAGATTCTTCCCCCGGCACGCGAGAAGGTAAATGCCGAGCTGGGCGATCGCTTTGCCAAGCTTTGCCAGGAGCACGAGTTCTTCTATATTCTGGGCAGCGGTCCCAACTTTAGCCAGACCTACGGTTTCGCTATCTGCTCTCTTATGGAGATGCAGTGGCAGCACTGCAGCTACATCCACTCTGCCGAGTACTTCCATGGCCCCTTCGAGGCTACTCAGGATGGCGTTTTTTACTTCCTGCAGATGGGCTCCAGCGAGTGCCGTGCTATGGACGAGCGCGCCCTGGCGTTCCTTAAGACGCATACCGATACGCTGATGGTGCTCGATGCCAAGGAGTACGGTATGGAAGCCGTGCCGGCGAGCGTCCGTGCCTATCTGGACCCGGTGCTGTTCTATGCCATGAACTGCGAGCTGCGTGCTGCACGCGGCAAGGTGTTTGATCACGATCCCGATTTCCGTCGCTATATGGGTGTTGTCGAGTACTAGAAGGGACAAAGGCCATGGCATTTAACGTTAACGCGCTCGGATTTGGCGACAACGTCGTCGATCGCTACGAGCATATCCATACCATGTATCCTGGCGGCAATGCGGTGAACTTCGCCGTTTATGCCAAGAAATGCGGTGCCGCACGCTCCGCATACATGGGCATTTTTGGCAATGACGCCGCTGCCGAGCATGTCATTGCAAGCCTCGAGGATGAGGGTATCGAGCTTGACAAGTGCGAGCAGATGATTGGCGAGAACGGAGCGGCTCGCGTGACCGTCGTTGACGGTGACCGTGTCTTCCTTGGCTCCAACGAGGGCGGTATCCGTGGCGATGCGCGCTATGTCCTCGATCGCTTTGACCTTTCGTACATGAAGCAGTTCGATGTGGTTCATTCGGGCAACTATTGCTTTACCGAGCGCGAGCTGCCCAAGCTGAAGGCTGCGGGCGTCACGGTCTCTTTTGACTTTTCGGACGACTCCACCGACGAGTACTACGAGCAGATTGCGCCCTACGTCGATTTCGCTTTCTTTAGTGCGGCGGATGCCGCGAGTGAGGACGAGATTCGCGAGCGTCTGGCATGGGTGAAGGGCTTGGGTCCGCGTTTTGTGTCGGCTACGGCGGGCGCCGAGGGCTGCATTGCTTACGACGGCGAGCGTTATTACCGCCAGCTGGCTAAACCGGTAACGGACATGAAGGACACCATGGGGGCGGGCGACTCGTTCCTCACCTCGTTTTTGATGTGCTATCTCGATTCCGCCAAGCGTGGTGAAGATGGCGCCGAGGCCATCGAGCGTGCGCTCGACTTTGCTGCCGGGTTTGCCTCGACCGTGTGCGGCATGGAAGGTTCTTGGGGCCACGGAGCACCAATCGTCGAATAGCTTAAGAAAGCGTACGGCGGTCTGGCTATGAGGCTTTGGACGGCCGATGCAAAACAATAAGCGAAACGCGAAAAGGGGGCTCGCCATGTGGTGGGTCCCCTTTTGAACATTGGAGAAGACCATGGGTATTAAAGCGTGCGCGGCTGGTTTTTGCTGTGCGGACGTCTATCAAAACATCGGCGTGTTCTATCCGACTGGTAATGGCATTGACTGGGGTATCCATCTTGCACGAATGGGAGTTTCGGTATCCGCCGTGTCGGTTGTCGGCAAGGACGAGTACGGAGACAAGATGAGAGAGGCGCTGGCCGCTGAGGGGTTCGATATCTCACATCTGCGGGTGGAGGATGGCGACACCTCGGTGATGCTCATGGCATTGAAAGACGGCGTCGATCGCGTGCATCTCGAGGCAATCGATGGCGTAATGGAGACATATCGACCGAATGAAGATGACCGGGCGTTTATCCTAGAGCATGACATCATTCATACCGACCTGTTTGGCAATTGTTTGGACCTCCTGCCCGAATGGCATGATGCGGGCAAGACGGTGGTTATGGACTTCTCGGTGTTCAGCCAGGATCCCGAATATGCCTGCGAGGCTCATTTTCCTTACGTAGACTATGCGTTTATGTCGTTTGAAGAGGACACTCCGGAGCCGCGTGATTGGGTACGTCACGTACAGAAGTTGGGGCCGCGGGTGGCAGTTGCCACGCTTGGCGAGAAGGGAAGCATTGCCTTTGACGGCGAACGCTTCTATGAGTGCGGGATCGTACCGGCGGAGAAGGTCGTTAACACCGTGGGCGCCGGTGACTCGTATATCGCCGGGTTTACCAAGGGCGTGATTGATGGCCTTGATATTCCGGCGTGTATGAAGGCGGGCGCCGAGCTTTCGTCCCACGTCATCGGCTCTTTTGAGCCGTACTAGGGTCAAATGCTTGGAAAGGAGTGCGAAATGGTTATCGACATGTTGGTCCAGCCCATGCTCTACGGCGAGATCTATACGCCGGGTGATGAGCCTGATGGATTCGGTTTTTGGTCACGAGAATTTGGTATGGGGCATATGGGCCCCATGGATTGGGATGAGCTTCAAGTCGAGATGGACGTCTGCGATGTGCAGAAGAGCGTGCTCATGCCGCTCGATGTAACCACGGCATGCGGAGGGCATTTTGGCACCAATGACCAGATTGCCATGCTGGTTGCCGCGCATCCCGATCGTCTGTGGGGATTTGCGAGCGTAGATCCGCAGGTGAGCGGTGCCGCAGACGAATTGGGGCGCGCCTTTACCGAGTTGGGGGCAAAGGGGCTTTGCCTGCATCCGGCAAAGCAGGGTTTTGCTCCCGATGATGCCGTGGCCGAGCCGCTTTACGAGCTGTGCGAGCGCTATAACAAGCCGGTGGTTTTCCATGCCGGCATGTCTTGGGAGCCGGGCGCAGAGCTCTCGCGCAGTAATCCGCTTGTATTTGAGCACACAATCGCAACGCATCCAAATGTGCGTTTTAGTTTGACCCACTTTGGCTGGCCCTGGGTGCGCGAGACCGTGGCGATGCTGCTCAAGTATCCCAACTGCTACACGGACACCTCTATCACTTACATCGATTCGCCCGAGGAGATGATGCAGCGTCTTTTCACGGTCGATATGGGGCCGCTGTGGTATGAGCGCGCGCTATCGCATCAAGTGATGTTCGCCAGCAATACGCCGCGCTTCCGTGCGTTCAAACTCAAACGGGCGCTCGATACCGTGTCCATGCGCGATGATGCGCGAGAAAGGCTCTACTGGGGTAATGCCCTGCGTTTTCTTGAAGGGGATGAGTGAACATGGTGACGCTCGAGACATTGAGCTATCTATCGACTGCTCCGGACCAGTTCATCGATATTACCGAAGACGTGCACGCTGCCATTGAACGCAGCTCGGTGACGAATGGCTTGGCAGCGATTATTTTGTCGCATACGACCTGTGGAATCGTGGTAAACGAGGGGCTGCCCTGCGTGGAGACGGATCTTATGGAGACGCTTGATCGCATCGCCCCGCTAGATGCCCCCTATGCGCATGCACACTTCCTGCCGAGCTATGGAGCCACCGGCAACAACTCCTGTGGGCATATCAAGAGCATGATTTGTGGAAACAGCTGCTTCTTTCCCGTCCAAGATGGCCACATCGTGTGTGGAGGTGCCCAGAACATCTATCTTGCGGAGTTTGACGGTCCGCAGAAGCGAAAAGTGTACGTCGAGGTGCTGGGGGAGTAACGTCCCTGCAATAACCCTATGAAGGAGAACGCTATGTCGTTTCTAACCTCGATGTTCAAGACCGAAAAGCCGGTTATCGGAATGCTGCACCTGCGTCCTCTGCCGGGCGATCCACTGTATTACCCGGGCGGAAGCGTGTCGCAGGTCGTGGAAGCCGCCAAGCGCGATCTCGAAGCGTTGCAACGGGGCGGTGTCGATGGCATTTTGATTACCAATGAGCTCTCGATGCCCTATGAGCAGCACGTTTCTCCCTCAACCCTTGCATCGATGGGCTATGTAATCGGGGTTCTGTCCCATGATTTGTCGACCCCTTGGGGAGCTGAAGCTATTTACGATGGTGATGCCACAATCGAGCTGTGCGCTGCCGTCGATGCGCAGTTCACGCGCTGCAATTTTTGCGGTGCCTGGGCCGGTGATCTCGGGCTGATTAACCGAGATTTCGCTCACACCATGCGTCGCAAGACGGCGCTGCGCCTGGACGACCTCAAGCTTTTTCACTTCATCACGAGCGAGGGGGAGGTTTATCTCAACGACCGCACGACTGCGGACATTGCCGATTCACTTCTCTTTAATTGCCTACCGGATGCGATGGTCATCGGCGGTTCGGCTGCCGGTCGTGGTGCTTCGGGCGAGCTTGCCGATGAGGTCCGCGAGCGTGTTGGCGAAGTGCCTGTGGTATGTGGCACCGGTTGTCGCGAAAATACCGTGGCTGACGTATTTGCTCACTACGATGGCGCGTTTGTCGGCACCTGCTTAAAGCGCGACGGAAAGCTGGATGCCCCGGTTGATGTTGAGCGGGTAGTTCGTTTTATGGCTGCCGCTCGTACGGCGCGAGGGGAGTAGGCACCTATGGCGTTCTATCTGGGTATTGATATTGGGACAAGCGCCTCTAAAGGCGTTTTAATCGATGATCGATGCAATATCGTTTGCCAGGCCTCTTGTGGACACGAGACGGACAACCCGCGTGATGGATGGTACCAGCATGATGCGGAGGCAGTTTGGTGGGGAGATTTTTGCCGCTTGTCGCGCGAGCTGGTGGTGCGATCGGGGGTTAATGCGGCGCAGATTGGATGCGTGGGCCTTTCCGCATTGGGTTGCGACTGCGTACCGGTCGATACCGAGTGCAACGCGCTGGCACCCGCGATTTTATATGGAGTCGATGCACGTTCGAAGCCGCAGATTGACGAGCTTCTTTCCGAATATGGGCCAGATCGCGCACGCGAGCTTTTCGGGCGCGATCCCTGTTCGTCAGATATTGCTCCAAAGATCTTGTGGTTTAAGGAGAATATGCCCGAGGTGCACGAACGTGCCGCGAAGTTCCTGACGGCGTCATCGTTTCTGTGCGCGAAGTTGACGGGGCGTTTTACGGTGGACCGTTATTTGGCGGAGGATTTTCTTCCCCTATACGATCGCTACACTTGGAAGGTTGATGCTCGGGAATGTGCTCGTTTCTGCCGGCCTGACCAGATGGCGGAGGTAATGTCGGCTACCGATATTGCCGGGGTGATTACGCAGCGTGCGGCTGAGGCGACGGGGCTCGTGGCAGGGACACCTGTCTTGGTGGGAACGGGCGACTCTGGTGCCGAGGCCATTTCGACGGGTGTATTCCGTCCCGGCGATATGATGGTTCAGTTGGGGAGCACGGCGTATTTCATCTACTTAGCTGATCATATGGTCGATGATGCTCGCCTGTGGCCAGGGACGTTTATCATTCCCGGAACTTACGGGATCTGCGCGGGGACCAATACAGCGGGTGCACTCACATCGTGGCTGCGCCAAGAGCTGTATCGCGACGCCGTAGAGGCCGAGGGCCACGGTGGCCCCGATGCATATTCGGTTATGGCGCATGATGCCGCCGATGTGGCGCCGGGTGCCGATGGGCTCCTGTGTCTGCCGTACTTTGCGGGGGAGCGTACTCCGCTCAACGATCCCGAGGCGCGTGGCGTCTTCTTTGGCCTGACCGGAAGGCATACGCGAGCCCATATGGTTCGCGCCGCCTTGGAAGGCGTCGCGTATACCGTTGCATCCCATGTCGACATTATCGAGCGAGAGCATGGACTGCCAATTGGGCGCATTATGCTTGTCGGAGGTGGAACCAAGAATCCAATTTGGATGCAAGCTATCGCCGACGTATGCGGGCGCGAGGTCTCGGTTGCCAAGGTTACGGTGGGCGCATGCTTCGGTGATGCCATTATGGCAGCTCTCGCAGGTGGCGCCTATACATCATGGGATGAACTCGCCCGAGTCCTTGGCGTTGCGCAAACAATCGTGCCCGATATGACTGCCCACGAGCTATATGCGTCGCGTCGTCATATCTTTGACGAATTGTATACACGCAACCGTGATCTCATGCACGAATTGGTGTAATGCCGCCGAACTGTACCGCCTTCCAATAAGGACTGCGTTGTGCGATTCGCATGTCCCTTGGCATTTTTGCCCACAGGGGTTAGCGAAGGTCAAAAACAGAGCGCGCATTTGCTAAAACTGCCGATTCGATGCGCTTTATGTCACATTTTTTGAGCGAGGCGATGCGTTCTGAGGTCCTTGTGAGCGATCTGATGAGCAATTGCGCGCTTGTTTCTGTGTTTGGCTCGGCCGGCGCATCGGTCTCGAGCAGTAGACGGTCGAGTGGAATCTGTCGTGCGTATTCGCGTCCTCGTTTAGATGCGAGCATGCGTTCGTTGACGGAAAAATAGCAGCCCGCATTACGCGCGCGGACGAGTTCGTCCGAAGTGCCGCTAAACCAGTGGAAGATGATAGCGGGGGAGTCGGGGTTTGGGATGAGTAGCCCGTGCGATTCTAGGGCGTCCAGCGCAGTTCCTGCCGAACGAACGGCGTGAATTGATATCACGCGCCCGGCAAGAGGACGCTGCACGAGCACATCGCAGAGCCGGTCAAGTGCCTGTATTTGCAGCGACTCGCTTCCGGCAAAGCGCTCGGAAAAGTCGAGTCCGACTTCGCCGATGTGGCGCTCTTGGGCGGCAACTTCGCAAAGCAGATCGACTTCGGTAGAACCACAGCGGCCGTCGGCGAGCCACCAGGGGTGAAGCCCAATGCCGGCGATGATGCCTGGTTGGCGACGGGCACGCTCGTTTGCGGCCGAAAAGTCGCGTGGATCGACGCCGCAATCAAATAGACCCAAGCCCAGTGCCGTCGCCTCATCGGCAACGGCGTCCGGGTGAGCCATTAAATCAAGATGGCAGTGTGCATCAATTAACTGGGGCCCCATCTCGGCGCGCTCCACTAGTCTAGGCGCTGGCCATCGGCGCGCACGCGTTCGGTACCACGCCCACTGATCTGGCGGATAACCTCGCCGGCGATCATCTGGCCCATGATGGGCGGCATAAAGCTGGCGGTGCCCAACTCGGTACGCTCGTGGATATTGGACGGGTCGCGGGGTTGGGTCTTAACCGATTCCTCGCAGCTAAACAGCACGTGCAGGCTCTTGATTCCGCGCTTCTTGCATTCTTTGCGCATGATGCGGCTCATGGGGTCACGTACCGTATCGAAGATGTCGGCAAAGCGGAGGCACTCGGGATGGAGCTTGTTGGCCCCGCCCATGGAGCTAACCAAACGGATGTCGTGGTCCTGAGCATATTTGGCAATGGTGAGCTTGGCCGAGATGGTGTCGATGGCGTCGACGACGTAGTCGAGCTTGCCGTCCGTCTGCTCCAAAACGCTCGCAAAGAACTCGTCGATGTTATCGCTCAACAGGTATTCAGTTCGCTTGATGACGGTGGCGGCAGGATTGATATCGTGGATCATGGCCTCCATCACGTCAACCTTGCGCTTGCCGACGGTGCTGTGAAAGGCGATGGCCTGGCGATTGATATTGCTGGGCGCGATGATGTCCTTATCCAGAATGACGAAATGTCCGATGCCGCCGCGGGCGAGTGCCTCGCAGCAGTTGGAGCCCACGCCTCCGCAGCCGAGCACCAGTACCGTAGCATCGGCGAGCTTGTCGAGTGCCTCGCGGCCCATGATGATTTCGAGCTTGGTATCGCGCGTCTCGACGAGAGCAGTAGCGTTTTCGGTCATAGACATCCTCCGATGGGGAAGCGAATCGTGTTTTAGCTATCGTCATTATAGGTATTATCGCGATTTCATTTGAGCCCTTGGGGTTTGTTGAAATGGGATCGGGATTCGCATAAGATTGAAGCAGATGGCACCCGTTGCAGCGGGTTGGCCAACTCCGAAACACGTTTATGGCGTGAGAAGTGGCCGTCTTCGCATTACGCGGGGGCGGCTATTTCATTCGACCTCCAATGTGGATGCCGAGCTCCACAGCCGCGATTACAAGCAATAACAACGTCAGGACATCGTCAATACTCATAGTCCATCTCCTTCTCGGGTAGAGGGAGCTGGCCCATCTGCTTCAACTTCCATTGTAGCTAAATACGAACGAATGTTCTATAGATGTTCCTGTATTAGATAATTAGACAAACATCTAAATATCGAGTATAGTGTGCACGTCATGAGAGATGATGAGAGGAGGTCCTATGCCGGGAGAGGGTTTTAAGGCGCTTGCCGATCCAACGCGACGTCACATTTTGGAACTGCTGCGCGAGGGCAATTGCACGGCGGGGGAGCTTGCCGAGCATTTCGATATCAGTAAGCCGTCGCTGAGCCATCACTTGGCGACGCTCAAAAACGCCGGGTTGGTGACCGACGAGCGCCATGGCCAAAACATCGTATACAGCTTAAACACCACCGTCATGCAGGATTTAATTGGCTGGTTTATGGGTTTTACAAACAATGAAGGTGATAAGGATGAATAACGAAAACAAGGGCATTCACCCCACAGGGGTATCGTCGCGCGTGTGGATTGCGCTGGTCGCTCTGTGCGTCGCCAATGTCGTAGCGCACCTCATGGTGATGCCGAGCTTGCCTGCGCAGATTCCCACGCACTGGGGCGCGAACGGTGCCGTCGACGGTTGGGGTCCCAGCTGGATGGCCTCCGCGCTCGGCGCGTTGCCCCTGGTGTGTCTCGCAATGTTCTGCGTGGTGCCGCGCATCGACCCCAAAGGTGAGGCATATCGAACCTCGGGCAAGTTCTACCAGGGCTTCGTAATCGCCTTCACCTTGTTCATGTGTGCCGTAAGCTGGTTGGGTGAGCTTACGGTCTGGGGCGTGGTGCCGGCGGTCGGTTCGGTCAATGTGCTGATTTCCGGTGCTATCGGTTTGCTGTTCATCGGCGTAGGCAACTACTTGCCGCGTGTGAAGCAGAACTATACGCTCGGTATCAAGACGCCTTGGGCACTTGCCGATCCCGAGAACTGGCGCCGTACGCAGCGCTTTGGCGGTGCCTGCTTTATGGTGCTGGGTGTTGGCCTGATTGCGATGGGCGTGGCAGGTGCGGTGCTTTCGAGTGAAGTCGTCGCCGCGGTGATTGCAGTCCTGGCGTTTGGATCCGCCGGAGCCGTCTACGTCTACTCGTATCTGCTGTGGCGCAAATCGCAGCGAGCCGCTCGTTAAGGTTGCGGAAAACTAGCGTACGCAGTTCATAGTATGTTCCGGGGGACTTTTCCCAGGTAGTATTAGGGGGTATGGGCAACCATGCCCCTTTTTTCGTTACGTTTCAGAGCTGGTTTTCTCATTTCGTTTCCACTAAAGCGAATCAAGAACAGGGAAACAGCAGGTAGAAAGGATAAAACAGGCATATGGCGGAGTTTATCTACCAGATGTATCAGGCTCGCAAGGCCCATGGCGACAAGGTAATCCTTGACGACGTGACCCTGAGCTTCTACCCCGGTGCCAAGATCGGCGTCGTGGGCCCCAACGGTATGGGCAAGTCGACCCTGCTCAAGATCATGGCCGGCATCGAGGAGGTCTCCAACGGCGATGCCAGGCTTACCCCCGGCTACACCGTGGGTATCCTGCAGCAGGAGCCGCCGCTCGACGACGACAAGACCGTCATCGAGAACGTGCGCATGGCATTTGGCGACATGATCGCCAAGGTCGATCGCTTCAACAAGATCGGCGAGGAGATGTGCGACCCGGATTGCGACATGGACGCCCTCATGGCCGAGATGGGAAAGCTCCAGGACGAGATCGACGCCGCCGATGGCTGGGATATCGATTCCAAGCTCGGCCAGGCCATGGACGCTCTGCAGCTGCCCGATTCCGACATGCCGGTCAACGTACTTTCCGGCGGCGAGCGCCGTCGCGTGGCCCTGTGCAAGCTGCTGCTCGAGGCTCCTGACCTGCTGCTGCTCGACGAGCCCACGAACCACCTGGACGCCGAGTCGATCCTGTGGCTCGAGCACTTCCTGCACAACTATCAGGGCGCGGTGCTTGCTGTCACGCACGATCGCTACTTCCTGGATAACGTTGCCGAGTGGATCTGCGAGGTCGACCGCGGTCACCTTTATCCCTACAAGGGTAACTACTCCACGTATCTGGAGACCAAGGCCGCCCGTATCGAGGCGCAGGGCAACCGTGATGCCAAGCTCGCCAAGCGCATGGAGGCCGAGCTCGAGTGGGTGCGCAGCTCGCCCAAGGCCCGCCAGGCCAAGAACAAGGCCCGTCTGGCTCGCTACGAGGAGATGGAGGCAGAGGCCCGCGCAAGCCAGAAGCTCGACTGGACCGACATCCGCATCCCCGTGGGACCGCGTCTGGGCAACAAGGTGCTCGAGGCCCATCACCTGCACAAGGAGTTCGATGGCCGCGTGCTCATCGATGACCTTTCGTTCACCCTGCCACGCAACGGCATCGTGGGCGTTATCGGCCCCAACGGCGTGGGTAAGACTACGCTCTTCAAGACCATCGTGGGTCTGGAGCCGCTGACTTCGGGCGAGCTCGAGGTGGGCGAGACCGTCAAGATCTCCTATGTCGACCAGAACCGTTCCGGCATCGACCCCGATAAGAACCTGTGGGAGGTCGTCTCGGACGGCCTGGACCACATGATGGTCGGCGAGACCGAGGTTCCGAGCCGCGCGTACGTGGCGAGCTTTGGCTTTAAGGGCCAGGACCAGCAGAAGCGCGCCGGCGTGCTTTCTGGCGGCGAGCGTAACCGTCTGAACCTGGCACTCACGCTCAAGCAGGGCGGCAACCTGCTGCTGCTCGACGAACCCACGAACGACTTGGACGTCGAGACCCTGTCCTCGCTTGAGGCCGCGCTGCTCGAGTTCCCGGGATGCTCGGTCGTCATTAGCCACGACCGTATGTTCCTGGACCGTGTCGCCACGCACATCTTGGCATGGGAGGGCACCGACGAGAACCCGGGCAACTGGTACTGGTTCGAGGGCAACTTCGAGGCCTATCAGGCCAACCGCATCGAGCGCCTGGGCGAGGACGCAGCCCAGCCGCATCGCGTCCACAGGAAACTGACGCGCGACTAGGTTTATTGCTGGTTTGGTTACGTAACATCGCAGATGCGTAGTAATAACGGCTCAAATCCGGGTTTGGATTTGAGCCGTTTTTCATTGCTACTTGCGTCGAGCGATATCGTGAAAGATAAAGTAGTCGGGGCGGTGTCGCGAACAGGTGTATTCGAACATTTCTCCGGCGGCGGTAAAGACTTGGTTGGACACAACGGCCATGTAGCAGCCTTCGGGAAGGTCCAGCAGCTCATAGTCGCGCTTGGTGGCGGGTTCGACGGTTATTTGGCGACTGCTTTGGGCAATCTTAAGGCCAAGGTCCTGCTCGAGATATCGATAAATGGAGCTTGAGGCCTTATCGGCATCGAGCCCCTGTACGTCGCTTGCCAAAAAATAGCTTTCATCGTGAATGACTGGGCAACCGGCTATGGAACGAACGCGCTCGAGATGAATGAGATCTGACCCGATTTCAAACCCCGTTCTGTGGGCTGCCTTTTCGGTTGCTTTGACTTGCTCAAAGAGCGTCACCTTTGTTTCGGAATCAAGCTCCATGCGTCTGACGGACTCGTCGTATGTTTCGATACCTCCAACCTCAAACAGGGCGCGACTGCGTGGGCGCCAGATGACGCGGACGCCCTTGCCGTGAATCGGTTGCACCAGTCCCTCGTCGGCGAGCGCAGTGAGCGCGCGTCGAAGTGTGTTATGCGAACACTCGTATTTTTGGACGAGTTGGGCCTCGGAGGGGAGAAACGACTGAAACGGATACGTCCCCTCAAGAATGTCGTTCTTGATATCGTTGTAAATACCTTGCCAAATGGCTTTCATGGCTATCCTTTGAATCATTTAAATAAGTTGTGCTTTAGTATACCGTTCGAGCATGATGCCTGCCGTTCACCGCGCAAAAACGACCGTTCATCCACTTATTCAAATAAGTCAAGCAACATAGAATCAACGTGATTAAACTAATTGTTGGATAGCAACTTATTCAAATAAGTCGCTATCCAATAGATAGGTTGGCCACCTACGGTTCTATCGAATAACGCAAAAGGAGGAACGCATGGGCAAGTATGCGGACGACGCGACCAAGCTGCTCGAGCTGGTGGGAGGCAAGGACAATATTGCCGCTGTGAGCCACTGTATGACGCGCATGAGGTTCGTGCTCAACGATGAATCGAAGGCCGACGTGCCGGCTATCGAGGCGCTTCCATATACCAAGGGCAGCTTTACGCAGGCTGGGCAGTTCCAGGTCATCATTGGTAACGACGTCAAAGCCTACTATTCGGAGTTTACTGAGATCGCCGGAATCGAGGGCGTGAGCAAGGACGCAGCCAAGGCTGCCGCCGTCCAAAACCAGAATCCCATTCAGCGCGCCATGACGGTTATCGCCGAGGTATTTGCACCTATCATTCCCGCTGTTATCGTCGGCGGCCTCATTCTCGGTTTCCGCAATTGCATCGATTCGTTGTATGTGTTTGGCGACGGTACGCAGACGCTCGTGCAGCTGAGTCAATTTTGGGCTGGCGTCGACAGCTTTTTATGGTTGATTGGCGAGGCGGTCTTCCATACTGGCATTCCAGTAGGCATCTGTTGGTCGGTCACCAAAAAGATGGGTGGCACGCCTATGCTCGGTATCGTTTTGGGCCTGACGCTCATCTCCGGGCAGCTTCTTAACGCCTATGCCGTTGCCGGCACGCCGGCTGATCAGATTCCGCATTGGGACTTTGGCTTTGCCCAGGTCAATATGATCGGCTATCAGGCGCAGGTCATCCCTGCGATTCTCGCCGCAGTTACACTTGGCTTCTTGGAGCGTTTCTTCCGCAAGATCACGCCCGAGGTCGTCTCGATGATCGTCGTTCCGTTCTGCAGCCTGCTGCTTGCCGTCATGGCCGCCCACTTTGTCCTGGGACCCATTGGCTGGTGGCTCGGTAGCGGTATCTCCGCCATCATTTACGCCGGCATCACCGGCCCGTTCCGTGCCCTGTTCGGCGCTCTCTTTGGTGCGTTTTATGCGCCGCTGGTTATTACCGGCCTGCACCACATGTCTAACGCCATCGACCTGCAGCTGATTGCCGATTTTGGTGGCACTATGCTTTGGCCCATGATCGCGCTTTCCAATATCGCGCAAGGCTCGGCTGTATTGGGCATGGCGTACCTGCAGCGTTCCAACGATCGTGACCAGCAGGTAAATATCCCCGCCATCATCTCTTGCTACCTGGGTGTTACCGAGCCTGCCATGTTCGGCGTCAACCTAAAGTACATGTTCCCGTTTGTGTGTGCCATGATTGGCTCCTCCCTTGCTGGTCTTTTGAGCGTGGTGACAAACTGCACCGCAAACGCCGTTGGCGTCGGTGGCCTGCCGGGAATCCTTTCGATGCAGCCTGACAGCTGGGCGATGTTTGCGGTTTGTATGCTCATCGTGCTGGTCGTTCCTTTTGTTCTGACGGTTATCGTGGGCTCCAAGAAGGGCATTCGCGAGGAGGCCGAGGCCAGTGCCGCCGAGATTCGCGCGGAGTTGGCCGCTCAGGATAAGTAACCCTACGTGCCCTACGAGCGCCGCGGTGGCTTTGCCCATCAGCGGCGCTCTTGTATTTCATATTCCCTGGTGATGAGCGAGGACGAGCAATGCTCGATATCAGTAATAAGGTCGTGTACCAAATCTATCCCAAGAGCTTTAACGATTCTAATGGCGACGGCTGGGGCGATTTGCCCGGCATCACGCAAAAGCTCGACTACCTCAAGCAGCTTGGCATTGATTACCTCTGGATAACCCCATTTTTTGTCTCGCCGCAAAAGGACAACGGCTACGACGTGGCCGATTACCGAAGCATCGATCCGCGATTTGGAACCATGGAGGAGTTCGAAGAGCTTTCGCGCGAGGCGCATGCGCGCGGCATCGGCATTATGCTCGACATGGTATTTAACCATGTTTCGAGCGAGCATGAGTGGTTTCAGCGAGCCATCGCGGGCGACAAGCGCTACCAGGACTACTTTATTTTTGAAGAGGGGACACCGCGTGAGCTTCCCTGCAACTGGGATTCGAAGTTTGGCGGTCCCGCCTGGACCTGGGAACCTCATGTTGGCAAATGGTACCTGCATCTATTTGACCCGGGCCAACCCGACCTCAACTGGAAAAATCCTGAAGTGAGGCACGAGGTTGCCGATGTCTTGCGTTTTTGGCGCGAGAAGGGCGTTGACGGCTTTCGCTTCGACGTAATTAATCTAATCGATAAGCCAGATTCATGGGAAGACGACTACGAGGGCGACGGTCGCCGCTTTTACACGGACGGTGAGCGTGTGGACAGCTACATCCAGGAGCTGGTGCGTGAGAGCGGCATCGAGGGCATGATGACGGTCGGAGAGATGAATTCGACGGGCCTTGAGGCTTGCATTCGATATACGCAGCCTCAAAACCACGAGCTCGCTATGACCTTCAACTTCCATCATCTTAAGGTCGATTTTGAGAACGGGAGGAAGTGGGTAAACAAGGTTCCTGACTTCGCGCTGCTGCAAAAGACTCTTGCCGCCTGGCAGGAGGGTATGCAGGCGGGCGGTGGTTGGAATGCCGTGTTCTGGGACAATCACGACCAGCCACGCGCCCTCTCGCGTTTTGGGACCGACGGTTCCCTGCGCATTCCCGCGGCAAAGATGCTCGCGCTCTTTATGGACCTGTTGCGCGGCACGCCCTATATCTATCAAGGTGACGAGCTGGGCTCGACCAACGCACACTTTACGAGTATCGAAGAGTTCAACGATGTCGAGAGCCGCAACTATTATCAGATTCTGGTCGAGCGGGGCAAAACGCCTGAAGATGCGCTCGCGATCATCAACATGCATTCGCGCGATAACGGCCGTCTGCCTATGCAGTGGAATGGCGAGGTGCACCATGGTTTTTCGATCGCTGAGCCTTGGGTTCCGATGGCTCGCGATGCGAAGGATTGTTGCCAAGATGAGATAACGGCGGAGCTCGAAGTGGGCGTTTCGAATTCAATTTTTGAGTTCTATCGTCAGGTGAATGAGCTGCGGCACGAGTTGCCTGTGGTGGCGACGGGCAAGGTCCGTTTTGTTGACGCGGACAGTGCGCCCGTGCTCGCGTATGGGCGATTTGGCAATCTTCCTGTCGGAGAACCCTATGATGCGTCGGTGGCGACGATCGAAGACATGTCCGCGCCTGGATCGATGCTTGTGGTTGCCAATTTCTCCGATGATATGAGCGAAGTGGGCCCGGAAGTCCGGGAACTGCTGGCTCAAGGGGAGTGGGACGTGCTGTTGCGCTCTTATGGGGATGTTGAGGACCTGCAGGCACTTCGCCCCTTTGAGGGATATGCGCTCATTCGTAAATAGGCGCATGGGCATTGTGTCCATTTGCAGCTGAGCGCGGCCTGATTGACACAATAAAACGGCTCAAATCCTGATTTGGATTTGAGCCGTTTGTCGTTACTGCTCGGATTCTTCGACCTTGTCGATGGCCCAGGCGGCGCCGAGGCCGCCGGCGGTGTTGCGGCGGATGCGCACGGTCACTTCGCGGCGCTCGCCGGCCTGCGTGTAGCGCAGCGGGAAGCTTGCGCGGTTGCGTGCGGCCTCGATGGTGCCGCGCTCGCGGGCGATCCAGTAATACTCGCCGACGATGCCGAGTGTGTCGGCGCCGTAGGGGAGATAGGTCGACAGCTGGTGCAGGAGCGGGCCAGGGCAGAAGACTTCGGTCGCAAAGTCAACGGGGAAGTCCTCGGGGATGGACGGTGCTGCGGGTGCAGGGACCGGGGTCGGTGCGGGTGCGGGCTCCGGCGTGCGAACGGGTTCGACGACGGGCTTGGCAGCAAGCGCAGGCTTGGTGGTCGTCTTCGGCATGGCTGTAACATCAGCAGGCTCGGTGGTCACGGGCGCATCTGCGGTTACGGGTTTAGCTTCGGCCTGTGGAGCGTTTTCACCCTCTGCGTTCGGTTTTGCCTCGACTGGCGTGGACGCCATGGTGGTGATGCCGGCGTTGGCGTTCTCGGGGTCGTAAACGACTGTGAGCGAAATGGCGGGCTGAGGCACCTCGGGTTCCGGCTTTGCTTCGGCAGCGTCCTGCTCCGCTGGCTCGTCGGCCTGGTCATCTTCGGGACCATCGCCAAAGACATCGCTGTTTTGGAAGGCGGGTGCCGCAGGTTGATCGGCGGGTTCCTCGGCTGCCGGCGCAGGGGTCTCGTTTGACTCCTCGGCGGACTCGGCACCCTGCTCGGTAGCTGCTTCCTGCTCGGAGGCAATTTCGGAGTTTACTGCCGCGTCGGCGATGGCCTCAACTTCGGCCGTTGCCTCAACAACGACTTCGACCTCTACTTCGGGCTCCGGCGCGGCCTCAACCTCAACAGCGGGCTCGGGCTCGGGACGCTTGACATGCTTGGGGCGCACGGCCTTGAGGTCTTTCTCGCCGCGCTTTTTCTTCTTGTAGGACTGCTTGGCACCCTTGGCGGCCTTGGGCTTGTCTTCACCCTTGGCAAGGGCCGCATCCCAAGCTTCGTTGGCGATGACGGTGGCATACAGGCGGCCGCCCTTAAAGACGGTCAGCTTAATGCAGTCGTCGAGCTCCTCGAGCAATTCGCGCGTGGACTCAAAACCCAGGTCGTAGGCGGCCATATCGCCGGCGGCGAGCGCTTCCTCGACCTGCGTCATAAACGTTTGCTTACCGCATCCAATTGCGTCGCGCAGCAGGCGATACAGATAGATGTGGTTGCCCAGCGAAAGCGTGGGCTTAACTATTGTCTTGCTCATGGCAAATCTCCTCTTTACACACGTAGAGCATCTTACCATCGCCCGGGGTTTGCCATGACGGCGCCTAAGGCAAACGGGCGCGAACCGTAGTCGATTCGCGCCCGCTATGCAGGTCGTCTATCAGTGGAATGGAGCGTCTAGTTGCCCGATGTAGTGCCCTGGCTCGAGCTATCAGACGTCGTGCCGGATGCGGTGCCGCTTGAGCTGCTGGTGTTGCCGCTGTCGGTCGTACCTGCTCCCGATGTGTTGCCGCCCGTCTGGTCGCCCGTGCTCGGCTGCGAGCCGTCGGTCGTCTGGCTTGAGTCAGTTGTGCCGGACTGAGTGCCATTGTTGGTCGTGGAGGAATCGGTGCCCTGCGACTGGTTTTGCGTGTTCGAAGACGAATCGGCGGAGGTGGAGCTGTCCTGCGTTTCGCCCGACTGTGCCTGCTGGTCCTGCGATTGATCATTGCCGTTTGTATCGTTTTCGGTCGTGCGCGACGAGAGAATCGGATCGGGGCGTGCGCCCAAACCCTCGCCGGCAGTGGTGATAAGGATGGCGCCGGCGCAGGCGATGACCGCGACGATTGCAATGGCGACCGAGAAGATAATGACCTTCTTTTGCGTCTGGCTGCGTTCTGCCGCGGCCTTGGCGCGCAGACTGTTGGGGGCGACGCGGGCCGTGGTCGCGCGTCCCGCAATCTGGCGCATCTCCTGCGTGGTCGCGGCGCCGCCGAGGTGCTCGTCGGCATTGGACTCAACGGGTTCGTAGGCGCCGGCGGGATAGTCGACGGCGGCGTGCGTTCCTTTGATAGCCTCGGCGCTGGCGGAGATAAAGTGGCGATAGACCTGCGAAGACACGACGGTGATGACCGAGCTCACGGCGGCACCGATCACCGAGCCGGCGATGCCAATCTTGGAGGCAAGCGCAACGCTTGTGGCCGCAGCTGCGGCACCGGCGATGATCTGGGGAATGGAAATGTCATCGAACAGGCCTTTTTTGGGCGCGATGGCCATGGTCTGGCCGATGGAATGGTTTTCGTGAACGCCGTTGTTCAGGGATGCCGGCGTCATGACGCGCGTGCGCGGCGCATCGGTGTACTTGGTCGTCATACGGGGTCCTCCCGGTGTAAATCTGCTTCGTTTCATGCAGCCATCAGGGTACCCATTCAATGTGAAACGCATATGTCGTTTGTCAGATACCATCAAGTTATCAAGGGCGCTCGCCGTTTTTGGCGTGAGTGCTTGATGCTAAACTGGATAAACGATTGCGAGGTGGTTGCCGTGATGTATCCGTATATGACATTCGAAGACGGCACTGAGGTCGTCCATTCTGACCTGATTATCGATGGCGACATCGAAAAGGTTATTGTGCATTTTGAGCGACCGACGGCAGAGGGCTTCGACTCCGCTCGCTGCGAGCTACCTTCTTACAATTGGACCATGTGGGAGGGGCGCTTTACAGACGAGGAAAAGCGAGGCTTCGAGACTTTTCTGAGCAACAATGCCCATCTTCTATATCGGTATGCCGCAAGCGGAGGAGCTAAGGTTGCCTAGTCTATTTCTTATTGGCGGCTATCGCGTCTTCTTTTGGTCCAACGAAGCGGGCGAACCAATCCATGTCCATGTTTGCAAGGGAGCGCCTTCAGATAGCTCGGCCAAAATCTGGTTGACTCGCAGGGGCGGCTGTATCGTTGCCAATAACAAGGCGAAGATTCCTCGGGGTACTCTTGATGACCTTTGTGAAATTATTGCCGCTCAGCATGAATTGATTTGCTCTAAATGGAAGGCATTTTTCCTCGTGGACGAGATTTCGTTCTACTGCTGAAACGCCGCTTCGCTTTTTAGTCTTTAACGTGAGCCCGTCTCCATCTGCGCTGATTGAGCTTGACAGTACAATGGAGGCGGACTATATCGCCGCTACTCGTCGCGGCTAAACGGATGTGTTGGAGCTCGCATGAACGATTTTCTAAACGGCCAAGTTGAGAACGATGGCTTTTTGCGTGTGGCGGCGGCTTCGCCGCGGATTCGCGTGGCCGATGTCGAGGGCAATGCCGAGGTTGCGCTGACGACCGTTCGCGATGCTGTCGATCGCGGCGTTCGTACTCTGGTGCTGCCCGAGCTTAACCTGACCGGCTATACCGCGGCGGACTTGTTCCATAACCGCACACTGCTGCACGCCTGCGAGGCGGCGCTTGTGCACATCCTCGATGAGACCCGCGAGCTGCCGATCGTCTTTACGGTCGGCCTTCCCGTTGCGGTGGCCGAGAGCATCTACAACTGCGCCGCCGTGTGCTGTGCGGGTGAGCTTTTGGGCCTCACGGCCAAGAAGTATCTGCCCAACTATGGCGAGTTCTATGAGCGCCGCTGGTTTGCTCCGGCGCCTGCGGATCCCGTGTGGGTTGAATTTGCCGGTCAGGGTCCGGTTCCGCTGGGTTCGGGGCTTGTCTACCGTTGCTGTGATGAGGGCGCCGAGGACCTGGTGCTGGGCGTTGAGGTCTGTGAGGACCTGTGGGTGCCGGCGCCCCCTTCGACCGAGATGGCGCTTGCCGGTGCGACGGTGATTCTCAACCCGTCGGCCTCTGACGAAATCATCGGTAAGGCAGATTACCGCCGCAGCCTTATCTCTAACCAAAGCGCGCGCCTGTACTGCGCTTATGCCTACGCGGACGCGAGTGAGGGCGAGTCCACGACCGACATGGTCTTTGTGGGGGAGAACCTCGTCTACGAAAACGGCTCCAAGCTCGCCGCGACCAAACTGCTTACCTGCGATATGGCCATCGCCGACGTTGACCTTGACCGTCTGGTTGCCGAGCGCCGTCGCTCGACGACGTGGACCCGCGCAGACGATGCGCCGGAGGCCACGACCGTTGTGTTCTCTTTTGAGGGCACGCTCTCCGAGGCTCCCGTCCTGCGCGACGCCTGCGACATCGACCGTGTCTTCCCCCGCGCGCCCTTTGTACCGGCCGACCATGGTGACCTGGCTGAGCGTTGCGAGACCATCCTCGACCTGCAGACCGCGGGCCTCAAGACCCGTCTTGCCCATACGGGTACCAAGGCGGCTGTCATCGGTCTTTCAGGCGGCCTGGACTCCACGCTGGCACTGCTTGTGACCGTGCGCGCCTTCGATGCGCTGGGGCTGCCGCGCACTGGTATCACGGCCGTGTCCATGCCCGGCTTTGGCACTACGCACCGCACTAAGTCCAATGCCGAGTCGCTCGCTCGCGACCTAGGCGTGAGCTTCCGCGAAGTCTCGATCCATGCGGCCGTGGAACAGCATTTTAAGGACATTGAGCACGATCCGGCCGTGCAGGACGTGACTTACGAGAACAGCCAGGCCCGCGAGCGTACGCAGATTCTGATGGATCTGGCCAATCAGGCTGGCGGTTTTGTCATCGGCACGGGCGACCTGTCGGAGCTGGCGCTCGGCTGGGCTACGTACAACGGCGACCACATGAGTATGTATGCCGTCAATACGAGCGTGCCCAAAACGCTTGTGCGCCATCTGGTGCGCTATGCGGCCGATGTCTTTGGTGGTCGCATCGCCGAGACACTGCTCGATATTCTCGATACGCCGGTGTCGCCCGAGCTTTTGCCGCCCACGGGCGACGGCGAGATTGCGCAGAAGACCGAGGACCTGGTGGGCCCGTACGAGCTGCACGATTACTTCCTCTATTACCTGCTGCGTTTTGGCTTTGAGCCGGGCAAGATCTACCGCATGGCGCTCAAGAGCTTCGAGGGCGTCTACGACGTCAAGACCGTTCACACGTGGCTGCGTACGTTCTACCGTCGCTTCTTTGCCCAGCAGTTTAAGCGCAGCTGCCTGCCCGATGGCCCCAAGGTGGGTTCGGTCACGCTCAGCCCGCGCGGCGATTGGCGTATGCCGAGTGACGCCAGCTCGCGTCTGTGGCTTGCCCAGATTGACGCGCTCAATCCAGTTGACTAAGGTTGGCTAAATTGAACCAATACGGGGGTTGCAAGCGTTACACTTTTGCAATCTGATGGCCCGTATCGCGCGGCGCTCTTGTCGGAGCGCCGCGTTTTTTATATCGAAAGGTGGCACCATGCAGGCATCGCAGCGTCTCGACCGCTTTGGCGCGGAGGTCTTCGCCTCGCTCAACAACAAGCTTCTCGCGCTGAAGGCTCAGGGCAAGACCATTTACAACATGAGCGTGGGCACGCCCGACTTTAAGCCGTACGACCATGTGGTCGAGGCGCTCACGCAAGCGGCGCAAGATCCCGAGATGTGGAAGTATGCCCTGCGCGATCTGCCCGAGCTTAAGCAGGCCGTGTGCGATTACTACGAGCGCCGCTTTGGCGTTTCGGGCATCACGCCGTCCATGGTGCAGTCGTGCAACGGCACGCAGGAGGGCGTGGGCCATTTGGGCCTGGCCCTGCTCGATCCGGGTGACACCATTCTGGTTCCCGATCCGTGCTACCCGGTCTTTGAGGCGGGTGCCAAGATCGCCGATGCCAAGCTCGAGTACTATCCGTTGGTCGCCGAGCATAATTACCTGCCCTATGTGGCGGGTATCGATCCCGAGGTGGCCGATCGTGCCAAGTACATGATCGTGTCGCTGCCCGCCAACCCGGTGGGCTCGGTGGGCACGCCCGAGGTCTACGAGGAGATCATCGCTTTCGCCCGCGAGCACGACCTGCTCATCGTCCATGACAACGCGTACTCCGACATCGTGTTCGACGGCGAGCCGGGCGGCAGCTTCTTGCAGTATCCCGGTGCGCTTGAGGTGGGCGTGGAGTTCTTCTCGCTCTCCAAGTCGTTTAACGTCACCGGTGCGCGTATCGGCTTTTTGGTCGGCCGCGAGGACGTGGTCTCTGCCTTTGCCAAGCTGCGCGGCCAGATCGACTTTGGTATGTTCTTCCCGATCCAGAAGGCTGCTATCGCCTGCCTGAACGGTCCGCGCGATGAGGTCGAGGCGCAGTGTCTGAAGTACCAGGAGCGCCGCGATGCCCTGTGCGACGGTCTTGAGGGCCTGGGTTGGGAGCGTCCCAACGCGCATGGCTCTATGTTTGTGTGGGCCAAGCTTCCCGGTGGTCGCACCGATTCCATGGCGTTTTGCGAGGAGCTTATGGAGAAGGCCGGCGTTGTGGTGACGCCGGGCGCGAGCTTTGGTCCTTCGGGCGAGGGGCACGTGCGCATGGCGCTGGTCTTGCCGCCCGACCAGATTGCTTTGGCTGTCGAGGCCATTCGCGAGGCGGGCCTGTATTAGAAAGGTATTTCGGCTCGTCAATAGCTCGAAACCGATTTCGTGCAGTTATTTTACGATTTCTGCAAACAATTTCGGTAAACGGTCGATTTTTGGCTGCGAATAGGAGCATAATCAAAGTCCCGATTGGATGTATTGGGATTACGGCAAGCCGCTCGGGTCGTTCCCGGGCGGCTTGCTTGTGGAGAGAGATGGGAGTTTCTAATGGTTAACGAGAAGAAGGTCGCTATTGTCGGCTGCGGTTTCGTTGGTTCGTCTTCGGCGTTCGCGCTGATGCAGAGTGGCCTGTTCTCCGAGATGGTCCTCATCGACGTGGACAAGAACCGCGCCGAGGGTGAGGCCCTGGATATCGCGCACGGCATGACGTTTGCCGAGCCGATGAAGATCTACGCCGGCGATTATTCCGATGTCGCCGACGCCGCCATGATCGTCGTCACCGCTGGCGCTGCCCAGAAGCCCGGTGAGACTCGCCTGGACCTGGTCAACAAGAACGTCAGCATCTTTAAGTCCATTATCCCCGAGATTAAGAAGTCCGGCTTCGACGGCATTCTGCTCATCGTCTCCAACCCGGTCGATGTTCTGACCTACGCCGCCATCAAGATGTCCGGCCTGCCCGAGGGCCACGTCATCGGTTCCGGCACCGTGCTCGACACCGGCCGTCTGCAGCAGATGCTTGGTGCCCACGTCGAGGTCGACCCGCGCGATGTCCAGGCCTATGTCATGGGTGAGCACGGCGACTCCGAGTTTGTCGCTTGGTCCAGCGCTCAGGTTGCCGGCGTTCCGCTGAACACTTTCTGCGAGCTTCACGGTCATCTGGAGCATGAGGCTGCCGAGAAGCGCATCGCCGAGGACGTCAAGAACTCCGCCTACACCATCATCGAGAAGAAGCACGCCACCTACTACGGCGTCGCCATGGCCGTCAAGCGCATCTGCACTGCCGTCATGCGCGATGAGCAGACCGTTCTGCCCGTTTCCTCGCTCATGGTGGGCGAGTATGGCCTGTCCGATCTTGCCATCTCCATGCCGACCGTCGTTGGCCGCGACGGCGTTGTCTGCCGCGTCCCCGTGCCGCTGAACGATGACGAGCAGCATGAGCTTACCGCCTCCGCCAAGGCCCTCAAGGACATCATCGACAGCGTCGACTTCTCCTGCTAAATCAAGCTCTTTTGGGCAACAGGCTACAATGAAAGGCGTCCGGTCCACACGGTCCGGGCGCCTTTTTGGTGCAAAGTAACCTGACCCCAATGCGCCATAGTTGATGGGAGCGCCATGTCGGATTCGCCTAATTTTTTGACCTATGCCCAGACGGCGTTTGACCCGTTTGAGGAACGGCCGTTCTGCGCGGTGGATAGCCTGGTCTTTGCGTGGTTGTCCTATTTGCGTTTGCCGGGTGATATGGCGGAGCTGACGAACTGGCAGGGCCTAGACGTACGCGAGCTGCTGCGTGCCGAGTGCTACCGGGACATGATTGACGATTTGTGGGACCCAGAGGGGAGCAGAGCCTTGTTGGAGGCCGTGACAGCAAGCCCTCGCTACCGTGGCGTACACGTTTGCGGCTATCGTGCCGTGAGCGATGTGGTGGCGACAGAGCAGTTTGCAGCCATGGCGTTCCGGTTTCCGGCGGGGTTTAGTTATCTTTCCTTTCGGGGGACCGACAGTACGATTGTGGGCTGGAAAGAGGACTTTAACATGGCATTCCGGTGTCCTGTGCCGGCCCAGGAATCCGCGGCGCGTTATGTGGACGAGGCGGCGGATGCGATTGACGGGCCGCTTTTGTGCGGAGGTCATTCCAAGGGTGGAAACCTTGCGGTGTACGGTGCGGCGATGTGCTCCGATGTCGCCCGTGAGCGAATCGAACGGGTGTATTCCCATGATGGTCCTGGCTTCGTCGAGGAGTTTCTGAACGGCAACGCCTTTGCCGATCTTTCCGGCCGCATCGATAAGACGCTACCTCGGTCGTCGATCTTTGGCATGATGTTCGAGACGCAGGAGGACTATGCCATCGTTGAGAGCACCGAGTTCAGCCTGCTGCAGCACAATCCCTTTAGCTGGGTGGTTGATGGTCGCGACTTCGTGTACTGTGAGCGCCTGTCCGCCGGTGCTCGATACGTTGATGGCTCCATTCGCGAGATGCTGCTTGCAGTGGGGCCTAGCGAGCGCGAGCGTTTTGTAGATGCGTTGTTCTCCGTGTTTGAGGCTACGGGTGCTGAGCGGTTTGCGGATATCGCTGGGAATCTGCGCGAGAGCCTGCCCGTGATGCTCCAGACTGCGCAAGGTTTCGACAAGGATACACGACGCTTTGTCTCGCAGACCATCGTGGCAATCCTTAAGTGCGCACTGCTGCCCAAACGACCCCAGATCGACATGTCCGCCGCCGGTAAGAGTCTGGCAGAACAGCTCGAGGCTTGGCAGTCCGAGCTCTTGCGCTAGCCATTGGTGCAAAGCAACCTGTCCCCGATGCACCAATCTTCGATGCGCTCGGGGAGGGCTCGACCGCTATACTGATTTGTGCTGAAATCGATCTAGAACGGAATGCCGTATATGAAAATCAATCACGCGATTCTGCATATCCTGGACTTTGACTCTGCCGTCAACGTTATGAGCCAGCGCGAGCTCGATATCGAGAGTCGTACCGTGCGCAACTTCGTGACCACGCATCTGCGCCGCGCACGTACCTCGGCCGACAATAAACGCGCCACGTTTGCCGAGAACTCTGCGTTTGGCGGCGAGCTCAAGGGCTATTTCTTTGGCGAGCGCGAGTTCGTGGACCTGTCGCAGCAGATTGCGGAGTTTATCTCCTCCGAGCTCACCAAAGCCGAGAAAGCCGAGTCCACCGACGTGCTCGTGGCCGATTTTGACGACGATGAGGATGCCCGCTGGTTTGCCGTGATGCTGCTGGGCTCCAAGCAGGCTTTTATGCACGAAGTGGGCCGCGAGGAGGGGGAGGTGCGCAACGACATCGCGCGCCATTACGCTATCCTGCCGAACCCCTCGCAGAAGGTGCCGAGCTATGCCATCGTGCGCGCGAGCACCATGGAGATCGGCTACGTAGACAAGAAGCGCAAGATTGCCGGCGAAGACCGCATGCTCATTCCCGATGGCCTGCTGCAGTGCGACACGGGCGTATCGGGCAAGGAGGTCATCGACACCGTGACGCGTGTGGTCGAGGAAGTCGCCGAGGAGCACGGCGCCAACACGGCCGTGGCGCTCGCCAAGGTTAAGGCCGCTGTGGCCGAGAAGGTCGAGGATGACGAGGAGCTTCCGCCCTGGGATATCGTCGATGAGGTCTTTGAGGACGAACCGGTCATCAAGGAAAGTGTGCGCGCGGCACTGACCGAGGAGAAGGTTCCCGAGCGCGTTCCCGTGGAGCGCAAGCAGGTCGAGCGCGCGGCGGTGCGCAATCATAAGATTCGTACCGATACGGGTATCGAGATCAGCTTCCCGGCCGAGATGGGTTCGAACTCCGAGTACATCGAGTTTGTCAACGAGCCCAACGGCCTCATCTCCATCGAGCTCAAGAATATCGGCAGCATCGAGAATAGATAAACTGCGCTTGGACGCTGCAGAAAAACAAAGGTCGAAACCCTTCGGGACTTCGGCCTTTTTGCTTGGAGCTGAATTGAGTTGCAGACTGAGCATACGTCAGCGAAAACGCCCCTAGGCGAGCAAGGTGACGTGAAAGAGGAGGGAAGCGTACTTCGGTACGCGACCGACGATTGAACGTCAGATTGCCGCTCTGGGTCGTTTGTAGCGTCGACTAGTTACGCGGTTTGGTAAAACCGCGTAACCCTACAGCTGGCGCAGGCCTTCTTCGAGACCGGTCTTGCTGTCGGTCTGGGCGTCGCGCATCTTGATGACGCGGGCGGGGACACCGGCCACGACGGCGCCGGCGGGGACGTCCTCGACGCATACGGCACCAGCAGCCACGACGGCGCCCTTGCCCACGCGCACGCCCTCCAGGACCACGGCGTTGGCGCCAATCATGACATCATCCTCGATGATGACGGGCGTGGCGCTCGCGGGCTCAACGACGCCTGCCAGTACGGTGCCGGCGCCGATGTGGCAGTTCTTGCCCACGGTGGCGCGACCCCCCAGCACGGCGCCCATATCGATCATGGAACCCTCGCCGATAACGGAGCCGATGTTGATGATGGCGCCCATCATGATGACGGCACGGTCGCCAATCTCGACGCGGTCGCGGATAATCGCGCCCGGCTCGATGCGGGCGTTGATGCCCTTAAGGTCGAGCATGGGCACGGCGGAGTTGCGGCAATCGTTTTCAACGTCGTAGTAATCGATGGAATCGGCATTGGCATCAAGGATGGCTTTGAGCTCGTCCCAGTCGCCAAAGACGGTCTTGCCGCGACGGCCGCCGTAGACATGTGCGTCACCCCAGGCAACCTTCATGCCGGGTTTCTCGCGCACATACAGCTTGACAGGCGTCTTTTTAGGCGCGGTGGCGATGTAATTGATAATCTCCTGGGCATCCATCTCGGCTGCGTTGCTCATTTGCTATCTCTCCTTTGGGTGGATTCGGTTGATACTTGGTTAGGCAAACATGACCTGGTCGAACGTATAGAAGCCGGGTTCGCGGGCGACGAGCTTCTGCGCGGCTGCCAGGGCGCCGTTGACAAAGACCTGACGGCTTGTGGCGCGGTGCGTGAGCGTGACCTCCTCGTCCTGGCCAAAGAAACTCACCTCGTGCACGCCGGCGACGGTGCCGCCGCGCAGCGAGTGCATACCGATTTCCTTGGGGTCGCGCGCGCCGCACATGCCCTCGCGACCGTAGACGGGGTGGTAGCCTGCTTCGGGCTCGGCCTCGACTACGGCGTCGAGCAGCAGCTTGGCGGTGCCGCTGGGGGCGTCGACCTTTTGGTTGTGGTGAGTCTCGACAATCTCGCAGTCAAAGCCGGGCAGCTCACGCGTGGCCTGGGCTACTAGATGACGCAGGGCTGCGATGCCGATGGAGTAATTGCCCGAGTGCATAACGCGGGTGTTCTGGCCCAGCTCGCGCAGACGGTCCATCTGCTCGGGGGTGTAGCCTGTGGTGCCCGAGACCAACGCCGCGCCCGTGCGCTCGACATAGGCGATGACGGCATCGAAGGTCGCGACGTTCGAGAAGTCGATAATCACATCGGCCGCCGGGGCGCTCTCGAGCTCGGACAGATCAAAACCGATCTGGGCGACGATATCAAAAACGGGCTGCCCGGTGGCGTCGACAATGCCTTCGGCGGTAGTGCGGATGAGCGAGCCCATGCGGCCCGTTCCCATAATGATGGTCTTAATCAAGCAGACCAGCTCCCTTCAGGGCATCGGTAAGTGCAGAGCGCGTGTCGTCTGCCATGGGGCACAGCGGCATGCGGTAGTTTGCCTCGATCATACCCATCTGAGCGAGCGCCTCTTTGACGGGGATGGGGTTGACCTCACTAAAGAGGGCATTGATGAGTGGCTGGCCGGCAATTTGGATATCGCGGGCACGCGCCACGTCACCGTCCAAATAGGCGCGGCACATGTCATGCACGAGCTGCGGCTGCACGTCGGCCCACACGCTGATGGTGCCCGAGGCGCCCAGGCTCATGAGCGGCACGGTAAGCGCGTCCTCGCCCGAGTACATGCGAAAGTCATCGGATAGCAGGTGGGCGATCTTGGCCGCGTAGGCGACGTTGCCCGAGGCCTCCTTGATGCCCATGATGTTGGGGTGCGCGGCCAAACGCTCTACGTTGCGCTCGCTGATGCCGCAGCCACAGCGGCCGGGGATGTTGTACAGAATGCAAGGGATGTCCACGGCGTCGGCCACGGTCTTAAAGTGCTGATAGATACCCTCTTCGTTGGACTTGTTGTAGTAGGGGGTAATGAGCAGCAGACCATCGGCGCCCAGGCCCTGGTAAGTGAGCGACTTGGTGAGCATGGTCTGCGTGGAGTTAGAGCCCGAGCCGGCGATGACGGGGACGCGTCCTGCAACATGCTTGACCACAGCGGCGACGACGGAGTTGTCCTCGTCATCGGTCATCGTGGCACTCTCACCGGTGGTGCCCAGGGTGAGGATGGCATCGGTGCCATTTTGCAAGTGGAAATCGATAAGGCGCTCGAGCGCGTCAAAGTCGACGCTGCCGTCCTTTTTAAACGGCGTGACGAGGGCGACGATCGAGCCCTCGAGGTTGCGGATATCCATGTTCTTCTCCTTCGCCTCCGCGATCTGGACGCGTTTGTTCCATTGAGCAGCGACTGCTAGGCGCTCGTCCTGAGCGCGACGGCGGGCGCTTTCGGCGCGCGATTTAGCCAGCAGCTCGCGACCGCACGGCAGCACGTCGAGCGTGGCAAAGTAATCGCCCGGGCGCTCGGCGCGTCGGATGAGGTCGGCCGAGCCATCGGGGCGCAGCAGGACCTCGGCGGAGCGCAGGCGGCCGTTGTAGTTGTAGCCCATGGAGTAGCCATGGGCACCGGTGTCGTGAATCACGAGCAGGTCGCCCATGTCGATATGCGGCAGCTCGCGGTCGATGGCGAACTTGTCATTGTTCTCGCACAGATTGCCCGTGATGTCGTACGTGTTTGTGACGGGGGCTGCGGTTTTATCAGGACCGTCCGGCTGACCCATTACCGTAATGTGGTGATAGGCGCCATACATGGCGGGACGAATGAGGTCGACGGCACTGGCGTCCACGCCGATATAGTCCTTGTAGATCTGCTTCTCGTGGATAGCCTTGGTGACCAGGCAGCCGTAGGGCCCCATCATAAAGCGGCCCATCTCGGTGCAGATCGCCACATCGCCCATGCCAGCGGGAACCAGAATCTCGTCGTATGCCGCGTGCACTCCCTCGCCGATGGCGTGAATATCGTTGGCCTGCTGCTCGGGCAGATAGGGGATACCGACGCCGCCGGACAGATTGATAAAGGCGACATGTGCGCCGGTCTCGCGCTCCAGGCGCACGGCAAGTTTAAAGAGGATGCGTGCGAGCTTGGGATAGTAGTCGTTAGTGACGGTGTTACTGGCAAGGAAGGCATGGATGCCAAAATTCTCGGCGCCCTTGGCCTTGAGCATGCGGAAGGCCTCAAAGAGCTGCTCGGTGGTCATGCCATATTTGGAGTCGCCCGGGTTGTCCATGATGCCGTTGGAGAGCTGGAACAGACCGCCTGGATTAAAGCGGCAGCTGACCGTCTTGGGGATGGGCCCCGCAACACGCTCAAAGAACTCGATGTGGCTGATGTCGTCAAAGTTGACGATGGCACCCAGCTTGTCGGCGAGCTCAAAGTCGGCAGCCGGCGTGTCGTTGGAAGAGAACATGATGTCGTGTCCCGTGATGCCCAGCGAGCGGGCGATCATGAGCTCGATATAGCTCGAGCAATCGCAGCCGCAGCCGTATTCGTTGAGAATGGAGATGAGCGCCGGGTTGGGGTTGGCCTTGACGGCAAAGTATTCCTTAAAGCCCGGGTTCCATGCAAAGGCGTCGCGCACTTCTTGCATGTTGCGGCGGATGCCCGCCTCGTCGTATAGATGAAACGGCGTGGGGAACTGCTCGACGATATGCTCGAGTGTCTCCTTGTCCACAAACGGCTGCTTGGCCGCATATGCCTCGTTGGGGGTCAATGCCATGTCCCGTAAACCTCGCTATCCAGACGGCGCCATCTGCGCATCGAATCCGCATAGCGTGGACCCAATGTCCGGATAGCGCTCCCGCATTGCTGCAGACAGTCCTGTGGGTGTTTCCCACAGGCCCACCAGGTTGTTCGTGCCCGAAAAACCCAGTTCGGCGGGTTTCGCCTCCCCACGGGGTCAAAGCCTGCCGGCTCGCCCGCGGCTCTTCGTGCCCGCGCCTCTATCAAGTGGTAAAGACCCTATCACGTTGCACTTTACCAAACAAGAGTATTCGTATATAACGTTTAAAAAATGCAGCAATATGCTGGAAACATGTGTGCCACAATCCTGTATCACAATAAGTTGCAACAGATGTGCCTCACGAAGGGATTCTCTATGACCGAGCTCCAAGAACTCCGTCGCTATCGCCGCGATCTCCATCGCATTCCGGAGCTCGATTTCGATCTTCCGCAGACTATCGCCTATATCGAGGGCGTGTTGGCGCCGCTCGCTTGCGAGGTGACCCATCCGTGTCCCAGCTGCGTCTGCGCTTTCTTCGACGCTGGCGTTGGTGCCGCGCGTGCCACGGCGATTCGCGCCGATATGGATGCGCTGCCCATCGCGGAGGCGACGGGAGCGGCCTTTGCCTCGATCCATCCCGGCAAGATGCACGCTTGCGGACATGACGGACACATGGCCATGGCACTTGCCGCCGCGACGTATGTCGACCGTACGATTCGCGAGCAGCCGGGCGCCATTAGGCGCAACGTTCTCTTTGTGTTCCAGCCGGCCGAGGAAACGACCGGTGGTGCCAAGACGGTATGCGAGAGCGGTGTGTTCGAGCGCTATGGGGCTGACCGCATTTTTGGCTTCCATGTGTGGCCCGATCTGCCTGCCGGCACGTTGGCGAGTTGTTCCGGTCCGCTGCTGGCGCGTTCGAGTGAGACACACATTCATATTCACGGGACGAGCATCCATATCGCTAAGACCTATGGCGTTCCGGTCGAGGAGTCGCACGATGCGGCGCTGGCGGCTGCCAAGTTCTTGGTTGCCGAGCGCGAACTGATGGACGAGCTGGGCACCGACGAGCCCTGTATCGGTAAGTTTGGTCTGCTGCAGGCCGGTACGGTTTGCAACGCGGTGGCGGGGGAGGCCCATGTGGCCGGAAGCCTGCGTGTGTTTACGGACGGCATGTTCGACCGGGCGCGCGAAGGCGTGCGCCGCGTGCTGGACGATGCCTGTGCCGCAACGGGCTGCACGTATGATCTCGACTTTGCCGAGGGCTATCCGCCGGTCGACAACGACCCCGAGTTGTTTGCCAGCGTCGCGCCTGCCTTGCCCGGGCTGCAGCTTGTGGAGGAACCGCTGCTGATCGCCGAGGATTTCGCGTTCTATCAACGCCATCTGCCGGGCGTGTTTTTCCTGCTGGGCACGGGTATGCCAGAGGACCAAGACAACCCGAGTGATTCGGATGGCTGTCCCGCCTATGCCACAAGTGCCCTGCATACTGATACCATGCTCTTTGACGAGGAAATCCTACTCAAGGGCCTCGATGTCTACAAACGATTGCTTTTGCTTGACTAAGGCGCAAAGGACTATTTGTTCTAGAAAACACGAACAAACGTACGATATAATAGAGATGTAAGTCTATAGAAACGTTTGACGTTACTAACGTAAGGCGATACTATGATTGCATCGTAATGAGCGCTATCGGGTCTGTTTTGAGTGGAGACAGGAGATGGCTTGGAATGTCGAAATCGTCGATTATCACAAGTGATGAGGCTTCGGCCGATTTGCTGTCGCCGGTGACTCCTGGTGAGCTTCTCAAAGAGGAGTTTCTTGTTCCCATGGGCATTTCTCAATATCGTCTTGCGAAAGAGACTGGGATTCCGGCTCAGCGTATCGGGCAGATTGTCTTGGGAAAACGTCGCGTGACGGCCGACACCGACCTCCGTCTTTGCCGCTACTTTGGCCTGACGGATGGTTATTGGCTGCGCGCTCAGGTGGCGTTTGACCTTGAGGCCGAGAAAAGGCGGATCGAACCGGAACTCGGCAAGATCGTTCCTGTTCAGCAGGCCATCGCACTGTAGTGCTCAAAGATGATGGGGGTGGCGCGGCGATGAGGCGATGCCGACAGTCTGCCGTTTATAGTCCCGGTGGGTGTGGCTGCGGCTTGCTGCTGCTTCCGGTTATTGCTGTGAGCATTGGCGTGATGTTTGCGCTTGCCGGGTTGGCAGCAGCGGCACTCGTGTTGCTGATTGTGGCCATTGGCGTGACGATTTGGCTTTGCCGTAATCGCGAGCAACGCCGTGCCGACGGTAAAACCAATGTCGGCTGGGTCGTCTTCCTGATTATTGCGTACTTGCTGAGTGTCAGCTACCTGGTGTTCTTTGTCCTGTTGATGATCAGTGCCTTTACCGGGGAATCCGTCACGGTGGGTTGATGCGCTGCCAGCAGACGGTTGCGCAAAGTGCGTTTGCTCAACGTTTGGATAACTGCATTGGCCGTTTACCGCAGCCTTAGCTCTCAGCTAATGAATTCAAGTTCAATCCTTCCTACGATGTGCTGTGTGCCGGCACGGTAGCCGGATCGTAGGAAGGATGAATAATGGCAAAAGAGGGAAAGAAGCCGATCGGCAAGATTGTCCTAGGCATCATCGTGGTGCTGGTTATTGTCGGTGCCGTGGGCTCTATGGGCGACAACTCAACCGATTCGTCTGCGAGCGATTCGGCAAAACCTGCCGAGACGACACAGCAGGCTGAGGAGCGAAAAGAACCGCAAGAACCGTATACCATTGCTGACGAGGCTGAAGACACTTCCAATCAGTTTACCTATAAGATCACGGGCACGCTGACCAATAACACGGACAAGGAAAAGAGCTACATTCAGATTGAATATGTTCTGTACGATGCCGATGGCAACCAGGTTGGAACGGCTTTTGCAAACACCAATCATCTGAAGGCGGGCGGCTCCTGGAAGTTCGAGGCGCTGGGTACGGTGTCTCCCGACCAGGTTGCTAGCTGGGAGCGTTCGGACGTAAGCGGTTTCTAGCATGTTGCATGCACTGGGGGAGGTGAAGTCGTATGCCCGATAAAAAGCTGACTGACGAGTTACTCAATGAGCTTCTCGACGCGCCAAACATCGATGGCTATATCAAGGAGCACGACTTTGCCACCCCGTCGCTTTCGGACTACCTGAAGCAGCTACTGCAGGAAAAGGGCTTGGAGCGCTCGCGCGTGGTTCGTATGGCCGATCTCAATGAGACCTTTGGCTATCAGATCTTTACCGGTGCGCGTCATCCGAGTCGCAATAAGGTGCTGCAGATTGCCTTTGCGATGGCGCTGACGCTCAAAGAGACCAACCGTGCGCTGACGGCTGCCGGGGTAAGCGTCCTTAACTGCAGGGACCGCCGCGATGCGATTATCATCTTTTGCATCGATCGCGGGTGCAGCCTCCAAAAGGTCAACGAGGAACTGTATCGCTTTGGCGAGGAGACGGTGAGTTAGCGGCTGATATCTGAGCCGGCGGAGCTGTCGAACAACGATGCAAACGAACGGGGCGCGGATGCCATGGGGTGTCTGCGCCCTGCGCTATGATGGAGGCTATGGATACTCAGACCCCAACATATTCCAATGACGAGCTGACCGCAGCGCTTGCCGAGCACCTGGCGTCGCTCGATCGCGACGACAGCTATCGCGTGGAGCGTGTACTTAAGCGCTCGTCCGTTGAAACAACCGAGCTCGTGTACTTTGAAGGAACCGGCGGTGGTTCGCTCGGCCCCTTTGTCCGTAAACGCATCGATGCTTCGGCTCAAATCGGCGGGGCATACGAGCGTCTGTTTGCCGCCCAGCGGGCAGGCAGGCGTTTTGAGCACCTGCCCAGAATCGTCGATTGTCGTCGTGTGGGCGACGAGCTCAACGTGGTTATGGAATACATCGAAGGGGAGACACTCGGGGCGCTGGTGGACCGTCTGGGAGCCACTCCCGATTATGTGCGTGAATTGTATCCTGCCCTATGCGATGCCGTGGGCGAGCTCCACGCCGGTTTTGCAATGGCGGGGGAGACGCCGGCGCCGGTGATCCATCGCGACCTCAAGCCGTCGAATATCATCGTGACAGGTGCCAACTATACGCTTGATGACGGCCTGACATTTTCATCGCTGGTGATTATCGACTTGGGAATCGCCCGCGTATGGCGCGATGGCGCCGATGCCGACACCGTCAAGTTTGGCACGCGACCCTATGCGCCGCCCGAGCAGTACGGGTTTGGGCAGACGAGCATGCGCAGCGATGTCTACGCACTTGGCGCCCTGTTGTTCTTCTGCTTGACGGGAGTCGACCCTAAACCAGGGCTCGACATGCGCGAGCAATGCGAGGCGCGCGGCATTCCCACTCCACTTGCCGATGTCATCTGCATGTCGATGGCGCTTGACCCGGCCAAACGTTTTGCGAGTGCGGAAGCGTTGGGACGGGCGACGCGCGCGGCATACGACCTGAGTCGCCCCGTGCGGCCTCCTGCGCCTGTCCGTACTCCGGCATCGGAGACGGTGTTGACGCCCCAAGGGCTCAAGAACCCCACAGGGCATCCTGGGCCTGCCGCCTCCGCTGCATGCGGTCTGCTCTCTCGCGTTCCGGAGTCTCTGGGGCGCATTTGGAATACGCTCGTCTGCTTCTCGCTGCTTGTGTTCTTTGCCGGAAGTCACTTTGCCGTCTTTCACCCCACCGGAGCAAACCAAAGCTACCCGACGTGGTTTCTCATAATCGAGTATTTTTTCTTTGTCGATGGCCTTATGGTGCTTATGCATTTTGCGCTGCTCGATAAGCGCCGTCTTCGTCGGCGATTCGCACTGCTCGACAGCTATCGCGGCAAGAAACTCGCGAAACTCTGGCTCAAGGCATTGGGTGTGCTGCTCCTATGCATGATCGTCATAGTCGCGGTTGCCAATGCGACCGGCGTCGTCGATACCTCCGCTACCTAAAAGAAAAGGGCCCCGTTGGGGCCCTTTGCAGTTGCACTTAGATGCGGTTCATCTGAGCGGCGACTTTGTTGTACCAGTCCTGCCACGTGGGCGGGCAGTACTTTTTGGCCGCAGCCGGGGTAAGGGTGGAGCCGTAGTTGGCGCCCAGATAGGCAACGTGAGCGGAGATGCCCTCGCTCCAGCTGCCAAAGCTGCGCCAACCGCCGCCACGTGCACTCCAGCCCCAGGCGTTATAAGAATTGGCGCAATAAGCACCCTTTGTGCTCTCGATGCAGGCGATGGCGGGGGACCAACGGGGGTCGACACCGGTATTCCAAGCGGCGACGGCAAAGTTGTAGCCCTGGCCTGCCATGGGGGAGCCGGCGAGATAATTGTCGATGCGGCTCGTCCACTCATTAATGAACGAATCGTAATCGGAGCTACCGGTATTGGCGTTGTTCACCGTGGTGTCGATGGTGGTGTTGGTGTTGGTGGCCTGGCTGCTGGAATTGCTGCCGCTTACGCCCTCGCCCGAGAGCTTCTCGGCGGCAGCGGCCTTATCGGCCTCAAGCTTGGCAAGCTCGGCGGCATTTTCCTGCTCTGCTTTTGCCTGTGCCTCGCTGCGGAGCTGCTGGGCCTGCGCCAGCGCATCCTCGGCGTTTTTCTGCTCTGCCTCAAGCTGAGACTTGGCTTGCTGGAGCTCGGCCTTGTTCTGCTCGAGTTCGGTTTGCATGTTATTGAGCTCTTCGATCTCGTCGACGCTCGAGCTCGTGATCTGGTTGGTGTATTTGCAGGTCGTGATGAACTCACCCAGGCTCTGCGCGTTGACCAGGAAGCTCACGATGGGATTGGTGCCCTTCTGATACTTGTACAGATCGCGCATGGCGGAGCTTGCCTTGGCCTGCTGCTCGGGAAGCTTAGCCTCGATTTCCTCGATGCTTGCCTCATTGGAGTCAATCTGCTTTTGCAGGTCATCGAGTTTGGTGCGGGCGTCGTTGTAGGCGCTCGTGGCGGCTTCGATCTTCTGCTGGGCTGCGGAAAGCTGGTCCTGCGTTGCCTGCGAGGCGGCATACGCCGCAACGGGGGAGAGCATCGGCGAGGCCGTCAGCGCAACGGCGAGCGCGGCGCTCGTGATGATACGAGCCGGCTTCGACGCAATGAGCGCTGCGGTGCGATGATTCGAATGCTGCATCCAGTCCCTCTGCAATCAATCGTAGGTTATGGTTCGAACGGTATTCTACTACTGCTTTCGACCTCAACTTGAACCTTAAAGGTTCCAAAGGGTCAAGTTGAACTTGAGGCTTTGGCTTTGACCTGCAGTTATGATGAATTGTTGAGAAACCATAGAGTTCAACTTTAACGTTACGGGGGCCTGTTTAAGAGGAGCTTTGGGCTGTAAAAGCTATCTCAACGTGGGGTTTTACAACTACAGCGTGCCCTCCTGGCGAGCCTGCTCAATCTCTTCGAGCGCCTCGGCGGGGGTGAACGAGCAAGTGCCGTCGCCGAGCTTGACCACCTGGATTTCGTCGCCGGTATGGACCTCTCCGCCCTTTAGCACCACGCCAAAAACGCCCTCGTGGGGAAAGATGCAGTCGCCGGCGAGATAGTAGATGGCACAGCGGGTGTGGCAGACCTTACCGATCTGACTGATTTCGACCAGGACATCGTTGCCAATCTTGAGCTGCGTTCCCAGGGGGAGCGAGAGTAGATTGATGCCTTGCGTGGTGAAGTTCTCTCCAAAGTCACCCTCGTGTACGTCGAGCCCGCGTGCCTGCGCCGTCTGGATGGACTCCGCGGCTAAAAAAGAGACCTGGCGGTGCCAATGTCCGGCGTGCGCATCGGTAGCGAGGCCAAATTGCTCGATGACGGTGTCGCGTCCATCGGCGACGGGCGACTTGCGAGTGCCTTTGTGCTCCGACGTGTTGATTGAGACGATACGGGCAGGCCCGTTGTAGGCGTCGTTTGCCGTGCACAGGGGAGCGGTCGCTTTTGCACGTTCCGCCAGCTCGCGCCTCGCGGCATTGAGGATGGGATTATCGGTCGGATGGTCTTGGGGCACGTGTGCGCCTTTCGCTCGAAGATGTCAATACGCTGAATCCTACAACAACGGTAGGTTCATTGCCCATTGTCATACAACGGTGGGCGCCGTCTTCGTGCTGGACAATTACGTTGATTGCCATAGATACGGTGGAGCTTTGGGCGCCGGCGGCTTGGCACGCTAGAATAAATCAGTTGCGCAAAGACCGCCCGTTGTGTGGGCAGTTCATGATAGGAAGTTTCCATGGCATTGCAATTTACAGAGCGCGAGTTCATTCCCGTGCTGCTTGGTGGCGACATCAACGCCTATTCGGTGGCGCGTGCCTTCTACGAGGAGTACCAGGTCAAGAGTCTGGTCTTTGGCAAGTATCAGACGGGTCCCGCGTACCGCAGCCAGATTATCGACTACACGCCCAACGTGGATATCGATACCATGCCCGTGATGCTCAAAACCGTCAACGGCATTGCCCAAGCGCATGCCGATAAGACGATTGTCCTTGTGGGCTGTGGTGACAACTATGTCGCTCTCGTGGCTCAAGCCAAGGATGCCCATGAGTTGGCGGATAACATCGTCGCGCCTTACGCTCCCTATAGCATGCTTGAGCAGTGCCAGAAGAAGGAGATCTTCTACGAGCTGTGCGAGAAGCATGGCGTGCCCTATCCGCACACCTTTACCTTCACCATGGCGATGCTGAACGCCCAGGGTGAGGCGCCTGCCGAAGTGCTCGACCAGATCGATTTTCCTTACCCGATGATTCTGAAGCCTTCTGACGGCATCATGTGGTGGCAGCATGAGTTCGAGGGCCAGAAGAAGGCCTATGAGATTGCCGACCGCGCCGAGCTGGAACAGGTCATTCGCGATTCGTATGCCAGCGGCTACACCGACGACCTGATCTTGCAGGATCGCGTGCCCGGCAACGACGAGTACATGCGCGTGCTCACCAGCTATTCCGACCGCAACGGCAAGGTCCGCATGATGTGCCTGGGTCACGTGCTGCTCGAGGAGCATCAGCCTCATGGTGTCGGCAACCATGCCTGCATCATTACCGAGCCCAACGACGAGCTCATGGGCGGCGTGCGCAAGCTGCTCGAGGACCTGAACTTTGTAGGTTATTCCAACTTTGACGTTAAGTACGACGAGCGCGACGGCTCGTTTAAGTTCTTCGATTTCAACACGCGCCAGGGCCGCAGCAACTACTACGTTACCAACAGCGGCTTTAACGTTGCCAAGTATGTGGTGGACGAGTATGTGTTCGACCGCCCGTTTGAGCCGGAGTTTGTGACGGCACAGGACGAGGCGCTGTGGATGGTCGTTCCCATGGGCGTCGTCGACAAGTACGTCAAGGATCCCGAGCTGCGCGCTAAGGTGCATCGCCTGGACAAGGAAGGCAAGGGCGCCGACCCTTCGTTTATGAAGGGCGACTTTGTCTTTAATCGCTGGCTGCGCATGTGGCACACCAAGCTGCGCCACTTTAAGCTGTTCAAGACGTATTACAAGTAGATGAGCGCGGCGCCCGTCCGGTTTGCTTCGGGCGGGCGCGGGTATGATACGCGCAATTGCGCAAGCGTCACCAAGGAGGCGGCGATGGAAAAGCTGGGAGTTATCGGCGGTATGGGCGCCGAGGCCACGTCGTATTACTACGACCAGGTGGTGCGTCATACGGCTGCTGCCTGCGATCAGGAACATATCGACATGGTGGTGCTCTCCAAGTCGACCATGCCCGACCGCACGTTGGCCATTAAGACCGGCGAGCATGCCAAACTGCTGGCGACCATGAAAGAGTGCGCCCAGGCACTCGAGTCGCTGGGCTGTGCGCACATTGCCATTCCCTGCAACACGTCGCACTACTTCTACGACCAGATCCAGTCGTTTACGAAGGTGCCGATTATCCACATGCCGCGTGAGTCGGTGCGCTATGCTCTGGCCGGTGCGGTGATGGGGGAGTGCGAGTTCGATCCCAACCTGAGTATGCCGGCCGAGCCGGTGCACAAGATTGGCATTATGGGAACCGATGGCACCGTGGGCGCGGGCGTCTACGGCCGCGAATGTAAGGCTGCGGGTGTTGAGGTTGTCTATCCCAGTGAGAAACGTCAGAACGATGTGATGTCGCTTATCTACGATGATGTGAAGGCCGGGCGTGAGCCCGATATGGATAAGTTCGACCGTGTGATGTGGGAGTTTGCCCGTAGCGGCTGCGACCGCGTCATTCTGGCCTGCACCGAGCTCTCGGTGCTGCAAAAGTACCGAGAGATGCCCGAGATCACCCTCGACGCCATGGATGTCCTGGTGCGCGAATCCCTCATCCGCAGCGGCGCTCCCTACCGCCTCTGGCTTCCGACCTGTCAAAAAGGGACAGGTTAATTTTGGTAGGTTTTATCTGGTGAAACAGTAAAGGCCTCGGCTCGTTTGGTGCGAGCCGAGGCCTTTTGCGTTGGGCGGTTGCTGTCGGTGGTGAACTAGAACAGGAAGCCGATGGCGATGAGGGCGATGCTGACGATGAGTACGGCGATGTCCAGGCCCTTGATGGGGTAGCGCTTGTACGAGCTGGCGCGCGTACGCAGATAGAAGCCGCGCTGTTCTGCCGCCAAGGCTGTGGCATCGGTCTTGCCCACGCTCGAGATGAGCAGTGGCACACACAGTGGCAGCATGAGCTTAAGCTTCTTGATGGGGTTCTTGGTGTCGTACTCGACGCCGCGTGCGGTCTGCGCCTCCATGATGGCGTTCATCTCCTGACCAAACACCGGCACAAAGCGCAGCGCCGTGGTAAAGGTGAAGGCATAGCGATACGGCACGTGCAGCACCTCGACGCAGGCGTTGGCAAGGTCGTTGAGCTTGGTCACCATGAGCATGAGGATGAGTGGTAACGCCACGCCCAGCAGGCGCAGGCAGGCCTTCGATCCTGTGATGAGACCCGTGTCGGTGATAAAGTTCCACACCACGTTGCCATCGCGCATAAAGGCCAGCTGGAGCACCAGCATGATAAGCGCGAGCGGAATCAGCAACTTGAGCAGCGAGAGCAGACGGTCGATGACACCGGCATAGGCACCCAGCGCAAGGGTGAGTGCCAAAAAGCCCAACAGCGCCACGTAGGTGTCGGACAAGAAGATGCCGACGATGATGGCGGCGGCGAGGCCCAGTTTGACGACGGGGTTCAGGCGATGCAGTAGCGTATCGCCCGGCATGTAGTCGATGACGTTAACCACGGTGGACCATCTCCTTGGTAATTCGAACGACATCGGTGACCTCGCTCACCTGCGCAAAAGCGGGCGAGACGGAAGATGCCAGACGGCGCGAGAGTTCAATAACCTGGGGAGGCTCCACGTAGGCACGCCGCATGAGATCGATGTTCGAGAATAGCTCGTGCGTGCGGCCGCGGTCGAGGATGCGACCGTCGGCCATTACCACAATGCGCTCGGCAAAATCCGAGACGACTTCCATATCGTGGCAAACCATGATAACGGCGCAACCGCGCTCGGCCATGGTGCGCACCGTTTCCATGACGGTCATGCACTCGCGGTAATCAAGGCCGCTCGTGGGCTCGTCGAGCACGACGATCTTGGGCTCAACCACTACGACGGAGGCAAGCGCCACCATTTGTCGCTGACCGCGCGAGAGCGAGAAGGGCGCCTCGTCGGCCGGCAAGCCAAAGCGGTCGATGACGAGTTGGGCACGACGCAGAGCCTCGGCACGGTCCATGCCGCCAAGCTCCAAGCCAAAGGCGACCTCGTCGAGCACGGTGTCCTTGCAGATCTGGCGGTCGGGGTTTTGGAAGAGGGTCGCGACCTCGCGAGCGATGCGGCTCGTGGGAACGGCTGCGGTATCCAGTCCCGTGACGCGCACGCTGCCCGAGGCGGGCTTAAGCAGGCCTGTGAGCAGTTTGGTGAGCGTGGTCTTGCCGGCGCCGTTTTGGCCGACGATGCCCACGAGCTCGCCGGGGTAGAGCGTCAAGTTGAGGTCGTGAACGGCGGCGCCTCCATGGGGGTAGGAAAATTCGACACGGTCAAAGGTGAGCACCGGCTCGGCGTCTTTCGCATGCGGGCGCAGCGATGGCGCGTGCGGGGAGCCTGCGGGCGCCCGGGTGTCGCTTGTCGCACGGTCGGGGTCGACGATTTCCGTGATTAGGCGTTCTGCCTCGTCGACATCCAGACAGGGCGTGCCGCTTACCAAGCCATCGGTCTCGAGGCTGTTGAAGATGCGCGTGACGCGCGGACAATCGACGCCGATGGTGCGAAGCTCGTCGGTGCGTGCGAAGACCTCGTGTGGCTCGCCCTGCAGCGCGATTTCGCCATGGTTGAGCACGAGCACGCGGTTGCAGTACTCCGAGAGCAGGGCGACCTTTTGCTCAACGACGACGATGGTGATTCCAAGTGCGCGGTTTGCCTCACGCAGCGTCTCGAAGACCAACGTGGAGCTGGCGGGGTCGAGTGCCGCGGTGGGCTCGTCGAGAACCAAGACGCGCGGGCGCATGGCGAGGATGGCGGCGATGGCTACCTTTTGCTTCTGTCCGCCCGAGAGGGTTGCGATCTCGCGGTCGCGCAGGTCGCTGATGCCGACGGTCTCGAGCGTTTCGCTCACGCGCTGCTCGATCTGGTCGTGGGGAACGCCAAAGTTCTCGAGGCCAAAGAGCATCTCGTCCTCGACGACCGAAGCGACCATCTGCGTGTCGATATCCTGCAGCACACTGCCGACGATTTGCGACACGTCGGTGAGCGAGACTTCGCAGGTGTCGTGGCCGTCGACCATGACGGACCCAAAGAACGTGCCGGTGTAGTGGTGGGGCACGGCGCCCGACAGACAGGCGGCAAGCGTGGACTTGCCGGCGCCCGAGGGCCCGATGATGCCGATGAAATCTCCCTTGTTCACGCTGAGCGAGATGTGGCTGAGCGCCCGCTCGATTTGCGTGCCATAGGAGAACGAGACATCGTCGACGTTGATGATCGTTTCCATGGATACCTTTCATAGTCATTGGGGACGTTCTTACATGACTAGTCGTTTAAGAACGTCCCCAAGAGCTAGTTGTCTGGGACAGTCTTTGATGACGAGGCCGTGGAGTTGCGGCCCCGTCCATCATATCAGGCTATTTGTTGAGCACCTTGCGGAGGGGGAAGAAGAGGGCCTGGACCACAACGGCGTTGAAGACGGCAGTACCGAGCACGATGGGCACCTTGGCGAGCGCCGTGGGCAGCGCGGCACCCATGATGACGGTGCCCAGGACGGCGAAGAGGGCACCCGAAACCAGGGTGGTGAGCAGACCGGCGATGAAGGGGTTGACCTTGCTGCCGCCGATGTGTGACTTGACGAGCGCTGCCATCGTCAGCGCGCCGGCAAGCTCGGTGACAAAGTTGAGGCCAGGGATTGACGTGGTGATTTGGATAACGGCTGCCGACAGGATGCCAAAGATGGCGGCCTGGGCAAAGCTCGCCTGCGTGAGCGCGATGGCTAGGGCATAGGCGGCGATGATGAACTGCGGCTTAATGCCCGTGACGGCCAGGGCATTGCCGACGGTCATGTTGAGGATAAAGCCGGCGGCAAGGAGGATGGCGAGCAGGACGAGCGAGGTGATATCGAGGATGCCCTTGTTTGAGGTGGCGTTGGCTGAGATGGTGCGGGCTTGGGTGCTGGCGGTCATGATGTTCTCCTTAAGGTGGGATTTGAGATAAGAGTGTCCTGGACCCCCACGAAAGGGGTTAAATCGGAAAGGGGATCAATTTTGAATAATGGAGCACGGAGACGGCTTTACGAGGGGCCCCAGGTTGGCGCGAAAGAGGAGCGACGCGTACTTGGGTACGCGAGCGACGAATGAACGCCAAGATGGGGTGGCTCGTAAAGCCGAGCGGGTTAGTTGAGCCTAAGGGCCTTCTGGATGGGCAGGTAGAGGGCGCCGACCAGAATGGCGTTAAAGACGGCGGTCATGGCGACGACGGGCAGCATGGCGGCGGCGAGCTCGCCTACCACGCCGAGCATGGCCATCTTGATGACCATGAAGATGACGCCGGAGACAAAGGTGGTCAGGAAGGTTGCGACAATAGCGATGGCGGGCTTTACCTGACCGTTCTTGCCGGCGGCGTTGACGATGCCGGCCATGAGCATGGCGGCGATGCCCTCGGCGGCAAAATCGACGAACGGCGAAGTGGTGGTGATCTGGATCACGGCAGCCGAGATGAGGCCAATGACGAGCGCCTGGCCGATGTTGGGGCGAACGACGAGGATGGTGAGGCAGAAGGCCGAGATGATGAACTCGGGGCTGATCATGCCGCCCGAGATGCCCGAGATTGCCTTGCCGACGGTGAAGTTGAGGATGAAGCCGGCGGCGAGCAGGATGGCGAGCAGGACGAGGGCGCGGACATCGAGTTTGCCGCGGTCGGCGGTCTGGACGGTGCGGGGCTGGGTGGCGGTGGTGTTCTGAGACATGGTGAAAATCCTTTCGGAAGGGGATTGCAAGAGAAAAGCGGAGGCGCGTGATGCGAATGCGATCGGGCTCGAGATAGAAAAAGGCCCCCGGTCGAAACCGGAGGCCTTCCAATCACCTAGAGCGCAAAAACAGGCGTGAGGGACTCACTGTCGACCGATCGTATTCGCATCACGCCACCACCAGTTGTTGAGAGACTTCATCGTGTTCTTCATGTTGGCGGCTCCTTTCGTGATGCCGTGGCGCGGTCGCACCTAGTTGCTGTTGCGCTGCACTATAGCACAGCGAAGTGTGTGCGGGGAAATCTTTTTTGAAAAGATTTCAGGCGGGTTTCCCGTCGGTCAAAAAGGCGGGTTAAGCGGGCGAGGCCGCCATTGCTGCCTTGCCCGCTCAGCTAAGACGTTACTCCTTATTTCGACGGTAGAGGAAGTAACCGCCTGCGGAGATGACGGCAACGCCGGCGATGGCGAATGCGGCCACCATGCGGCCATCAAAACGATCGCCAGTGGTGGGCAGGCCACCCTTGGTGTTCGTCTTGTTGGTGGTTACCGTGGTCGTGGTGTTGTCCGACTTGCCGGGCTTCTCAGGCTTGGCAGCGGGCTGCTCGGGCTTAGTGGGCTGCTCAGGCTGCTCGGGGGTGCTGGGCTGTTCGGGCTTGCCGGGCTGCTCGGGAGTGCCGGGCTGATCCGGGGTGACCGGGTCGGTGGCAAGGGCGTCCTTGGCGTAGGTGATGGACTCCTTGAGGCCGTTGGTCTCGGTATTCAGGTCGCTCGGGGTGAAGGGCTGGTCAAAGTTTCCTGCCTTCTGATAGGCGCGCATCTCCTGGAGCAGAGCCTTGCACTTCTTGTAGGTGTTCTCGGTAGCAGCATTGCCGGCCTTGTTGGCCAGGGCGGTGCGGCCCTCGGTGGTCGTTTCGGCCAGCATGGCGGCGTCAACTTCCTTGTTCTGCTCGATGAGCTCATTCTGGAGCGCGTCGAGGTAGGCGCGGACACCGACGCCAAGGGTGTCAGGGTTTTCAAAGCAGAGAGTGCTGATGTCCATGAGGACGTAGTTGATGGAGTTCTCCGGCTCCTCGTTGTTTACGATGTCTGCCTCATCGCAGTGATCGAAGGAGACGGTCTGATCGCTGAAGTACGGGCTGACCTCAGTCATCAGAGCGGAGTAGAAGGGGATGGCGACGGAGTACGCGGCGCGGGAGAGCATCTCCCACTGGATGGTAGCGACTTCGGGATCAAGGCCGCGACGAATCTGGAAGAGGTTGATCTCGGTGTTGGTTTCGGTACCGATGGCGTAGGCGCCGTCGGTGTTGGCGTTGAGGCCGGGAACCTTCTCGCCACGGTTGCCAAACGCGCGAATCATCTCAAAGGTGTTCCAGTTGGACTTACCGGGCTGGAAGAATAGCGGCTGCATTTCATTTACCATAGCGCCAACTTTAGCGCGCGGTTTTTTACTGGTGTCCTTTTTGATTTCATAGTCGGTGCCCTCGGCAAGCGGTGCGTCGAAGTAGGCACGGCCCTGGACATAGCGTGTCCAAGAATGCATGGCCTTTTTCGCTAATTTCTTCACCATAGGTCTGGGCAACGTCGAACTGGCCATCGTCAAAGTACTTAGCAAAGCCCTTTTCCACGGGCATGGACTCGATGCCCCCGGAGTGGAGGCAGTTTGCACCGTCGTTGAGATTGACCTTGTAGTTGAGGTTGCCGATGTTGGGGTTGAGCGACGCGACGTCATCGGTGAGCTTCATGGCTATCCACTGGTGGCCGGAAAGCGCGGCGAACAGCCAGGTCTCGTTGTTATCGGCGATGATGAGCTGATCGTTGCCGCAGGCGCCCTGCTCGTCGATGATTTTGCCGAGGAGCTCGACACCCTCACGTGCCGTAGCGCTTTCGCCCAAGATGACGCTGCCGTAGCTATACTCGCCAATGCCAGTGTCGGTTAGGGGATCAGCCGCCTTGGCGTCTGCATTCATGTATGTGGTCAGCGTGGCGGAGCAGGATACACCTTTCTCATTGATGCCCGCTTCGGAGTAGGCATCCCAGCGTCCGTGCCACTGCGAAGGATGGTCGCGCACGTAACTATAGCGATACGTGGTATTGGGCGAGGTGTATGCGAATTCGGACTCGTCTGAGCCGTAGATATGGCCGGGACCATGTGAGGGTTCGATGCCGAAGTGCTTGAGGTAGCGCTTGCCAAAGTCCTCGGCGCGGCCGTAGTACGTGTTGCCATCGGCCGTTAGGTTTTTGCCCATGTAGATCTGCGTGCAGGCGAGCGCAGAGGTCGGCATGGACATGATGGTTGCAGCTCCAAAAGCAAGGCCAATGCCAAGCTTTTTGAGCGCGTTGACGGGGTGAGTTTTCCTCATAATCCCTCCCAGCGTGCGAAAGCCCTCTGTCGCCAGAGGGCTTCAGCCAATAAAGACACCCCATTAGCGTAACGAATTGGAAACAATATTCATCTATGAAAGAAACCTACTCGATAAGCGTGATGAAATATGCGATGAGCGGTTAATTGTACTCAGTTTGTAGCTTTACTTTAATAAAGACGCCCTGCAATTACTGTAGACGAATAAAGTAGCTGAGAATGCCCGAAATGAAAATCCCCCGCTGTTTGGCAAATGCATAAACAGCAGGGGAGACGATAATTGGATGAATATCATACCAATGTGGAATTACTTCTTTCGACGGTGGATCACGTTGATCGCATAGCCGACGAGCATGGCCAGAACAATAACGATAAAGCCGAGCAGGGGATTGTCGCTCATGGGGTCCTCCTATTTTCCGAGCGGGGAGAATTCGTCGACGATGAGGTCGAGGCATTGCGGAAGTGCGCGGGCACCAAAGACACCCGAGTTGCTGGAGATGATCTCGCCATCGAACTGCATGCCCAGCGACGGCGTGCAGGTGATCTTGGCTTCTTTGGTCTGGATGATCTTGAACTGCGGACGGCCGAGCACCTTGCCGGCGGGGTCGAGCGCGGCGGTGATCACGGTGGGCAGGAGCTGCACGGTGCGCACGGGTTCGATGACCGCAATGTCGACCATGCCATCGTTCATGCGGCAGTCGGGGAACAGGTTGATGTCGTTTTGGATGACCGAGGTGTTGCCGGCCATGCAGCAGATGCCATCGAGCTCCTCGACAATGCCGTCGTGCTCAATCGTAAAGTGCGCCACCGTGGGGTTGGGCGTGGCAAGCGCGGACAGGAAGTAGGCAATCTCGCCGATGTCGTTTTTGGTGGGGGCGGCCTTCATCATGATCTCGGCATCGTAGCCCGAGCCGGCGATGATGATGAAACCGTGGCGCTTCTCGTTGCCGTCCTCGTCGAGCCAAAAGAGCTCGCCCATGTCCGCCTTGACGGTACGACCGGCGCGGCAGGCCTTGGCGAGCGCCGCCGCCTCGGGCGCATTGCCGATGTTATTGAAGAACAGGCAGGCCGTACCGGAGGGGAAGACGAGCGTGGGGACACCGCATCCGCGCATCTGGTCGAGCACGTTGGAGACGGTACCGTCGCCGCCAGAAATCACCACGCGATCGAATTCGCGCACGTCTGCCACGGCGTCCTCAGGTTCCATACCATCGCCGATAAAACGCATCACGACCTCGTCGCCGCCCTGCGCGAGGGCGTGCGTGAATGCGTAGATTTCATCTGAGCTGGGGCCCGATGCCGGGTTGTGGATGATAAGGCAGCGCATACTTACGTTCCCGTTCTGTGACTAACCGAGTATAGTTGTAGGGCAATGCCGATATCCTACCCGTGTTTTTCGGGCCTAACCTTATTCGATGGGTTGATATGTACATTTCCACACATCAGGCTCTACTCGACTTTTGCCAGCGCGCCCGCGAGTTCGACGCGATTGCCGTCGATACCGAGTTTTTGCGCGAGCGCACGTTCCATCCGCGTCTGTGTCTGGTTCAGATAGCCACCCCTGCCGAGAGCGTCGCGGTCGATCCTCTGGTGATCGACGACCTGTCGCCGCTGGCCGAGCTTATGGCCGACGAGAGCGTGACCAAAGTCTTCCACGCCTGCTCGCAGGATATGGAGGTCATGCTCCATACCGTGGGCGTGCTGCCGCGTCCGATTTTTGACACGCAGGTGGCCGCCGCCTTTTTGGGCGAGCGCCAGCAGATTTCCTACGGCGCGCTCGTGCAGACGTTTTGCGGCGTCTCGCTGCCCAAGACTGAGTCACTGACCGACTGGTCGCGTCGCCCACTGACCGATAAGCAGATTGAGTACGCGATCGATGACGTCAAGTACCTGATCGTCGCCTATACCGAGATGATGAGCCGCCTGCGCGAGCTGGGCCGCGTGGACTGGGTGCTCGACGAGCTGCGCCCGCTGGCTGACGAGTCGCACTATCGCGCCGATCGCCACGAGGCGTTCCGTAAGGTCAAACGCATCAATTCGTGCAGCCGTCACCAGTTGGGCATCGCGCGCGAGCTCGCCGCCTGGCGCGAGGACCGCGCCGAGCGCCGTAACATCCCGCGCAAGTGGGTCATGTCCGACGACACGCTGCTTGCGCTCGTTAAGCGCAATCCTGTGCGCGTTGAGGAGTTCCGTAGCATTCGCGGTACCGACCAGTTGGGGGAGCGCGACGTGGACGGTGCGCTCATGGCCATCAAGCGTGGCGCAAGCTGCCCGCACGATCGTCTGCCGCTCATGGTGCGTGGGCATCGCCAGATCTCGCCGGAGCTGGAGAGCGTGACGGACCTCATGTATGCGCTTATTCGCCTGGTTGCCGAACGCTCGGGCGTGGCGACCTCGGTCATTGCCTCGCGCGATGACCTGGCTGACTACATTGAGCATCCCGAGCAGAGCCCCCTGCGTGAAGGCTGGCGTTTTGAGCTCGTGGGCTCGCGTCTGGACGATCTGCTTTCCGGCAATATGGGACTCACCGTGAAGGACGGCAAAATCGAGCTCCTGTAAGGAAGCCTAGCCGCTTGAGTGGGTAGAATGCCTCCAACGTGTAACTCGATTCGGAGGAATTCGCATGCCTTATTACTATGGATACGGCTTTGGTATCGACCCGCTGTACCTGCTGGTTGTTCTTGTCTGCACGGTGCTTGGCCTTGCCGCGCAGAGCTATATCAATTCGACGTACAAGACGTGGTCCAAGGTTCGCTCGGACGGCGACACGGGCGCCACGGTCGCTCGCCGCATGCTCGACGTCAACGGCTGCAATGCCGTGGGTATCAAGGGCGTCGCTGGTGAGCTTACCGACCACTACAACCCGCAGGACAACAATTTGTATCTGTCGGATTCCAACCGTTCGGGCGGCTCGGTCGCAAGCGTTGCTGTCGCTTGTCACGAGGCAGGCCATGCCGCGCAGCGTCAAAGCGGCTATGCCATGATGAAGGTACGCACCGCCCTCGTGCCGGTCGTCAACTTTACCCAGAACACTTGGACCATCGTGCTGCTCATGGGCCTGTTCATGAACATCGCGGGGCTCACGACTCTCGCACTGATCTTCTTCTCGTTTAGCGTGCTGTTCCAGCTCGTTACGCTGCCGGTCGAGATCGATGCCAGTCGCCGCGCCGTGGCGTATATCGAGCAGTCGGGCATGAGTTCCAAGCAGGTCAACGGTGCCAAGAAGGTGCTGACGGCAGCCGCGCTCACCTACGTGGCGGCGGCGCTCACCTCGATCGTTCAGCTGCTCTACCTGATGGCTCGCTACAACAGAAACTCCAACCGATAACAAATAGGACAGGCAGGCGCCGCGGGGATTCGTGTCCACGCGGCGCTGTACTATGTGTTGGACTTAAATATGCACGGGGCCGGAGCCTCTGTGCGCGATAACGAAAGGAGGCTGCGTGGCAGGCTGGAATCTGACCGGCAATACCGTTTCCGCCGAGTTCGACGGATCGGACGAGCAAGAGCGCAAAGAGCTCAGCGTGAGCCAAGCGGTGGAGATCGCCGCCGGCGCGCTCGATGCCATTCCGCAGCTGAGCGTTTTGGGTGAGGTCACGGGTTTTCGTGGTCCCAATGCCCGAAGCGGCCACTGCTACTTCCAAATCAAGGACGACTCGGCGGCCGTCGACTGCATCATCTGGAAGGGCGCCTACCTTAAGCGCACCTTCGATCTGCGCGACGGCATGCAGGTGAGCTTTAAGGGCAGCTTCAATCTCTACAAGCCCACGGGTCGCATGAGCTTTGTCGCTCGCTCGTTTTCGCTGGCGGGGGAGGGTCTGCTGCGTCAACAAGTGGCGCAACTGGCCGAAAAGCTGCGTCGCGAGGGCCTGATGGACGAAGCGCGCAAGCGCCGCATTCCGGTGTTTTGCTCGCGTGTGGCGGTCGTCACCTCGCTTTCGGGTGCCGTAATCGACGACGTCAAGCGTACCTTGCGCCGTCGCAACCCGCTCGTCGAGCTTGTCTGCGTGGGCGCAAAGGTCCAGGGCGAGGGTGCGCCGGCAGAGCTTATTGAAGGCTTGCGCCGCGCCGCTGCCATTACGCCGGCGCCCGATTGTATTTTGCTCGTGCGTGGCGGCGGTTCCTTTGAGGACCTCATGACCTTTAACGACGAGGAGCTTGCCCGTGCGGTGGCAGCCTGTCCCGTGCCTGTGGTGACCGGCATTGGGCATGAGCCCGATACCTCGATCTGCGATATGGTGAGCGACCGTCGCGCCTCCACGCCCACGGCGGCGGCAGAATCGGTGGCACCGGCTATGACGGAGTTGGCCGACGTGCTCGAGACGCGCCATCAACGTCTGGGTGCCGCGATGGCTTCGATGATCGGGTCGGATCAGGTCGATCTGGAAATGCTCGACCAGCGCGGTCGTCGTGCCTGGGACACCTATACGGCTCGCTTGGGCGATGCCCTCGATGCCGCTGCGTGTCGCCCGTGCCTCAACGACCCCACATTTATGGTCGAGCGTCGCGAATCGGAGCTTGCGCTGACTGCCGACCGCCTGTCGGGCGCCATAGTACGCTCGGTCGGGACATTCCGCTCCAACTTTGAGCGCCTGCCCGAGCGTCTGGTTGCAAGCACCTCGGGGCTCGATGGCAAGCGCCATGCGCTCACGCTTGCGAGTTCCCGTCTGGAGCATCAGGGGCGCACGATGCTCAACAAACCCGCGTCCGACCTGGGCCGTGCGGCAGCCTCGCTCGATGCCCTGTCGCCGCTCAAGGTGCTTGCTCGCGGCTATTCCATCGCGTACAGCGATGATGGTGTGGCTACGAGTGCCAAGACCTTTAAGCCTGGCGACGCCATTCGCGTCCGCATGGCAGACGGCAACGTGGCGGCAACGGTCGATACGGTCGAGTAACCCGCGTTTCATAGCGATAAACCTTTAGGAAAGGAAACAGATATGGCAGAGAAGACCCCGGTCGAGCAGCTTACGTACAAGCAGGCCTCGCAGGAGCTGGAGCTCATCATCCGCAGCCTGGAGTCGGGCGATATGGAGCTCGAGGAGTCGCTCGAGAGCTATACCCGCGGCGTCGAGCTCCTCAAGAGCCTGCGCACCCGCCTGTCCGATGCCGAGCAGAAGGTCTCGGTGCTCCTTAAGGACGTCGACGGCAACGACGTGCTCGCCGACGGCGAGGCCGCCAACACCGACGACAACCTCTCGTTCTAAGCATCTCGACCAAATATAATTACCTTGGTCTGTAAGAAAGGAACCAACCATGTGCGATTGCATCTTCTGCAAAATTGCCAACCACGAGATCCCCTCGACCGTTGTCTATGAGGACGACCAGGTCATCGCCTTCGACGACCTCAACCCACAGGCGCCGGTCCACACGCTCGTGATCCCCAAGAAGCACTACAGCGACATCGCCGACAACGTACCTGCCGAGACCATGGGCGCCATGGCTCACGCCATCCAGGAGGTCGCTAAGGCCAAGGGCCTGGAGGACGGTTTCCGTGTCATCTCCAACAAGGGCGCCAACGCCGGCCAGACCGTCATGCACTTCCACATGCACGTCCTCGGCGGCAAAAACCTGGGCGAGAACCTCATCTGAGGGCGCGTAGCCCGTCGACTTGGCTGCCTTTGGAGTAATCTATGCAGCTTTCTCAACTCGAATACCTTCAAGCGGTAGCGAACTATGGCGGCGTGCGCAAAGCAGCTCGCGCCGTTCATGTGAGTCCGCAGGCTGTTTCGTCGGCAATCAAAAAGTTGGAATCTGAGTATCAGATTGTTTTGCTCGACCGATCGGCGGGGGAGGCTGTTTTGTCTCCGGCGGGCAGAGAATTTGCGCGTCGTGCACGCGTGATCCTGGCACAAGTCGACGATCTCAAAAAGTACGCTCAATCGGGGAGCGACGGCGTTTCGCCCGATGGCCACTTTCGTCTTTACGCCCCCTGCCTTCATGGGCGGGGGCGCCTTTTTGCCGAAAACTGGTACGACTCGTTTGAAAGCTCGCACTCTCAGATTCACCTTGATGTGTGGCATCAGCCAACGGCTACATGCTTTGAATCACTTGTGCTTGGCATTTCGGATGCGGCCATCTCATTTGAGGAACCACGGGACAGTGTCCTTTCTTCGAAATACTTGGGTGAAAAGGAGCTCAAGGTTCTTTCGTGCCCAGCGGGTCATCAATCTGTGGGCGCCATGACCGTTCGTGAGTTACTGGGCGGCAGGCTCGCTGTTCCCATCAATTTGTCACCCTGTCTCAATGCAATCAATCAATGCCCTGAAGCCCAGCTGGTTAATTTCCGCTTCCGCGATGCTGAATACGGAAACAGAGCGCAGACTGAGTTTCTTCAAGCCGGGGGATTGATATTGAGTTTTTCTGGCTCTTCTCTCGCATCAGATGTATTGGAAGTGAGCGAGTGCTCCATTGAAGGTTCGCGTGACGTAGCCTTGCCCATCTACTTTTGCTATCGACAAAATGCCTGGACTGATCGACACCAGACGGTTTTTCTGCACCTATTGCGTCATCTTGCTTCGTGAGATTAATTGGCTTCGAGACGTCAAGTGATTATTGACGCCTTGTAACACATAGCTGACAGCTTTGCCCTCATGCTTTTCCAAGATTCCGATTTAGATTGCTGACTCTTGGAGGGTGGAGCATGAAAAACCGTACGGTTTTGCTTTATATGACGTTCGTTTTTCTGTCGAACTTCAGCACCATCTTGTATTTTCTAACTGTCTACCTTGAGTTCGTCGGACTTTCGATGGTATCGATTTCTAGCATGATGATTGCATATCAAGTGAGCAAGTTCATCCTTGAAGTTCCCACTGGCTATATTGCTGATAGGTTTGGACGAAAGACAAGCGGTCTCGTTGGCGTCGTGGGAATGCTTGGATACTACGCCGCCCTGCTTCTCGTCCGTTCTCCCCTGCTTTTAATCGGTGCGTTCGCTCTCAAGGGTTTTGCCGTTGCGTGTGTGAGCGGATCCATCGAAGCGATTTACATTGACAGCGTCTCTCAGGACCAGCTCGTAAGACTTAATGTCGTTGAGCGATTTGTTTTCTATGCCTCTTATGCCATCTCCGCTTGCGTGGGCGGTTTCATTTCGTCCGTCGGTGCATATCTCATTGGTCTTTCGGCAGATATCATCGCAATGGTGTTGACGTTGGTTGTCGTTGTCTGCATTCCTGAAATGCGAAGAGGGGGCACTGCGACGACACCTGAACATGGGATTAGCCCGAAGATGATCGGTGCCGCTATTGCGGGTAATGGCATTCTTCGTTCAGCGTTCATCATGGACTGTTCTCAGGCATTTGCTTTTGTCGCCCTGGAAGACTTTTTCTCACTGCTGCTTGCGGGTCGCGGAATGAATGCCGTCGCTTCGGGTGTGACCATTGCGGTCCAGCTCCTTGCCTCGGCCTCCATGGGACTTATTGTGCCCTGTGCGATTGCTCATGTCGACAAGGGCCGCTTTGCGCGTATTTGCGGCATCGTGCGCCTTTTCCTGACAGCTTTGTTTTTGATTCCCCTTACTCCGGCTAATTTGCTGCCCGTGTTCTATGTGCTGCAGACGGTTGCGTACTCGTTATTTGCTCCAATTAAATACTCAATTTTTCAAAAAGCAGCCGATTCTTCGATGCGCTGTTCATTGATTTCGGTTCAAAGCCAGATGGTGGCGGTGGGCGCCATCCTTTTCTATCTGTTCAATGCTGTGTTGAGCAGCATCGCGGGCATTCGAGTCATATTGCTTGTCGCACTCGGAATCTCTTCTTTGGTGTATATCCCCGCGCTCTTTCGTCTTACAAGCCAAAGGACATGAGTATTTAGACACCGATAACTTATATATCAACGCAATAAACCCGAGCGCGAGGGCGTTTGGGTTTATTATTGAAACGTATGTAACCTGGCGGCGCCACACCGCCTGTTAGTAGGGAGACACATGAACGTTCTGGTCGTCAACGCAGGATCTTCGACCCTTAAGTATCAGGTCATCGATACCAAGTCCCACAAGGTGTCCGCAAAGGGCTCCTGCGAGCGCGTCTGCTTTACCGGCGGCACTTTCACCCATGCTGCCAACGGCTCCAAGAAGGTGACCGAGAACATCGAGTTCCCCGACCACAAGGTCGCCATCGAGGTAGTCCTCAAGGACCTCGAGGCCAACGGCGTCAAGATTGAGGGTATCGGCCACCGTATCGTTCAGGGCGGTTGGTACTTTGGCGATTCCTCCCTCGTCGACGAGGATGTCCTCGCCAAGATCCGCGAGGTCGCTTCGCTCGCCCCGCTGCACAACAACCCCGAGGCCAACGTTATCGAGTACTGCCTGGAGCAGTATCCCGACCTGCCCAACGTCACGGTCTATGACACCGCTTTCCACTTCAACATGCCCGAGGTCGCCAAGACTTATGCCCTGCCCAAGGACGTCTGCGACAAGCTGCACATCCGTAAGTACGGCGCCCACGGCACCAGCTACCGTTACATCTCCAAGAAGGTCGCCGAGATGACCAACGGCGAGGCCCGCAAGGTCGTCGTGTGCCATATCGGCTCCGGCGCTTCCCTGTGCGCCATCGAGGACGGCAAGTGCATGGACACCACCATGGGCTTGACGCCGCTCGACGGCGTTATGATGGGCACCCGCTGCGGCTCCATCGACCCGGCTACCGTGTGCTACCTGCAGCGCGAGGGCGGCTACACCTTCGACGAGGTCGACGAGATGATGAACAAGAAGTCCGGCCTTTTGGCTGTGACCGGCGGCAAGACCAACGACTGCCGCAACGTCGAGGAGCTCGCCGCTGCCGGTGACCCCGAGGCCCAGCTCGCCTTCGACATGTTTGTCTACAAGATTGCCGCCAAGGCTGCCGAGATGGCCACCTCCATGTGCGGTATGGACACCCTGGTCTTCACTGCCGGCATCGGTGAGCACGCTCCTGCCGTCCGCGCCGGCGTGGCCGACCGCCTGGCCTTTATGGGCGTCAAGATGGATCATGCCCGCAACGCCCTGCGTGGTGACGGCGCATGGTGCCTGTCTGCCAAGGATTCCAAGGTTAAGATTTTCGTTATCCCCACGGACGAGGAGTTCATGATCGCTTCCGACGTCGAGCGCATCGTCAACGGCAAGTAATTGCAAAAGGGGAGGGGCTGGACGACCGAGCGCCGTTCGGCCCCTCTTTTGTGCTCGTTGGGCGATATGCCTGATAGTTATTTATTAAGTTGTGATAACTTCTTATTAACATGCGGCCGCCTTAAGGGGTCTGCGCCGACCGTATCGCACTGCAAAGGAGTCTCATGAACGTACTTGTTGTCAACGCCGGTAGCTCAAGCCTTAAATATCAGCTTTTGGATACCGATACCCGCGAGGTTTTCGCCAAGGGCAACTGCGAACGTATCGGTTCGGACATGGGCATCTTTGGCCACTCCGAGAACGGTGGCGCCAAGCAAACCGAGGAGGTCCCCTTCCCGGACCACCGTTCGGCTATCGCACGTGTGCTCGAGGAGCTCGAGAAGACCGACTTTACGATCGATGGCATTGGGCATCGTATCGTTCAGGGTGGCTGGTACTTTGACGATTCCGCGGTCGTCGACGATGAGGTCATGGCTAAGATTCTCGAGGTGGCACCGCTTGCCCCGCTGCACAACTACGGCGAGGCAGCGGCAATCGAGTATTGTCGCGAGAAGTATCCGGAGCTGCCCAACGTGGCCGTCTTCGACACCTCGTTCCACATGACTATGCCCGAGGTCGCCTACACCTACGCCCTGCCCAAGGACGTGCGTGACAAGTACCACGTGCGCAAGTACGGCGCCCACGGTACGAGCCACCGCTACGAGTGGATGATGGCCAAGGAGATCCTGGGTTCGCGCTGCCACCGTCTGCTTTCGTGTCATCTGGGCAACGGCGCTTCGCTCGCCGCCATTGAGGACGGTGTATGCCGCGATACCACGATGGGCCTCACGCCGCTCGACGGCCTGATGATGGGCACCCGTTGTGGTTCCATTGACCCGGCTACCGTGTGCTACCTGCAGCGCGAGGGCGGCTACAGCTACCAGGAAGTCGATGACATGATGAACAAGCAGTCTGGTCTGCTTGCCATCTCGGGCATCTCCAACGACGCCCGTGACATCCGTACGCGCGCCTCCGAGGGCGACGAGCGCTGCCTGCTCGCCTTCGATATGTTCGCCTACAAGGCCATGCAGCAGGCCGGCTCCATGATCGCTTCCATGGCGGGCGTGGACACCATTACCTTTACCGCCGGCATTGGCGAGAACGACTGGTCGATCCGCAAGGCCTTCTGCGACTGCTTCGAGTGGCTGGGCGTGCGCATCGACAACAACAAGAACCGCGAGGCCGTGGGTAACGGCCCGCAGGTCATCAGTGCCGCCGGCTCTTCCGTCACGGTCATGGTCATCCCCACCGACGAGGAATACATGATCGCCCACGACGTCGAGCGCCTGACCGCGAATAACTAACGCACTCGTCAGCATTTGAACAAAAGGCCTCCAGAGCAACAGCTCCGGAGGCCTTTTTACTAGCAGGCGGAAATTCCAGTCCCAAAGTGATCATCGGCGGCAACGCCTGCGCTTTCAACAAAGGCACCCAGCCATCCAGGTCTTCAGCCCCAGCTCGTAGCCAAGCCGCCGTCCACCCCAGATCCCCCGAATGCCATGTGACGGTAGAAGGCCGTACGGGCTAACCCCTGAAAACATTCCGCAGACCAGAAACGCCCCCGTTCGTAGCTCCGAAGGAGCAGAACGGGGGCGTTTCATTGGTCGAGGACGTTTTCAGGGGTTAGCCCGTACGGCCTTCGGGCGAGTGCGTACGCTACTCAGCCATCTGAGCCTGGACGGCGGTGATGGCCACGACACCCACGATGTCGTCGGCAGAGCAGCCGCGCGACAGGTCGTTGACCGGCTTGGCGATGCCCTGCAGGATGGGGCCGTAGGCGTCGGCG
>DBEWTI010000045.1:0-29494 GCA_048205975.1 Collinsella sp.
GGTCAGGCTGGCCGCGCACGAGGTCATAAGGGAGGTCCTTGACCGCCACGGCGTGGCGGAATAGCCTTAGGCGCAAGGGGCGCTGACGCGGCCCTCCCTCTTACACCACAAAAATGCGCGCCATCGTGGTTTCAAGATGCCCTTGCTCAAAGAATAATTAAATCCATCGATAAAGGTATTGTGGTTGGACCCTGCGCAATAGACACCAAGATTCTAGGCATCATCCCTCCCGAAAGGCTATCGGGAGGCACCAAGACGCTGTTACTCATGTACTTCATGCCCCGAAACGTATACAACGCCACAACCTGCACCTAAAATTGCGCCTACTGGATTCTGAGAATCGCCGCACAGCAAGATCTGACAATCAACCTCTACCATCTAATGGATTTTGGAAACGGCAGGTTCACGGCAACCGTTGCAAACACAAGCGATGTCGTTCACACGATGATCGACTTTGTCCCTATAGCCGCAAAAAGCCTAAGGGAAAATTCCTGACGTACCTTTTCGCTATGACAAGAGCCACTCGAACGAGGAGTATCTAAACACCACCGCCCTTGCGGCTCTTGAGGATACCTTGCCGGACCTTGGAATTACTTCACGTTAAAGCGAGAAATACTCACTCTCGGCAGATAGGTTCGGTCCGAGCCAGGGGTCGCCATCCAAGAAGAACTCTGGCCAGCGCTGCATGAACAGCGCTTGCTCGCGCTTCCATCGGCGCATCTTTTCCTCGTTAGCCTCTTCCCTGCCGCGCGAGGTGAACTCGTAGTGATACAGCTCGGCATAGGGCGTAAAGATGGTGTAGGTAGTCGCCCTAACAATGTTTCAATACTCCTCTTGCATAAGGTTCCGCAAAGGCCGCCCGATGAACGACATCTAAATTGTGAGGGTCAAAAATAAGGGTATCGCTTGCAGCAAATAGCATTAGCATATAGGAGCTTTGAGCCAGTAAAGATCGACTAAGCAAACGGCAAGTAAAAGGAACACATGAACGGTGGTAACCGGCGGCAAAAACACCAGTTTTAGTACATCATCAATGTCGATCTACGCAGTTCCGCAAGTACGCAAATGCCTGCGAGAGGTAGGTGCTGATCTACATCCGTTGGGGATAGAATAAATGCAGTAGCCGAAAATGTAATATCTTCCGATTGGCGCGGCATAAAAAAATAGGGCGTCCCATAAAGAGAAGCCCCCTTGCAAAACGGCCGAAACGCTTTTCGAAGGGGTAATATTTTGCACCAGATGCCTAGGAATCGCAAGGAGGCATATCTTCAGCGTCACACAAATACCATGCGCCGATCACTTTCGACAAAACGAGAAGGAGGAAGTTATGACCTCCGCACCTTTATATCTATCGTAAGTTATATCGAGATTTATCGGTTTATATAAACTTGTATAGCTTATCGTGGAATATCGTTTGTTTCGACCCGCTAAATCCAACATATCGAGACAGGCAATTACCGCAGGATAGAAAGTTATTACACCTGTAAAAGTCATCGGTTCGTTCTAACAGACATGTTGATTGACCCGTTACCCACTGCTTGAGTGAAATCGACCCCAACATGGTAAAGTAGTCGCATCAGCAACCATGGAGGAACAATGCTCAGCATTCACTACGGCGACAGAGACGATGTGATTTATGACACGTCGACATTCTTTGATTACAGCTATTCTCCCTCTTGGCTGCAAGATCCCCTGTCACAGCGCATTATCAAATCTATTGATAATGGCACTGTTCTTGGCGCAAACGCAATTGACACCAAGGTGCTTGGCGTTATTCCGCCAGAGAAACTATCAACTGGCACCAAAACACTTCTACTGATGCTCTTTATGCCTCAAAACCTCTACAACGCCTCAACCTGCGGAGATAATTGCGCCTATTGGATCTTGCGCATCGCCTCCAAACATGACATCACCATCAACCTCTACCATATGATGGATTTTGGCAAAGCGCGTTTCACAGCCCGTGTCATCAATTCTGGACAGATTGTTCATACCATGGATGAGCTTGTCCTTATCTCGGCAAAATGTCTGAGGGAGGCTCGAGCATGAGAGGGGAATACCAGCTGACCGTAAGGACCAATAAAGTTCAGGTCAAACTCACCATTCGCCGAAACCTCACCATCATCCAAGGCAAAAGCGCAACAGGCAAAACCACCCTGTTGGACAGCCTCCGTGCATACGAAAACCTAGGAGCCCAAAGCGGGATAATCGTTAATTGCGCAGCCCCCTGCCGCGTCATCAGCGGCAAAGATTGGGAAGCGCAACTCGGCCGCATCGATAACAGCATCGTGTTTGTGGACGATACGCAAAAATTCGTAAGGAGCCATGCATTCCAGCATGCAGCTCGACACAGTTCCAACTACTACGTCATCGTTGCGAGGGATGAATTGCCCCAGCTCCCCTATAGCGTGGATGAGATCTATGGCCTCAAAAACACCAACAGGGCCACAACAAAATATCCTGTCTACACGCGCACGTACACTTCTACCTACCGCATTTACGGAGACGAGCTCTACGATGGAGATCAGCCAGAAGAAGTCATCGTCGAAGACAGCAATGCCGGCTATGAGTTCTTTAAAGTCCTGTGCGCCAAAAGTAAAATTCGCTGCGTAAGTGCCGGTGGCAAATCAAACATATACGAAACCGCTCTGAGCTCCCCAGCCCAAAATTTGCTCGTAATTGCAGATGGGGCCGCTTTTGGGCCCGAGATGCCCTATGTCTATTCGCTCAGGAGATTTAAGAGGATCGAGCTCTTTTTGCCGGAATCGTTTGAATGGCTTGTGCTGAGATCGGGGCTCTTCAACGATGTCGAAACGCAAGACATGCTCCTTCATCCTGCCGATTTCATCGACTGCGAGAAGTTCTTCAGTTGGGAACAGTTCTTTACTAAACAGCTTAGGGAGCTGACCAGAGACAGCTACCTAGCCTATAAAAAAGAAGCTCTCAATCCCGCCTACCTACAGCAACATGAGCTCAACACGATTGCTGAATCGCTACCCAAACTCGGAATCACTTCGAACTAGAGCGAGAAATACTCGCTCTCGGCGGAAAGGTTTGGTCCGAGCCATGGGTCGCCATCGAGAAAGAACTCCGGCCAGCGCTGCATGAACAGCGCCTGCTCGCGCTTCCAGCGACGCAGCTTTTCCTCGTTGGCCTCTTCCCTACCGCGCGAGGTGAACTCGTAGTGGTACAGCTCGGCATAGGGCGTAAAGACGGTACGGTAGCCCGCCTCCCACACGCGCAGGCAAAAGTCCGCATCGTTAAAGCCGACGGCGAACTCCTCGTTGTAGCCTCTGACCTGCTCAAATACGTCGCGACGGACCATCTGACAGGCACCCGTTACGGCACTGAAGTTACCGGGGCGCGCAGCGCGGGCAAGATAGCCCTCGCGCTTGGCCGAGAAGTCCTGGTTGGCATGGGCAAGAGCGCCGCGCACGCCGACCACAATGCCGGCGTGTTGCACCAGATGATCGGCAAAGTAGAGCTTGGCTCCCACCACGCCCGCATCGGGACGTTGTAGGTAGCCCATCATCTCTTCGATAAAATCTGGGCTTATAACCTCGGTATCGTTGTTAAGCAGCAGCAGGTAATCACCCTTGGCGTGCTCAACGCCAAAGTTGATGATCTGGGAGTAATTGAACTTGCCCGGCCAGTACGCAACGCGCGCGGTGCCCTTGCCTTCGGATGCCGCGGTCACGCGCTCCGGCAGGGTTTCGTAATACGCAAAGGTCTCCTGGTCTTCGCTGTTGTTTTCCACCAAGACGATCTCGTAGTTGGTATACGTGGCCTTCTGGGCGATCGACATCACGCAGGCGTCGAGCGTCTCGACGTGGTCCTTGGTGGGAATTACAATGCTCACCAGCGGCGCAGGCTCCGGCAGCTCATAGCGCATGCGGTAGACAAACGGCGTCTCGGACTCCTCGACCGTGCCGCGAACGCCCAGCGAGTCAAAGTGGCGCTGCAGCACCAGGCGTCCGGCCTCGATGGCATACGGCTTGCTATCGGCAGAACCGTCGGCGGTAGAGCCGGGGTGCACGCGCCAGTGATACAGCACGTGCGCAACATGTTCAAACCGCGCGCCCGCCGCAAGGCAACGGAGCGTCAGGTCGTAATCCTGGGCGCCCGCAACGTCTTCCGGCGACATACCAATGGAGTCGATCAGAGCCTTCTCAACCATCAGAAAATGAGTCACGCAGTTATGGCTATAGAGCAGGTCGACGTTGAGCCTAGTCTTAAAGACCGGCTGGCCCCACTCCCCCGTTTTCTGAAACATGTCCTCGTCGCAGAACAGAACCTGGGGACGCTCGTCCTGGACAGCCTTGTTCAGGGCGGCAACATAGTGGAACAACGCATCCGGCTCCAGGATGTCGTCGTGGTCCAAGAATGCGATGTATTCGCCCGTCGCTTGCTGAATACCGGCGTTGGTGTTGACCACGATGCCGCCGTTACCGGGCAGCTCGATGCGCCGGACGCGCTCGTCGCGAGCGGCTACCGCAAGAGTAGCCACCACATCCCATTCGGGCGAGGCGTCCATCAGCAGCAATTCCCAGTTGTCGTAGCTCTGGGCAAGCACCGAATCCAGCAGTTCGCGCAGGTAGACTCGATCGGTCTTATAGCACGGGACAACGATGCTCACGAGCGGCCTATGGGCAAATGCCGCCGACGCGACGCGCTGGCACGCCAAGTCACCCGGCTTTGCGCGATGCTGCTCAAACCAACGTCGGTAGGCGGCATCGTCCGCGCGCGCGTCTTTAATGCGGTTCCAGCTATCGTCGACCAGGCCGTTGTACAGGCGGCCATCCATAGCGCAAAAGCCAGTCTTAATCTGCCCTGCGGGGTCGGTCACAATCGCGACAAAATCGCGAACATCCTGCGGCATCTCAACACTCAAGAAGGTTTTATTGACGCGCGTCCCGTTCTGCTGCGACACGTCAACCTGCGACTCAAACACGTGCACGGTGGCATCAATTGGACTCATATGCGTATCGAAGATTTGGAGCTCAGGAACACAGCTGGGGTCCCCCGCCCAGGCAACCTCGTAGCGCCACACCGCACCCTCGTCTGCCGGTAAATAGCGGACGGCGTCGATCTCGTAGCAACCGCAACGCTCGGCACGTTGCGCGTCTCGAATAAGCGCGCACAGCGCAGGCTTTGCCTTGTAGTTAATCTTGGATTCCAGCTTGGCCCTGCGGCTGTCAAGACGGACGGAGCCCAGCTTGCGCGACCCGGCGGCAAACTCGACATCAATCGCCGAGCCATCCAAAAACGGAAGCACCAAAACGGCGAGCTCGCGCTCATAGTCGGCAACAGAAGGACAAAGCGCTAGCACGCGACCGTGGTCGACGGGCAAGACCAGCGAGGGCACGCAAGCGCCGTTCGTCGTTGCGCGGACAAAGGCCTGGGGGCCTCCCTGCTCAATAAGTGCGGCGACATCTTCACCAGCAAAGCGAAGCAGCACAAACAGACGACCCTGGCTGCGGCAAAGCGCTAAACGCTTGATACTCATCTACACTTCTCGCTTTCCCAAGGCATTCGCGGCCATGCGCTTGCACGCGCCCAAGCGCCCAAACCTCAAGACGTCGTAATCGAACATGAGCTTTTTGCACGTACGAGCGCTAGGAGTATTATCGGCGAGCGCTGCGCGCACCATGGCAGCGACAGAGGGAGCACATTGTGCGAGCGCGGCATCGCAACTCACGGCAGAGCCGGCGAGCGCGTCAGCAACGGCGGAAATCACCTTGCCGCAGTTCGCGCCCAGCAACCTAAGCGCGTCATACAGCACCAGATCGCACAGAAAGTACGCCATGTCCTCGGCATGCTGAGCATCGAGACCGTCGCGCTGCCAGTCAGCCAGCACCGCGGAGTAAATCTTCACGTGCTCCAGCAGTCGCGTCTCGTCGTCATAGCGCATGGTATCCATGAGCGAACCCTTGCGCGCCACGCGGTAGTCATACAGCTTGTTCGAGATAAGCGCGGTCTTGCGCGAACGACCGTACACGGCAAAATCAAAGACCTGGTCCTCGCCATACTTAACGGTTTCGTCGAACACGATCCCGTTGCCCAGCAAAAACTCACGTTTGCAGGCGGTGCGCCATGCAAAGGGGCGAGACGCTTCCTTAAACAGCAGGTCAGAGTTATAGCCTTCAAACGACACATCGCGCGGACTCAACACATAGTTAAGCCATGGATACCCCGCCTCGAGCGGATACGGATTCGCGCCAAAGGTCAACACGTCGCAATCCTCGCGTTCAAAGGCATCGACGATCACGCGGCATGCATCGGGCGTAAAGCGGTCGTCGGAATCCAAGAACGCGACGATAGGCGACGCGGACGCAGCGATGCCTGCATTACGCGCACTCGACAGGCCCCCGTTGGGCTTATCAACCAGCGTAAAGCGCGCGTCCTTTTCGCAATAGACAGCCGCAATATCGCGCGAACCGTCCGGCGAGCCATCGTTGACCAGCACGCCTTCCCAATCGGGCATGTCCTGCGCAAGCAGAGAGTCCAGGCACCATGCCAGGCACTCCTCTACCTTATAGATAGGAACGACAACGGAAATCTTGGGGGTAGCCATAGTCAAGTGCTCCTACTGTGCGACCGGAACGTCATCGGGGTGCGGATTATCACCGTAGGTGCGCTGATACGTCAGCACGCGCCAGACCAGCGGCAGGCCGCCAATCTTAAAGTAATGCTTAAACGTATTGAGCTTGCCCGGCTTCTTAAAGTCAAAGCGCGAATCGATATAGGCGCGGGGCGATTTGACCATCAGGCGCAAGTCGGTCTCGCCACGCGGATCGAACAGCGACAGGTCAAAGCGACCGGCATCCCAATCAGCCTTGAGCTCGGGAGAGGCCTTCTCCCAAAACTGCTCGCGTAACTCATCGACCAGGCGCTCATCATTCCAACGGTACGTATCGACCTTCATGCGCATTAAAATGCCCTGGAGCTGAGCCTTGAGCTCGGGGCGTTCATCCAAAAAGCGCTGCATCTCGGCATATTCGTCGCACACGCAAAACACCTTGCTGGGCGAATTGACGGAGCTCTTCTCGTTGTCTTGGCGATAGCACAAAATGGGGTCCGCGATAAACGCGGCACGCTCGGCGCATGCCCAGACCTTAAAGTTAAAGCCTGCGTCCTGATACGAGGCACCCGGCGTGGGAAGGAACCGAATCTGATTGTCGTTGAGGAACTCGCGCCGATAGATAGCCGACCAAATGGAAGGTTTGCGGTAGAAAATGCCCGGGCGATCGACGGGGCGATACGCGGCACCCGTCATATGCTCGTCGATGATCCCAAACAGCTCACGGCGCTCGCTGGGCGTGGACCAATACAGGTAAAAGTCGCCCTTTACCACATCGGCATGCTCGGCATCGGCCTTGGCGACCAGCTTTTGGAGCGAATCCTCAAACATAAAGTCGTCGGACTCAAGGATGCCCACGTACTCACCGCGCGCTATCTCCAGGCCGCGGTTCATCGAGTCGCCGTAGCCGCTGTTGGCTTTGTCGATCATCTTTACACGGGAGTCGCGCTCCATGTACTCGCGGATGATATCTGGCGAGCTATCGGTGGAGCCGTCGTTGATACAGATGATCTCGATGTCCCTGAGCGTCTGAGCCACGGCAGAATCGAGGCACTCGCGCAGGTAGCGCTCGACATTGCAAATGGGGACAAGCAGCGAAACTTTGGGGGTATCAGAGTTCTGCAAGAGAACCTCCTGTTGAATAGCGTGTAACAGGGTTATTTTAGCAGCCGAGTTGCGGCGGGCGGCAGCGTTTGGAATTAGAGAAAGCGCTCCAGGCAGGCTTTGAGACCGCGAGTCGAAAGATAGAACAGCGTGGCGTCTACCATCGAAACGCCCGAGGTCGCCGCAACGAGCTTGTGGGCAACACGGCGAACGGCGCCCTTAGCAGGCATATCCGCCCACGCCGTTCCCAAAAACGTGGTGAGGTCCATGTTGACGCGAGCCGCCACGCGATGGAAGTCATCGGCATCCAAGCGCGCCAGGTCGAACACAATGAGGTCCAAAAACCAAGTTATCAGCTCGCCGGGACACAGGTCCAAAAGACCGTAGGCTGCCCAGTCCTCCAAGACCTCCTCGAGCATTCTCATGTGGGCGTCAAGCTTTTTGGCGCGAGCCTCGGCACTGTTGAACTCGTGCGTCGCCGATTCGCTCTCCATCACGTAGTGGTAGAACTTGTCCGGCATGACGACGGTCTTGCGGGCAAGCGCATAAGCCGCGAATTGGAAGACGACGTCCTCGCCCAAAGCCAAACCGGGGGCGAAGCGAATGCCTTCGCGATTGAGCAGCTCGCGCGAAAAAGCCGCACGGCAGGCATAGGGCTGCGCATTCGAATGGAACAGCAGTTGGGGATCACGGGCGCCGAAGGTACCGGCTTTGGGGCTCATGAGTTGCTGGACGCGTTTGGGGGCAGCATCGGCTGGTTCACAGACGCCGCCAAAAACGGCGGCCTCGGCATCTGCAGACTCCATGGCATGCAGCACGCGCTCGACCGTCTGGACATCGATGTAATCGTCGGCGTCCACAAAAAAGACGGTCTCGCCCTCAGCGGTATCGATACCGGCATTTCGGGCACACGAGACGCCCGCGTTTTCCTGGTCAATCACCAGTACGCGATCGTCGGCCTGCGCGACCTGGTGCAACACGTTCAACGAATCATCAGTCGAACCGTCGTTGACGCAGACAACCTGAATCGAGCGCTCGGACTGAGCCAACAGCGAATCGAGGCATCGCTGAATGGAGCGCGCGGAGTTATAAACGGGGACGACAATGGTAGCTTTAGGACACGAGGCCTCTCCCATGCCGACCTACCCCCTCAGCGATTCGATGAGAAAGGCGGCGACCACGCCTGGGCCTCCAACCGAGGCGTAATACTTAGCACGCCCCAAGGCACCATCCGTCGCAAAACTCGGATGCTCGTCAACCCAGCCCTCAGGATCTTTGAGGATGGCAGCGAGATTCGCGCGCTTCCACGGCTTGAGGTCGTCAAGCGAAAACTCCCCCGCGTCCAAGGCCGCCTGAAATTCCTTAGCCATCTGAACCAGGAACGCCTTATAGAACTTAGGCGCCAGGCGCACGTAGTTCCACATATACGAATCGTACTTAATGAGCTGATTGAACTTGAGCATGCGCGCGACGTCATCACTTGCGTGGCCACGGGAATAATCCTCTCGAATCCAACGCTCAATCTCGGCATACTCGGTATTGACGCAAAAGACCTTAGCCGAAGAATTGACCGAGGAATTCTCGTTGTCCTGGCGATACGACAACACGGCATCATGCAGGTAAACAGCCTTATCGGCGCACGCGATCACCTTAAAGGCGAATGACGTGTCCTGAAAGGATGCCCCCGGAGTCGGCAGGAACGTAATGCCGTTGCGCTCAAGAAAATCGCGACGGTACACAGCCGACCAAATCGACGGCTTTTGCTTAAAGAACTGCGTCGTATCGCTCGGGTGCACCGGCTTACCGCAATCCTGAGGTCTAAACATCTCGTGCAGCGAACGGCGCTCCTCGGGCTTAGACCAGTAGAAATCAAAGTTCGCCTTCGCAAAGTCGGCATTATTGGTATCGGCGGCCGAGACAAGTTTTTCGAGTGCGTCGGGCGCCATAAAGTCATCGGACTCCAAGATGCCAACGTACTTGCCACGCGCCATCTCCAGACCGCGGTTCATCGAGTCGCCGTAGCCGCTGTTGGCCTTGTCGATCATCTTGACGCGCCCATCGCGCTCCATATACTCGCGGATAATCGCCGGCGAGTTGTCGGTCGACCCGTCGTTGATGCAGATGATCTCAATATCCTTGAGCGTCTGCGCCAGGGCGGAATCGAGACACTCGCGCAGGTAGCGCTGAACATTGTAAATGGGGATAAGCAGCGACAGAACAGGGCTGCCAGAGGCGTTAGTAGACAAATGTGCTCCTTAGGAAATACCTGTCGTTTCATGGTATCAAAGGGTCAGCGCGCCAGCGGGCGTTTATATAATCTATGGAGCCCGCAGAGGCAAACAGGTACGAAAGGACGTCATGCAGCCCAAAGCCGCACGCAATATATCCATCGAAGCGCTGCGCTTAATCGCGGTCGCCGGTATCGCGGTGTTCCACACCTTTCAGTGGACCTTCCAGGCGACCTGCGTCGGCTTGCCGGAATACGTGCCGCTTGCCGCCTTCCCCCATTCCGGCGTGCTCGGTTTTATTAACTTGCTGGGCTGCTGGGCCAACGAGGTCTTCTTTATGATCTCGGGCTATTTTCTCATCGCCTCAGCCGCGCGCGCTTGGGACGGTGGAGCAACGTGGAAGTCGCAAATGCAACGGACGGCGCAGCGCCTTGGCAAGGTCGTTATGCCCACTGCGTTTTATTGCCTCGTGGCACTTGCGTGGTCCACGGTCGTCTCCCCCATTCCCGATGTTACCCTCAGCACGCACTACTGGTACACGCTAGGCCTTGAGTTTATCTGGGTCTATGCCGCCACGGTCTTCATGGCGCCATGGTTTGGACTGGCTAAGAGTCGACTCTCCCAGAAGAGCTACACGACGACGGTCATCGCCGTTGGCATCCTCGCATTTGTTGTTAACGGGTATTTAGCCGCCATGAGTGCGACAAGCGCCGGCGAGTTTTCTTGGCTCCAGAAGCTCATGAGCGCCGTCACGTACGTAATCGCGTTTTTGATCGGCGGGCTGCTCCGCGACGTTACCGAAACCATGGATTCGGACAAGGTGGGCACCTTGGGTATGCGCTCGCTCGCAGCGGTTTTGGCGATCGCCACCATCCTGGAAGGAGTGCTCTCCTTCACCGGCAACCTCACGGCCATGACAACCCTCTCCTACAAATCGACCTCGTTGATCTCGTTTGCCCTCGCTGCCGCCTCCCTGCTCTTTGCGGCAACCCGACGCAGCGTCTCAGGCAATCCGCGGACTGCAGGTGTCATCGTCACCTTATCGACCGCCACGCTCGGTTTCTATGTGATGCAGTCGCTCACCAGTAGCCTGTGGCGTCCCGTCTTCAATACGTTGCTCGCAAACATACTGGTCAGCCAAAACAGCCCGGCAGCTACATATATCATCACGGGTACCGTCATTAGCATAGTCTTTGCTCTGGCGCTCCTCATCATCGATGCAGCTAGAAGCCATATCGTTCGCAAGCCCAAGCGGTAATAGACACGCTGCCGTCAGACGCCAAAGCCGCTACACCCGTGGCAGGTTCCTGCGTTTTATTCAAAGCTTGCCGTCAAGGTGCGGCGAGCCTTTACAATAGGACAGTCCCAAGGACGTATTCGATAGCTTCCGTGTGGCGCATGCGCGCCGCGCGTGAAAGGATATACTGCCCCATGCCTTCAACCCTTCCCGCCCCCATCGATAAGCTCGCCATCGTTGTCGTTACGTACAAGCGTCAGGAACTCCTGGCCAACTTGTTCGACTCCATAACCGAGCTCACGGCAACGCCCTGGCGCATCGTGATTGTCGATAACGAGAATTCGCGCGAGACCGAGGCCATGTGCACCGCATTCAACGAGCGCCTGGCCAACCTGTGGGGCATCGACACCAAGCAGCCCGACGCGCAGGGCGGCACCGACCGTGTCATCTACGCCCCGCAACTCGAAAACGGCGGCGGTGCGGGCGGCTTCTCCGCCGGCACTAAATGCGCCTACGATCTGGGAGCCCAGTGGTTCTGGGTGATGGACGACGACGTACTCGTCATCCCCGAAGGCATCGAGCATCTTGCCAAGTGGACCGACCGCTACGATGTCATCCAGGGTTCGCGCCTGGACTTTGACGGCGGCGCCTTCTTTTGGCAATACCAACTCATCCTTTCGCTTGGCATTCCCAACCCTGTCGCCAAGTGGGACTTGGGGCCCGAGGGCTACCGCACCATGAACCAACTGTGCTTTGAGGGCGGCATGTTCTCGCGCCGCGTGGTCGACAAGATTGGCCTGCCCGACGCACGCTTCTTTATCTACGGCGACGATGCCTGCTACGGCTACGTGGCCAGCCAGCACTTCCCCGCCGCCGTGGTTGCCGACGTGGTGCTCAAGCGCGCCCGCGCCGTCTCCAACTGGGATATCGCCGGCAAACGACAGCTCAACTCCACGAGCGACACCAACCGCTACTACATCATGCGCAACCGCGGTTATCTGGCACGCTACATGCAGATCTACGGCGACTACCACCCTGTGCTGTTCCGTCTGGGCAATGCCGCGACCTTCTGCAAGGAGTTCATTCGTCTGGCAGCAGTCGACAAATGCTTTAAGACCGGCATTCCGGCGCTGCGCCGCGGCATGAAGGACGCCCGCAAGATCGTTAAGGATCCCAACTGGAAGCCCATGCCGCCCCTGAAGGACGCCGAGTAGTAAAGGGCTTTCGCCCGCCGCTACAGTCGTTGACACACCACGGACACACGCTGACCGTCAAAACCAAAGCCCCAACGCATGCGCCCGACGGCGGGGCGCGGCACGCGGATATCATCGATGCCGTCGCGCTCTATGTCGAGCAGTGCCTGAACCGCCAACAGTTCCAGGCCCAGGGCATCTACGCCAGGGTCGTACATCATGTTGATCGTTATCAGCGGTCGCTCATCGAGCATGCCGAGCGTGTCGGCCACGTCAAACACCCGACCGGTAGGAATCACCTGGATATCCCAGCGATCCGAGACGCCACTTCGCTTGGAGCTGGGATTGCAATAGCCGGGCAGTCCAAAGCAGAGCCCCTGAAGCGCCAGATGATAGGCTGTCGGCACATCTGATTGGCCCACATCGATGCCCAGATCGCCGATAGCACAGCTCAAAGCTTGCTTTACAGTGTCCTCGTCTCCTCGACACAGCCCGTCATGGAACGAGTCGATAACTCCAACGTCCTCAACGGCGCACTCAAACCATTCCAGAATTACAAGACGGAGCGCCTGACGCACTTCGTTGTTAGGCAGACGCAGGGAGCGAAGGCACGCGCCGCCCCCCGAATGCCCCGTCATATCCGTCGTAAGAAATCCAGACAGATACAGCGCAGTCCAGATATCTTCGGGCTTGGCGGCATCGACCTCCTCGGCATGCACATGCACTGGCGCCTCAATAAACCCATGCGCCTCAAGTAAATCGAACAATGCGGACAGGCGCATGAGATTCCAGTCGCCGACGCATGCGCTCAGACGGTCGGCGTAACCATACAGATCTGCCCGAACGGGCGCGACGCAACCGCGATGTGCGTAGTCCACCACACGCTCCGGGATCGAGCAATAAAAACCACCAAACAGATAGCCCTCGAGCCACACACGCGCATCATCCAGACAGCCGTTGCGACCGATGCGATCCAACAGCACCCGGACTTCGTCGTCCGAAAAACCGAACCATCGATCACACCAACTCGACAACGGTGTCGCCGACCGATAGGAAGCCCCGCGCTGGGACAACGCAAGCTCGGCAGGACCAGGGTGCTCGCCCATCAGACACGTCAATCGTAACGAGTCGCCGGCGTCGGCAATGGTGTCGAACAACATCCGGCTGAGCAACTCTAGAGAATCCACGCTACCGTCGTCCTTAGCGTCCAAACACTTTGGACATACCGCGTCGTAGTCGTCAATCAGAAGAACAACCTGCTCATCGAAAGCTGTCTGGAGCAGTTTAATAAGCACGCCAAGCGCCGCATCGGTCTCATTATCGCTGGCCACCCCACGCGCCGCCCTCTCGATAAGACGGACCTCACGTCTTGACAGATCAGGCGCGGCAAGCAGCGGCAGCAATCGGGCGCACTCGTGCGCAACAGCGCTGCGAATAGCCGCCGCAGCATCAGCGTCGCGCCTCACAGCGGCAGTTGAAAAGTCAAGTGTGATGACCGGATAACACGCATGCTCATCACGATAGCGACCGCCGCCCGCCTGCCAAATCTGGGTGCCGACGAACGGGCTTCGATCCGGCCGTTGATCAGGTCGTTCCAAATAGCATTTGAGCATCGATAGGTTCATGCTCTTGCCAAAACCCTTGGGCCGACAACAAAGCGCAACAGGCGCTTCGCTGTCCAATATATCGGCAATAAACATAGTCTTATCGACGAGTAAACACCGATTGATTGCATCGGAAAAGTCGTGTACATCAACCGGCAGAGCTGCGTTATCCGCATAACTGAGCAACTGTGCGCCAAACGCATGAGTAACACCATAATTCGCCTGTTCAGACACCGTAAACTCTCCTTCTAACGCAGCACGATGCCCATTGTAGCGAGCGGGTAGAGCGCAACAATATCGACATGCAAACGTTTCGGGCAACGGTAGCAACAGACCCCCGAGGGGGCATAACAAATCGTTGCACAACAAAAACGGGGCCCGATGCCGCCGCACCGGACCCCGTCCCAAACTCTTATAGAAAACGATCTGGAAGATTACTCCTCCAAGCCGTCCTCCCCAGAAGCCTTCTTCTGCTGATCGAGCTTATGCTTACCACTTACGATAGACGTAGCGCCCAGCGTGGCCAAGCTAGCACTGGCAAGGCTCGCCATCACAATCAGATCGCCCGTCTTGGGCATGTTACCGCCAGATGACTTGGTAGTTGTAGTCGTCGTGGTTGTAGTGGTCACCGTTTTGGAGCCATTTTGCTCCTGGACCTGGTCATCGGTGTTGCCCTTACCGCTGTTCTCGCCCTGCTGCTTTCCGCCCTCGGTCTTGCTCTCGTCCTCGTCCTTCTTCTGTTCGGACTTGTCGCTCTTCTCCTCAGAGCTAGAACCCTTATCGGATTCGGTCTTCTCGGAAGCCTTGTCCTTGGAGTCGCCCTTTGCGGCCTCGGTCTTTTCCGTGGAAACCTGATCAGAGTTGTCCTTGTTCTGGGTCGAGCCGTTATTGACGCCAGCCATCAGCGAAGAGCCCAGCGTAGAACCAAGCTGCACAGAGAAAGAAGGCATCTTGTCCGGCGCAGCAACGGGAGCGTCCGGCGCCTTATTCGAGTCGTCCTTGGAAGCATCGGAATCAGTGGTTGCGTCAGAGCCGGAGCCGTTGTTAGAGCCGGTGCCAACGGACGAATCGCTCGAGCCAGTGGAAGAGTCAGAGGAACCAGCGTCGGTCGAACCAGAGGCGGCGCTGTCCGTATTGCCGGCAGAGCTTGAAGACGAATCGCCCGCAGCAGAGCCGTTTGAATCGGAGCCGTTCGAGGTAGAGCCGTTGTTGGTAGTGCCACCAGCAGAGCCATCACCGTCAGCATCGGTCGAGGGCGCATCCATCCTGTCATCGTTAGCATCGTCACGCGAGTCGTCATTCGAATCAGGCGTCGGCGAGGGCGCCGGCGTAGGTTCGGGCTGCACGGGCGTCGCAGCGGCCTCGTCCTCGGCGATATAAACCAAGCAGTCCTTCAGCTCATTGCGGTAGCGGTTCTTCCAGCCCTCATGATACTGGGGCTGGCTCGAATACTTGGTAGCGACGTTATCGACCACGCTATTGGAGAGCGCCGTCACAAACTCGCGGTCGGACATATCGTTGGAGAGATTCGCCCAACGGAAGAAGTCCCTACAGCCACCGGTGCCGCACATGTTGGTGATGCTCCACACCATGCCCTTGACGCAATCGGCACGGCCCGAAATATCAATGCCCAGGCCACTCTTGAGCCACGCCTCGGTCACCGCATAGTACGAGTTGTACGCATAGGCATCTTGAAGAGCTGAGAACTCAACAGGATCGATGTTATAAGCGCCCTGGAAGGCCTCCTGCGCAATACGGCCCAGCTCAGTGAGCTGGCCGTTCTCGTACATGGCATTGCTCGTGTTGGAAATCTCGCTGCCGCGATCAATCGCATCCTTGAGCATGCTGTATTTTTCGGGGTTGTAGTTGTAGGCCTGCTTCATAAACGGAATGAGCGACCATCGACGGTCGAACTGGTAATAACCCAGCGCGTTATAGCCGTCGCCATACGAAAAGCCCTGGTTGTAGTTGCCATGGCTCTCGTACTTGGTAAAGTACTTCATCTCGGGGGTCACGTTAACAAACGAAACGCCCTGGACCGACCTCAGCACGCCCGAGAAGGACTGCTGGGTATAGAGACCCTTATCGATATCGGTCGCATCCGAGGCAACGCCCGGTGTGGGCTCCTCGGCGGCAGCGGGTGCGGGTGCGGTAACGGCGCCAAACGAAAGCGCCAGCGTCAGGCCCGCGACAATCGCAGAATGCTTGGGCTGCATAAGATCCTCCCTGCATTGGTGTAGTTAAAGTGCAGTTTGCAAAGATAAAAATAAGTATTGCAGCTCGCCCGTTGTTGCACAACAACCCCTCGGTAAACGGCAACAACCCTCCGCGAAATCTTAAGGAATTGCGCTCAACCTACAGCTTAATGTCAAAGTTAATCTCGGGGACGGCAGCAAGGTCGGCCAACGTCACGCCGTCGACGTACTTTTCGATCACGTCGTCCAGACCGCGCCAGAATTTGACGGTCGAGCAGAGATCGCTGCGGGCGCAGCTGTTGTCGATGCCGTCGCACGCCACCGGAGCAGTACTGCCCTCGACAGCGCGCAGGATGTCGCCAGCACGCACCTCGGAGGGATCCTTGGCCATCATGTAGCCGCCGCCCTTGCCGCGCACGCTCTTAAGCAGGCCAGCCTTCATAAGCGGACGAACCAGCTGTTCCAGATACTTCTGCGAAATGCGCTCGCGGTCGGCAACCTCGCGCAGAGCAATCTTGCCCTCGGCGTCACCGAGCGCCGCGATATAGATCATCAGTCGGAGGGCATAGCGGCCCTTAGAAGAAATGAGCATACCTACCCTCCCATCGCATCTGGGACAACATAACCAGGTTTGTTTGTCCCAAATCTTAAGTAAGTGGGACAAACACAACAGGTTATTTTGTCCCAAAATTTGAAAAGTCGAGTGGATTAGTCGGGTTTTCCCTTGACTAAAGCCGAACCCATAGTAACTTTATTCCGAGAAGATTCCTAGGGTTTCGTACACCCATGAGTACACCATATATAGAGAGGGACAGCATGAGCGCAAATCCGCTGCTTTCCATCGAAGGTCTGACCGCCTCCGTGGACGAGAAGACCATCCTCCACAACGTCAACCTCAACGTCGCCGCCGGCGAGACCCACGTGCTGATGGGCCCCAACGGCGCCGGCAAGTCCACCCTTGGCCACCTGGTCATGGGCGATCCCGTTTACACGGTCAACGACGGCCGCATCGTCTTTGACGGCCAGGACATCACCGAGCTCACCACCGACAAGCGCTCGCGCGCCGGCCTGTTCCTGAGCTTCCAGGCCCCGGTCGAGATCCCCGGCGTGCCACTGTCGAGCTTTTTGCGCGCCAGTATCGCCGGCCGCCCCGGCCTGGAGATGAAGGGCAAGGAATTCCGTCGTCGCGTCAAGGAGCTCGCGGCCGAGCTCAACATGGATACCGCCTACCTCAACCGCGAGCTAGGCGTGGGCTTCTCGGGCGGCGAGAAGAAGAAGGTCGAGATGCTCCAGCTCCTGTTGCTGCAGCCCAAGCTCGCCATCCTCGACGAGACCGACTCGGGCCTGGACGTCGACGCGCTTTCCACCGTCAGCCACGGCATGGACGCCTACCGCAAGAGCTGCGACGGCTCCATGCTCATCATCACGCACAACACGCGCATCCTGGAGCACTTGGATGTCGACCGCGTCCACGTTATGGTCAAGGGTCACATCGTGCGCGAGGACGACGCCTCGCTCATCCCCTGGATCGACAAGAACGGCTTTGAGACCTTCGAGCGCGAGGCCGCCGAGCAGCGCGCCCAGGCCGAGGCCGCCGCTGCCGAGCAGCAGGCGTAAAGGGGCGACGTAATGACCAAGAACCGCACCGAGGTCGCGGACATCGACCGCAGCCTCTACGACTTCACCTATGGCGAGGAGGGATTCGAGCGCCTCGACGCCGGCATCACGCCCGACATCGTGCGCGAGATCAGCGCCAAGAAGGACGAACCGCAGTGGATGCTCGACCTGCGCCTCAAGTCCCTCGAGATCTTCAACCGCTTCCCCGATCCGACGTGGGGCCCCTCCATCGAGGGCCTGGACATGGACAACATCGTCACCTACGTCAAGCCCAACACCGACCAAAAGCACGACTGGGAGTCGGTGCCCGACGACATCAAGAACACCTTTGAGCGCCTGGGCATCCCCGACGCCGAGCGTAGCTACCTGGCGGGCGTCGGCGCGCAGTACGACTCCGAGCTGGTCTACCACAACATGCAGGACACGGCGTCCAAGATGGGCATCGTCTACTCCGGTATTGAAGAAGCCCTGCACGATCCACAGTGGGAACCGCTTATCCACGAGAAGTTTATGACGCTCATCCCGCCCACCGACCACAAGTTTGCGGCCCTGCACGGCGCCGTATGGTCGGGCGGCTCGTTTGTCTACGTGCCCAAGGGCACCAAGCTCGACTTCCCGCTGCAGAGCTACTTCCGCCTCAACGCCAAGGGTGCCGGCCAGTTTGAGCACACGCTCATCATCGTCGAGGACGATGCCGACCTGCACTTCATCGAGGGTTGCTCCGCGCCCAAGTACAACGTGGCCAACCTCCACGCCGGCGCCGTCGAGCTCTTTGTGGGCAAGCGTGCACACCTGCGCTACTCGACCATCGAGAACTGGTCCAAGAACATGTACAACCTCAACACCAAGCGTGCGCGCGTGGACGAGGATGGCGACATCGAGTGGATCAGTGGCTCCTTCGGCAGTCACGTGGGCTACCTCTACCCCATGAGCGTGCTCAACGGCCGCCGCGCCCGCTCGAGCTTTACCGGCATCACCTTTGCCGGTGCCGGCCAGAACCTCGACACCGGCTGCAAGGTCGTGCTCAACGCGCCCGATACCTCGGCAACCGTCGAGACCAAGGGCATTTCCAAGAGCGGCGGCATCCAGACCTTCCGCAGCTCCATCGTGGCCACGCCCAAGGCCGAGGGTTCCAAGGCAACCGTGAGCTGCCAGTCGCTGATGCTCGACGACCAGAGCCGCTCCGACACTATACCGGCCATGGACATCCGCGCCAAGAATGTCAACATCGGCCACGAGGCCACCATCGGCCGCATCGGCGACGACAAGGTGTTCTACCTGATGAGCCGCGGCATCTCGGAGGAAGAGGCCCGCACCATGATCGTCAACGGCTTTGCCAACCCGGTCTCCAAGGAGCTGCCGCTGGAGTACGCCGTCGAGATGAACAACCTGATCAAGCTCGAGATGGAAGGAGCAATCGGATAATGAAACAGGCCACGAATACCGCTGCTACCACGCTCGAGCAGGTTAATGCGATGCCTGCTGCCACTTGGGGTTGGCTCAAGATGAACCAGACCAAGCTCGAGCTCTCTGACGAGCTTGCCGCCGCTCCCGCCGAGACCATTGAGGTCGAGGGGCTGAACGAGCAGTTTTCCGGCGCTGCCGACGCGTTTGGCACCGCCATGGACGCCATGGCCGAGCGCTTCCCCGAGCGCCGTGCCTCCGCCCCCGGTGATGCCGCCGACCGTGCCCGCATCACGCCCGAGACCGAGCTCGACGTGCCCGCCACCTCTGTCTACCAGGCCGGTGCCATTAAGCTGGAGGAGGAGCTCTCCCCCGCTGAGGCCTTCGAAACTGGCATGGGCGAGGCTGCCTACGCCTACTTGGCCGAGCACGCTACCAAGCGCATCGTCATCGATGTGCCCGCATACAAGCACGCCACGGTTACCGTGCGCGTGAGCGGTGTCGATGCCGCCGCGGCCATCGCCGCCATCGACGTCGTCGCCCGTCCCCAGTCGACACTCAATCTGCATATTGCTCTAGACTCCCCCGTTACCGGCGAGGGTGTCGTGGGCTCCGTGCTGCGTGTGTGTGCCCACGAGTACGCCACCGTCAACGTAACCTGCACGCAGACGCTCGACGATAGCTGGATCGCGCTCGACGACACCGGCCTGTTCCTGGACGAGGGCGCGCGCGTCAACGTGCAGCACACCGTCCTGGGTGCCGGCGCCAGCGCCACCGGCCTTGCCGGCGACCTGCTGGGCGATACCGCCAAGGTCACCATCGATACTGACTACCTGGGCGCCCGCGAGCAGGTGCGCGACTTTAACTACGAGTTGCGCCACCGCGGTCGCAAGACCGAGTGCGAGATCGACGCCAACGGCGTGCTGACCGGCACGTCCAAGAAGGTCTACCGCGGCACCATCGACCTCGTGCACGGCTGCAAGGGCGCAACCGGTACCGAGCGCGAGACGGTGCTTTTGGCCAACAAGGGCGTCGACAACAAGACCGTTCCCGTCATTCTCTGTGACGAGGACGACGTCGCCGGCAACCACGGCGCCACCATCGGTCACGTCCGCGACGAGCAGCTGTTCTACCTCGCCTGCCGCGGCCTTGACCAAAACGCCGCCGAGGACCTGTTCATCCGCGCCAAGCTGGAAGACGCCGCGCTTTCCGCCACCGACGAGCGTACCCGCGCCGCCGTCGTCCGCTTGGGAAACAACCTGATCGACAACTTTGAAGAGGAGCTCGCATGATCGACACCGAGCACGTTAAATGCGACACCTGTACCGCCCCCGAGCCCATGGAGCTCGACGCCAGCGACGAGGCCTCGCGCGGCTGGCCTACCGTAGACATCGAGACCAACCCCTACAAGGCACAGTTCCCGCTGTTCCAGCAGCATCCCGAGATCGCCTTCCTCGATAGTGCCGCCACCGCGCAGCGTCCCGCCTGCGTGCTCGACGCCGAGCGCGACTTCTATCAGCGCATGAACGCCAACCCCCTGCGCGGCCTGTACTCGCTGTCCGTCGAGGCCACCGAGGCCATCGCGAAGGTGCGCCAGCAGATCGCCGATGTCATCGGCGCCCCCCAGGCCAGCGAAGTCGTCTTCACCCGCAACACGAGCGAGTCGCTCAACCTAGTCGCCAAGAGCTTTGCACCCACGGTACTCGAGCCCGGTGACGAGGTCGTCATCACCATCATGGAGCACCACTCCAACCTGATCCCGTGGCAGCAGGTCTGCCGCGAGACCGGCGCCAAGCTCGTCTACCTCTACCCCACCAAGACCGGCCAGCTCACCACCGAGGAGGTTCTGTCCAAGGTGGGCCCCAAGACCAAGATCTTGGCCGTGGGTCAGGTCTCTAACGTTCTGGGCGTCGAGAACCCGGTCAAGAATCTCGGCAAGCTCGTGCACAAGTACGGCGGCTATCTGGTCGTCGACGGCGCGCAGTCGCTGCCGCACATGCCGGTCGATGTGGCCGATCTGGGCGCCGACTTCTTTGCCTTTAGCGCACACAAGGCCATGGGCCCCATGGGCATCGGCGTGCTGTGGGGCAAGATGGACCTGCTCAACGCCATGCCGCCCATGCTTACCGGCGGCGAGATGATCGATTCGGTCACCGAGCAGGACGCCGTCTGGGCGCCCGTCCCCGAGAAATTCGAGGCCGGCACGCAGGACGCCGCCGGCATCTTCGCCACGGGTGCGGCACTCGACTACCTGGTCAACACCGTGGGTTACGAGAACATCCAGGCACGCGAGCAGGCACTCGTCCACTACCTGATGGGCGAACTCATGCAGCTCGACTTTGTCCAAATCATCGGTTCCATCTACTGGGACAACCACCACGGCGTTGTGAGCTTTAACGTCAAGGGAATTCACCCGCACGACGTCGCGAGCATCATGGACATGGACGGCGTCTGCATCCGCGCCGGCCACCACTGCGCGCAGCCGCTGCTCACCTGGCTGGGCGTCGAGAACCTTGCCTGCTGCCGCGCCAGCGTGGCCTTCTACAACGACAAGGCCGACATCGACAAGTTCATCGCCGGCCTGCATCACGTTTGGAGCACGTTCAATGGGTAATCTGTACACCTCCACCACGTTTATGGAGCACAACTCGCACCCCGACTATAAGTACGTGATGGATGCCCCCACGCACGAGCACGACGGCATCAACCCCAGCTGTGGCGACGAGCTCACCTTGCAGCTACGAGTCGAGAACAACGTGATCGAGGAGGCCTCCTTTACCGGTCATGGCTGCGCCATCAGCCAGGCCAGTGCCGACATCATGGCCGACCTCATCACCGGCGAGACCGTCGAGGAGGCACGTCGCTTGGCGGGACTCTTCCTCGCTATGATCCGCGGCGAGAAGCTCTCCGAAGAGGACCTGGAAGACCTGGACGAAGCCGCCCAGCTCCAGGACATCTCGCACATGCCCGCCCGCGTCAAATGCGCCGAGCTCGCCTGGCGCACCCTCGACGGCATGCTCACGGGACAAAATAATCAGTAGTATTTGTCCCAAATCTTAAGAATTTTGTTGGCCGAATCGCTTGACAAGAGTGGTTCGGCCATTTTCTATTCCGAGCCCTCAGTCTGAGCCTTCACCCGCGCATAAGCGCGCACGATACGAGAGACGGTGCTCTTGCTGATTCCCGTATACCGTTCAATCTCGCGCACCGTGTAGCCGCCATCGTGCAGGGCGAAAATGATTCCGTCTCGCCGCGCGGGTGCTACGGTCTTGAGCTCATTGAGCGGAACGCCCAGGCGCTTCGCCATCTTGTCGGCAAACGCACGCCGCTCCCACTCCGTCTCATCCATATCGTGAATCACCGGAACGGAACCATCGGGCATCGACAGAGAATAATCCAGAAACCCCTTGGCAGACTCAAAGAGCTCAAGCACACAAGAAGGGTCCGAAAATCCCCTCGTCGCATCGTTGTCATACGCTCGCAGATACTCGGCAAAGCTGCTCCAGGGATAACGCTCGATCAGGGCGATACCCGCCTCCTGCGGATTAGCGTGAACATAGCGAATGGCAGCCATTAGATAGCGGTCGGTATCGAGCGAACGCCGGTCAAAACGGTTCTGGAACAGATGACCCGTGCGCCCCGTGCGTTTATTGAACCGCCGCGCGTACGTCAAAAGCAGCCGGTGCATCGCCGCGCTCATCGCGTCCTCGTAATCTGCAAGCACCAGATGCACGTGATTGCCCATAAGGCACCAGGCGATAACCGTCACGCCCGCCTCGCGGCAGCACTCGCGCATCAGCTCCAAAAACTCCCACCGGTCTTCATCGCCCTCAAAGATGAGCTGCTTGCCCACACCGCGGGCGCAGACATGGTAAAAGCCGGTAACCGTTCTCCAAACGCGCTGCATGGCGCTCCCTTCGCCGGAATCTGATTGCCATCCAATACAGCACGATTGAAGCGTGCCATCAAAACATTCACGCAAAACAATACACTCGCGCGGCCAAAGGCAGTAAACGGGCGGCGAACGGCACCGTTGCAACAGGTCAGACCCCGCAACGCATACAAGAGCTGACCAAAAGCTTGCCCAAGACGAACCCCCTCTACGGAAGTTCGCGACCACAGAACATATAGTTAAACCGTTTCAATTAAAACTTCCGGACTTCTCGCTACGAAAACTGAGCCGTTCGCCGAATATTCCGTGCATTTCGCGGTATTATAGGGGCTGCATGTCATGTCCCTTTCGAAGGGTCGCCCGGCAATCGCCAGCCACGACCCCCAGACGGGACGCCAACACGATAGAGAGGAGAGGCATGCAGTACTCACAGGAAGTGGAGAACATGTGCCCCGTTGCCAAGGGTGCATACCACGGCCCCGCACCCATCCCCGAGGAGGGCAAGTGGGTCCAGGCTAAGGAGATTTCCGACATCTCCGGTCTTACGCACGGTGTGGGTTGGTGCGCACCTCAGCAGGGCGCCTGCAAGCTCACGCTGAACGTCAAGGACGGCATCATCGAGGAGGCCCTCGTTGAGACCATCGGCTGCTCGGGCATGACCCACTCTGCCGCCATGGCTTCCGAGATTCTTCCCGGTAAGACCATCCTCGAGGCCCTCAACACCGACCTCGTCTGCGACGCCATCAACGTTGCTATGCGCGAGATCTTCCTGCAGATCGTTTACGGCCGCAGCCAGACCGCGTTCTCCGAGGGCGGCCTGCCCGTGGGCGCCTCCCTCGACGACCTCGGCAAGGGCCTTCGCTCTCAGGTCGGCACCATGTTCGGCACCAAGGCCAAGGGCGCTCGTTACCTCGAGCTCGCTCAGGGCTACGTCACCCGCATGGCTCTCAACGACAAGAACGAGATCATCGCATTCGAGTTCCTGAACCTCGGCAAGTTCACCGACGCCGTCAAGGCCGGCAAGACCCCCGAGGAGGCCATCGCTGGCGCAATGGGCCACTATGGTCAGTGGGAGAACGCTGCCAAGTACATCGACCCGCGCACCGACGAGGAGACTCACTCCGTCGCCAGCGTGTTCCCGGTTCACGAGTAGAAAGGGAGGGAAATAACTATGACTGTTACGTTCGAAGGTTACGAGCGCCGCGCTGACAAGATCAACAAGTGCCTCGCCGACAACGGCATCGCCTCCCTCGAGGAAGCTCTGCAGATCTGCACCGACAAGGGCTTCAACCCGCGTGAGATCGTCAACAACACCCAGTCCATCGCCTTCCAGAACGCCGAGTGGGCCTACACCCTCGGTTGCGCTCTCGCTGTCAAGCGTGGCGCTAAGTCCGCTTCTGAGGCTGCCGCCATCATCGGCGAGGGCATCCAGGCCTTCACCGTTCCCGGCTCCGTCGCCGAGGACCGCAAGGTCGGTCTGGGCCACGGCAACCTGGGCGCTATGCTGCTCTCCGACGACACCGAGTGCTTCGCCTTCCTGGCCGGCCACGAGTCCTTCGCTGCCGCCGAGGGCGCTATCGGCCTGGCTCTGAACGCCAACAAGGCTCGCAAGAAGCCGCTGCGCGTTATCCTCAACGGTCTGGGCAAGGACGCCGCCCAGATCATCGCCCGCATCAACGGCTTCACCTATGTGAAGACCCAGTTCGACTACTACACGGGCGAGCTCGAGGTCGTCGAGACCATCCCCTACTCCGATGGTCCCCGCGCTGCCGTTAACTGCTACGGCTCCGACGACGTCCGTGAGGGCGTTGCCATCATGTGGCACGAGAACGTCGACATCTCGATCACCGGTAACTCCACCAACCCCACGCGCTTCCAGCACCCCGTTGCTGGCACCTACAAGAAGGAGCGCATCGAGGCTGGCAAGAAGTACTTCTCCGTCGCTTCTGGTGGCGGCACTGGCCGCACCCTGCACCCGGACAACATGGGCGCCGGCCCTGCCTCTTACGGCATGACCGACACCATGGGCCGCATGCACTCCGACGCCCAGTTCGCCGGTTCTTCCTCCGTGCCTGCGCACGTTGACATGATGGGTCTCATCGGCATGGGCAACAACCCCATGGTCGGTGCCACCGTCGCCTGCGCTGTCGCCGTCGAGGAGGCCCTCAAGGCCTAATCGCGCCCGCGCGATGCTCATATAGTTGAGCTTTGGAGCCGCTACCTTTCGAGGTAGCGGCTCTTTTTGTTTGCGCTGGCGCAGGGTAGCTAATGCCGGTATATCAGCTGGGGCGAAATACGAGATGTGAAGAGATGGAGCGTCAGAGCGTCCATGACGCCCACCTGCCATATTTACCCTTTACCGATTTGCCGGGTCTTTGCGGCCCCATTGCCGATCACCCGTGCGACAATGCGCCGGACGAGAAAGGAATCCGATGGAATCGACTGATGTACTGGTAATTGGATCTGGCATTGCGGGCCTTTGTGCCGCCATCGAAGCGGCACGCACGGGCGCAACCGCCGCTGTGGCAAGCGCCGGCAAGACTATGAGTGGATCGAGCTTCTTCCCCGGAACCTGGGGCCTGGGGCTTATCGGACCCGTTAACCAAGACGACGAACAAGACCTCATCGACACCATCCAGACCGTCGGTGGCGGCGTCGCCGACCCCGAGCTTGTCCAGACGTTTGTCCACGGCATTCCCCAGGCAATTGAATGGCTCGAGCAAGACCTGGGCGTTGAGCTCCAGCGTCCGCAAAGCGCTGAGAGCGCTCAGCAAAAGCAGTTTATCCCCTGCTTTGACCACAAAACGCGCATGTGGCGCGGCCTCACCCGCAAGCCCCTTGAGGACGCTCTGACGGCCCGGATCGAGTCGCTCGGCATTCGCCTGCTCCCCCGCCATGAGCTTATCGACCTTGTTGAGGACACGAACGGCAGAATAACCGGAACCGTGCTCTACGACCTCACCGAAGATCGAATCGTGCCCTTTGCTGCCAAGGCCACGATCATCGCAGCCGGTGGCACAGGCGGCCTGTTCGAGCGCAGCCTTACGTCGGCTGATGTGCTCAGCTCCTCGCAGGCCATCGCACTGGCGCACGGCGCATCGCTTACTAATATAGAATTCATGCAGATGATGCCCGGCTTTATCGAGCCCAAACGAAACCTTGTCTTTAACGAGAAGACCTGGCGTTACGTCAAGTTCGACCAACCGGTCGATATTGCCGACGAAAAGTTGGACGATCTGCTTGAGCAACGCTCCGGATATGGCCCCTTCACCTCGCGCTTGGCCTCCCGCGCCATCGACCTCGTCATAGATCAGGCAGGTGCAGAGGGCCTGGCGCTCCACTACGACTTCCCCCGCGAGGACATCCCCGAGTTTGTGCAGACCTTTGCCACCTGGCTACAAGACGAGCACGGCATCGCGCCGACCGACGAGATGCGCGTGGCGATGTATGCCCACGCCGCCAACGGCGGTATCAAAATCGACAAGACCGCGTACACGGGCGTTGAGGGCCTCTACGCCTGCGGTGAGGCAACAGGCGGCATGCACGGCGCCGACCGCATCGGCGGCTTGTCGAGTGCCAATGGCATCGTGTTCGGACGCATCGCAGGCGCATCAGCGGCTCAAGCAGCGCTGGACGCTCCCAAGGCGGGCGCTCCGATGGATATCGCCCTCCCCCAGCATGGCATAGCTACAGCAGACGCCGAGCGCCTGACCCGCTGCCTCAAACGCACAATGAGTACCTACTGCATGATCAACAGGACCGAAGTTGGCCTTTCCAAGGCGCTGCAAGAGCTTGAGGGCTTGAAGACGGAGGCAACGACCTTGAGCACACAGAAAGTCCAGGACAGCGAAGTCGCAGCCCTCGCCCGCCTGCAATCGCAGATTCAACTAGCACAGGAAATGGTCAAAGCCATGCGCGCACGGACCGAAAGTCTCGGATCGCACTATCGCGCAGACTAGGCTGAGCACCCATCTAGAGCAGAACACAGCTTCTCGATATTTATTGAGCCCAACGGCGACTTTAACACCATTGAAATTATGCTAGAAAAGAAACGCCATCATATCCGTGATATAGACCCTTTTATGTCCTCGCGGTCGCGTATCCTCTTTAGGCATGTAGCTACCACATGATGAAGGCGAATAACGCGTAGCCCACCGACCAGAGAGGAAGAGATATGGAAGACCCCATCCAGGCCGAGATAATCCTGTACCAGTCCGAGGGGGCAAACGTGCCGGTACAGGTCTACTACAAGGATGAGACCCTTTGGGTCTCACAGGCGGCGATGGCCGAGTTGTTTGACGTCACCGTGCCGACAATCTCGGCGCACCTGAAGAACATTTATGACAGCGGAGAGCTACAAAAGGCCAGCTCAACTAGTTTTTTAGAACTTTTCGAAAAAACCTCCAAGGGAGGCAGGCCGAAGACTTTCTATAACCTCGATGCGGTAATCGCCGTCGGGTACCGCGTCAACTCGATGCGCGCGACCCGCTTCCGCCAGTGGGCCACGGCGACCCTCAAGGAGTACATCACCAAGGGATTCGTCCTCAACGACGACATGCTCAAGAACGGCCGGCCCTTCGGCAAGGACTACTTCGACGAGCTGCTCGCCCGCATCCGCGACATCCGCGCGAGCGAGCGGCGTGTGTGGCTCAAGATCACCGACATCTTCCAGGAGTGCAGCTTCGACTACGACAAGGACTCGACCATGGCCAAGAACTTCTACGCCGCAGTCCAGAACAAGATGCACTACGCCGTCACCGGACATACCGCGGCCGAGATCGTCCAGGGGCGCTCCGACCCGTCCAAGCCCAACATGGGGCTCACGTCATGGAAGGGTGGCCCCGAGGGGCGCATCCACTCCTCGGACGTCACCGTAGCCAAGAACTACCTGTCCGAGGACGAGATCAGGCAGCTGAACCGCCTCGTCACGATGCTGCTCGACACGCTCGAGGACAGGGCCGAGCGGCACGTCCTAACGAGCATGGAGGACTGCGAGCGCCTGCTCGACGGCTTCCTGACATTCAGCGGGCGCGAGGTGCTCAAGGGCCTCGGCAACCGCAACAAGAAGACGGCGGACAAGATCGCCAAGGAGCGCTTCCACGAGTTCCAGAAGCTCCAGGACAAGACCTACGAGAACGACTTCGAGCGGATGGTGAAGCATATGAACGGGAAAGCGTGATCTGAAGCACGGAGAAGCAAAACGCCAGTTGCCACACCATTTTCGGGACGTCACGAAAATGGTGAGGCAACTTGACCGCGCTAGTCGCGACCAATAGTTTGAACTACGGTATTGACGCGGAAACTCCAAGGGCTCTGTGACAGATAGTGCAGTCACCCTCAGGGACGATCGCCTTTCTTGTTTCCAAACACACAAAATGCTCGATAGTCAGGTTCCTCAGCTCCGCGCCCTTTCGGGTCCGACCCCATGCGAGGTCAACAAAAAAGCGACCAGCCTAAGCCAGTCGCTTTAACATGCTTTGGTGGGCCGTCAGGGGGTCGAACCCTGGACCTTGGGATTAAGAGTCCCCTGCTCTACCAACTGAGCTAACGACCCGATATCAACACGAAGCAAGAACTGGGGTGGGTAAAGGGACTCGAACCCTCGACCTACGGGACCACAACCCGTCGCTCTAGCCAACTGAGCTACACCCACCGTGTCCTGTGCGCTTCGCGCTCGACTATTATTGCAAGGAACGCCACGCGATGCAAGCCCCAATTTTCAAGAATATTGAAAAGAGTTTTTCGAGACCATTTCGAGCAAATCCCATCGGTTTGATAGGAGTAAACTTGCCCCACTGCAAATGCTCGAAAGGACCGGCATGAAAGAACTCTCCAACCGCACGGCAACGTTTACCGATTCGGTCATCCGCCGCATGACGCGCATCTCCAATAAGTACGGCGCCGTTAACCTGTCGCAGGGCTTCCCCGACTTTGATCCCCCGGCGCAGCTGCTCGATAGCCTCAGCACCATCGCCACCGACCCCAAGCCGCTCTACCACCAGTACTCCATCACCTGGGGCTCCCAGGCCATGCGTGAGGCACTTGCCGCCAAGCAGGAGCATTTTATGGGCATGCCGGTGAACCCCAACGAGAATATCGTAGTCACATGCGGCTCCACCGAGGCCATGATGGCCGCCATGATGACGGTCACGAACCCCGGCGACAAAGTGGTCATTTTCTCGCCGTTCTACGAGAACTACGGCGCCGACACAATCCTTTCGGGTGCGGAGCCCATCTACGTGCCGCTCAACCCGCCCACCTTTGATTTCGACCGTGGGATCCTCGAGGCGGCCTTCCGCGACAACGATCCCAAGGCGATCGTCCTATGCAACCCGTCCAACCCCTGCGGCAAGGTCTTTACCCGCGAGGAGCTCACCTTTATCGCCGACCTGTGCAAAAAGTATGACGTCTACTGCATCACCGACGAGGTCTACGAGCAC
>DBEWTI010000050.1:0-4152 GCA_048205975.1 Collinsella sp.
GTTTTGGAAAGTAACCCAAAGCGGCCCGGCGGGGGTCCTGTGTAGTCACCCTTTAGGCGGAACTCTCCTGATGGACTGGACGCACGGGATACTTTCTTGGCAACTACCGTTTATCGCGTATAGCTACCGTTTGCGGGATAAGCAACACTTAGTAATAAACCGTGTAAAATCTCAGGTAAGAACGGAGTTTTCCAGGGAGACGCTGTCCTTTGTTGTGTGCAAGGGGCGGCGTCTCTTTGGCGCTTGGAGGCCGTTCTGCAGCAGGACGGCGGACGTGCGTCACATATTCAAAAGCCAACGTCGAGATGGGTTGTGATGATAATGGGCAAGTACGTAATCGTGGTTGAGTCTGGTTCGGATGTGACGCCGGAGCTCTGCGAACGCTACGGCATCGTGCGCGTGCCCATGCATGTCACGATTGGCGACGAGACCGTCGAGGATGGTTCCATCGACCCGCTTGAGATTTACTCGCGCTGCAACGAGTTTGGTGTGATGCCCAAGACCAGTGGTTGCTCGCCGGCGGATTTTGCGCATGTGTACGACCGTATCCACGCCGAGCGGCCCGATGCGACCATTTTGCATCTTGCGTATTCCGAGGTTACGACCTGCTCACATCAGTCGTCGAAGATTGCGGCAAAGGGCCGCGATTACGTCTTCTCCATGGATACGCGCTTTGTGTCGGTGGGCCAGTCGCTTGTCGCCGTTGAGACCGCCAAGTATATCGAAGCCCATCCGGATGCCACCGTCGACGAGATCTTTGCCTTCACCAATTCGGTGATGGACCGCGTGCTGTTGGGCTTTGTCCCCACCGATCTCGCCTTCCTTAAGGCTGGCGGTCGTTTGTCCAACGTGGCATTCCTCGGTGCCCATCTGCTCAAGATTAAGCCCTGCATTGAGGTAACGGGCGGTAAGTTCGTGGCGACCAAGAAGTTCCGCGGCTCTATGCTCAAGTGCGCCCGTGCCTTTATCGACCACATGGTTGCGAAGGGCGAGATTGACTACTCGCACATTGGCCTGGCGTATTCGGTGGGTCTTTCCGAGGAGCTGCGCGACGACATGGAAGTCTATGCGCATGATCTGGGCTTTAAGGACGTTACCTGGACTCAGGTCGGTGGCGTCATCTCGAGCCATTGCGGTCCGACAGCCTTTGGTGCGGTGCTTACGCTTAAGGCGTAAGGGCTGGCGTAATCGATATCAATTGCCACGGCGGCGGGCGGGTTGCGATAACCTTCCCGCCGCTTTTGCGTGCGGTCAAATAGGGCAATCCAATTGAATGCTAAACCGTTTCAGCATCATGCGTATGGGTTAGAATGGCTCTGGCATGTATGTAGCTAAAACCAAAGAGAGGCAAGGTAGCGGGAATGGCTGAGATGACGCTTGAGGGTGTGGACGCTCGCCCCGAGGACTCTGCGTTTACCCTGGGCCGCGTACATTCGATTGAAACGATGGGAACGGTCGACGGACCCGGCATCCGCTTTGTGGTGTTTGTTCAGGGCTGCCCCATGCGTTGTGCGTATTGCCACAACCCCGATACCTGGTCGGTTAACGGCGGCACCATGGTGACCGTCGAGCATCTGATGGACGAGTTCCAGAGCAACCATGAGTTCTACCGTAGCGGCGGCATTACCGTTTCGGGCGGCGAACCGCTCCTGCAGCCCGAGTTTTTGGCCGACCTGTTCCGTGCAATGCACAACAACCCCGATGGCCGCGTACACACCTGCCTAGACAGCTGTGGCTATGCATTTGATCCCAAGCATCCGGAGAAGTTCGATGCTGTTCTCAACGAGACCGATATGGTGCTGCTCGACATCAAGCATGCCGATCCGGTTGAGCATAAAAAGCTGACCGGTTGCGATCCTGCGCGCATCCTGGCGTTTGGCGATGAGCTTGCCCGTCGCAAGATTAAGGTTGTTATTCGCCACGTGGTGGTGCCGGGCATTACCGACACGGTGGAGGAGTGCGAGAAGCTCGGTCGCCTGATCGCTCCATGGCACAACGTGGTGGGCTTGGAAATGCTGCCGTATCACACGATGGGTGTCGTCAAGTATGAGCAGCTGGGGATTCCCTATAAGCTTGAGGGCGTGCCTCAGATGGATACCGCGCGCATGCCCGAGCTGCGCAACGCAGTCATGACGGGCATGAAAAAGCGCCGTGCGGAACTCAAAAACGCCATCGGCTAGCAGGGCACTCATTGGGGACAGACTTAAATGAGTGCCCCCGGGCACCTAGTTGATTGCTAAGGAGTCCCGTCAAGTTGCGGTGGAATGGTTCTTGTTTTTCGGCTTATGCCGCCCAAACAGGAACTATTTCACCGCAACTGCGTTTTGGGCAAAGATGCGCAACGGAATCGGTGTTTTTGCATAGAAACGCCTGTTTATTGTTTAGAGACACCTTAAACGCGACTGAATATCTTTGGAAAGAAATGCCTGCTATCGACATCGATGGCCGTACCTATGTCATGAGCGTCATGACATCGATGCCGTGGAGCGACCGCTCGAGCGAGGTTACGGCCGCGATTGCAAAGGCGCTGTTTGATACGCGAGCTGCACTGGCTTAGCGTGTTCGTTTGGCGAGGTCAAACAAAATGCTGGTACCATACCGTGGTTGAGAATTTCGTATAGGTTTGGGGAATGGTATGGCTACCATCGCGATTATCGGTGCGCTCGAAAAAGAGATCATGCAGATTAAGGAAGAGCTGAGCGACGTTTGCGAGGCGCGGGAGGCAGGCTTGACCGTTGTGAGCGGTGAGCTCGACGGTCTGACAGTTGTCGCCACAACGGCGGGCATGGGCACGGTGAACGCCGCCGCTGCAACACAGCACCTCATTAGCAAGTATGCTCCGCAGGCTGTTGTGTTTTCGGGCATTGCGGGCGGTTTGAACCCCAAGCTCCATATCGACGACGTGGTCATTGGCAAACGCCTACGCTATCTGGATACCGATACCGCGCTTATCGCCGAGTCCGCACCGGGGCTCGAGGAGTTTGGTTCGACACCCGCGCTGGTCGATATTGCCGTCGACGTGCTTGCTGAGCGTGGGTTCGTTGACGCTTCAACAAATGCAGTCGCTTCGAACGAGGGCACCAAGCAGTTCCTGGTCGGCACGATTGCCACGGGTAACCGCTTTGTGACGGGCGCCGCCATGCGCAACGACGCTATCGAGGCGACGCATGCCGATTGTGTCGGCATGGAGGGCGCGGCAATTGCCCATGTCGCAACCAAAAATGGTGTCGATTGCCTGGTGTTGCGCGCTATCAGCGATAATTGTGACGAGGCGTACGATGCAATTTGCGACCGAGAGTTCGATCTGTTCGAATACGCGCGTGTCGCAAGTAACATCACGCTCGATATCGTCCACCGCATTGCCGCTGCGCAATAGCGCGCTCTTTTGTAAGAACCTACGACCAAGGAGTGTCCATGGCCGATTCCATTAACTACCAGCTTGCCAAGTTCGTCGCCAGCTACGGCAAGGTTTCGCAGATTCCCGAGTCCACCTGCCCCGAGGTGAGCTTTGTCGGCCGCTCCAACGTGGGCAAGTCGTCGATTATGAACAAGCTCTTTGGCCGCAAGAACCTGGTCAAGGTTTCCAGTACGCCGGGCAAGACGAGCAACATCAACTTCTTTGAGGCCGACGACGTGCATTTCGTGGACCTGCCGGGTTACGGTTTCGCCCGTCGCTCCAAGGCCGAGCGCGACCGCTGGGCCGAGCTTATCGGCGACTTCTTCGACTCCGAGCGCAGCTTTAACTTGGTCGTCTCGCTGGTGGACATTCGTCACGACCCCAGCAAGCTCGACCACGACATGATCGACTACCTGCAGGGCAACGAGTTCAACTTTATCGTCTGCCTCACCAAAGCCGACAAGCTCAGCCGCACCCAGCAGGCCCGCCAGGCAGCAGCCATCAAAAAGCAGCTCAACGTCCCGGCCGAAAACGTAATCATCACAAGCTCCCAGACCGGCACCGGCATCGACGAACTCAAGCGCCGCATCGCCGAGGCCTGCCTCTAGTAAGGGTCCCATCCCAGTAAGGGCCCCCACCAATAAAAAGCCAAACCATCAGCCCGGCGCCCCTTCAAAGCGTGGGTTCCTATAGACATCGTCGACCACGTTGCTGTAGGGCCGCCCAAGGGTATCCCCCTAAAAACATTCCGCAGC
>DBEWTI010000051.1:0-5588 GCA_048205975.1 Collinsella sp.
TCGATCTCGGCGTTCTCCAGGCAGTCGGAGCCGTGGATCACGTTGGCGTTGACATCGACAGCGAAGTCGCCGCGAATGGTGCCGGGCGCAGCATCAAGCGGGTTGGTAGCGCCCATAAGGGTGCGCATCTTGGAGACAGCGGAGAGACCGGAAACGACCATCTTGACGACCGGACCGCTCGTCATAAAGTCGCAGAGACCGCCAAAGAAGGGCTTGTCGGCCAGATGAGCGTAGTGCTCCTCGACGGTAGCGCGCTCGAGCGTGGTCATCTCCATGCGCTCGATGACAAGGCCGCTGCGCTCGATGCGAGCAACGATCTCGCCGATCTTGCGATCGCGCACCGCGTCGGGCTTAATCATGATGAAGGTCTTCTCGATAGCCATAAGGTAGCCTTTCAAGTAGGTTCGCGCGTGCCCAAGTCCCATTCCGGCACCCGCCCGGACTGCATCGTAACAGAGTTTTAGCTGCAGTTAAACAAAAAGCTGTTTATTGAAGCGCTACAATTTATTAAAGCGCTCCATATGTGTCACTTCTGTTTCGAAGCCCGATTAGAGTACCATCCGACCGCCCATCAACCGCATCGAACCGAGCGGACGGTCGGTTGCCGCCTGTGAACGTACCCCCTACACAACCTGCCCAAAGGTCCTACAGAAGTTCTCGACAAGCCCCTCCCCCATAGCAACAAAATACGGACGCCCACATCAGCAGACGCCCGTAAAACAAAAACGATTTATCAATAAATGGCCAAAACAGCTTCAGCCAAACCCCTACTTTATCCCGTGGCCCATCTCGACGACCTTAGTCAGCGATCCAAACACGCCCTCGTCGGCCACGAGCTGTGCCTCTGCACGCTGCAGCTGCACGGCAACGGCGGCAGGGGCGGTGCCGCCCTCGGTCGTGCGCGCGGCGACAATCGACGGGACATCGAGCGCCTCGGTAATATCGCGCTCAAAGAGCGGGCTTGCCTCCTGGAACACCTCAAACGGCAGGTCCTCAAGATTGCAGCCGCGCTTCTCACACATCAGGACCAGGTGCCCCACCACGGCATGTGCCTCGCGGAACGGCAGACCACGCTTTGCCAGGTAATCGGCAACATCGGTGGCGGCAAGGTGCCCCACGCCGCACTCGCGCGCCATGGCATCCTCGTTGACGGTCCAGGTCGAAATCATTCCGGCCATAACGGACAGGCACTGCATGAGCGTGTGAGCGGTATCGAGCGCGCCCTCCTTGTCCTCCTGCAAGTCCTTGTTATAAGCGAGCGGCAGGCCCTTCATGGTTACCAGCAGCTGCACCAGGTTGCCGTACACGCGACCGCTCTTACCGCGGATAAGCTCGGCAAAGTCGGGATTCTTCTTCTGCGGCATGATAGACGAGCCGGTGGAGTAGGAGTCTGAAAGCGTGATAAAGCCAAATTCGGAGCTCGACCACAGCACGATCTCCTCGGAAAGACGCGACAGGTGCATCGCCATGACGGATCCGGCGTAATGCAGATCGAGCAGGAAATCACGGTCGGAAACCGCATCGAGCGAGTTGGGAATCACGCCCGCAAAGCCAAGTTCGGCAGCCGTCATCTGGCGATCGAGCGGATAGCTCGTACCGGCAAGCGCGGCAGCACCCAGCGGGCAGTTGTCGGCGGCATCAAAGGCGGCCTTCAGGCGCGTAAAGTCGCGCGCGAACATCCAGGAATACGCCAGCAGATGATGCGAGAGCAGCACGGGCTGAGCGTGCTGCATATGCGTGCAGCCCGGAAGAATCACCTTGTCGTACTTCTTGGCCGCATCCACCAGCACATGGCGCAGCTCAAGATTGGCCTCCATGAGCTCCTTGGCCAGCGCCTTGACGCCCAGGCGCGTATCGGTCGCCACCTGGTCGTTGCGCGAACGCCCAGTATGCAAGCGCTTGCCAGCCTCGCCGATACGACGCGTCAGCTCGCTTTCGATGGACATATGAATGTCCTCGTCGTTGATATCAAAGGTGAAGTTGCCGGCATCGATATCCTGTTCGATTCCGGTCAGGCCCTCGGCAATCGCCTGCTCGTCCTCGGCGCTGATAATGCCCTGGGCCGCCAGCATCTTGGCATGTGCCTTAGATCCGGCGATATCCTGCTTATAGAGATGTTTGTCAACCGGCAACGACGCGCCAAACTCCTGCGTGACCTCAGCCACGCCTGCCTCAAAACGACCGCCCCAAAGAGCCATGGAACCGTCCCCTTTCATCAAATCCCAAAACAAGCGCCCAAAGCAATGCGCCCTGTCGCTAAAGCGATTTCTCAACCGCTAGTTTTGCATATTCCCCACCATGTGCGAGGCCATATAGCTAATTTGCAAAGAAGTGACGCGCCATGCACTTGGCGCCCAACGTCTCCCTCCGAATGTTGCCCTGCGAACCATCGATCCAGGCCTTTAGGCTCATAGGAACGTCTTCGACCTTTGCAGCATCGAACTCGGGCGCGAGGGCAAGTAAAGCATGCGCGATAGCATTGAACATAATGGATACTCCCCATATATATATAGGCGCAGGGCCGTCAAATTGATAGGAGGAGCCCCGCCGGACAACCCCGGCGGGGCTCGGACTCAGCCGCAGACGCGGCATCATATATGCGGGCGGAACGTAGGGGCCACCGATGTTAAGAAGTGTCAGCAAGCATAACGAAAGGTAGGGACCCCATGCGCCCGTTATGTATCACGCGGATGGGCCGCGCGGATACCAAAGGAAGGAGGCGCTAGGCCTGGGCGGAAGCAGAGCTGGGGCCCTGGACCTTAGCCCACGTCTTGAGCGACAGCGTATCGATCTCGATAAAGCCGGCGCTGGCCTTCTCGTCAAACGTAGTGTCGCGGTCGTAGGTAGCCAGACCGTAGTCATACAGGCTAAACGGGCTCTTGCGGCCGACGACATGGCAGTTGCCCTTAAAGAACTTCAGACGGACGGTGCCGGTCACGAACTTCTGGGTGTCGGCCATAAAGGCATCGAGCGCGTTTTTGAGCGGGCTGTACCACTGGCCGTTGTACACGGCGGTGGCCCAATCCTGCTCGAGCTTAATCTTGGTCTTGAGCAGGTCGCCCTCGACGCAGATGTCCTCGAGCGCCTTGTGGGCGGTGATGAGCGTCAGGGCGCCAGGAACCTCGTAGCACTCGCGACTCTTGAGGCCCACCAGACGATCCTCGACCAAGTCGAGACGGCCAAAGCCGTTGTCACCCGAAATCTTGTTGAGGGCGATGACGATCTCGGAGAGTTTCATCTTCTTGCCATCGACGGCGACGGGCTTGCCCGCCTCAAACTCAATCTCGGTGTAGGTCGGGGTGTCCGGCGTGTCCTCGGGGTTCTTGGTCATAACCCAGGCGTCGTCGAGCGGCTCGTTCCAGGGATCCTCCAGGTGACCGCACTCGATGGCGCGACCCCACAGGTTGTCGTCGATGGAATAGGGGTTGTCGTTGGCGCCCTCGGGAACCGGCACGTTGTGGGCGTGAGCATAGGCAACCTCATCGGGACGGCACTTCAGATCCCACTCGCGAACCGGGGCGATAACCTTAAGCTCGGGGTCGAGGGCCTTGACGGCAGCCTCAAAACGAACCTGGTCGTTACCCTTGCCGGTGCAGCCGTGGGCGACGTAGGTCGCGCCAAACTCGTGAGCGACCTCGACGAGCTTCTTGGCGAGCAGCGGGCGAGACAGCGCGGAGAGCAGCGGGTACTTGTTCTCGTACATGGAGTTTGCGGCGATGGCCTTAGTCAGGAACTCATCGGAGAACTCGTCGCGCAGGTCGAGCACCTGGCAATCGAGAACGCCCAGGTCAAGCGCCTTCTGCTTCTTGGCATCCAAGCCGGTCTCCTCCTGGCCCACGTTGCCGCAGACGCAAACGACATCGAGATTCTTCTCGTCCTGGAGCCACTTGACACATACGGATGTATCAAGACCACCGGAATATGCGAGAACGACTTTTTCCTTGCTCATGGCTGTTTCCTTTCGCCCTTGGTAGCTAGTTAGAACATCGGTCAGTTGCAAGTCATTTCGAGGTCAAAAAACCGTGCAATATCAGGTTAAATAGCAAAAAGCAGCACAGCATGCCCTAGAAACATGCGTTTATATCGTGCTAAAACCCAACGACCTCAAAATGACTCTGTTGGGCATTTCACCCCATACGAACAGAGACGATTGTTATCGTCGTCGGGAAATTGCGCGCTGGCGTCGGATGGCATTATCTGCAGTGGTGATGATCTTTACGAACTGCATCTGCCTCTCCTTTCACCTATCGCCGGGCGCAATTCTAATATCGTAAACGGTACCTTTTCTTCGGTAAGCGGTTGTATTTCCGTCTCCGTTTTCGATGGTCGCTATATTACGCTAAAGTGCCCGCAGCACAAGCGACAAATTCAAATTTCTGAAAAGTTTTTTCATTACTTTGTGAAGCGTGGTGCAAATACGCTCCGTTCCTGCGACAATACGCTCAGTTACTGGTTGATGGTTATAACGTCTGAAACAATTTCGAAACGAAAGGCGCGCTTTTATGCAAACTTACGAATCGGACACCAATATCGGAAGCATTAAGATTCTCGCCGTCGACATGGACAAGACGCTACTCACCGACAAGCGCGTGTTGCCGCAGGGTCTTGATGAGCGCCTGGACAAGCTCGCCGACGCAGGCATTGTATTCTGCCCCGCCAGCGGACGCCCCGCCCCCAAACTCGAGGAAATGTTCGAGAGCATTAAGAACCGCCTTGCTTTTTGTCCCGACAACGGAGCCTGCGTCATCTATCGCGGCAGCTATATCTATAAGAGCAACATCGATGTGGCGCTGTATCAGCAGGTGCTCGCCCGTGCCTCGGAGGACCCGCGTGCCGTTCCCGTCTTGTGCTGCTACGACGAGTTCTATGTGCTCGCCCGCGACCATCAGTACCACGACGAGATCAGCGTGTACTACAACACGATCAACTACGTCGATAGCTTTGAGGGCCTTGATATCGAGTCCAACAAGATTTCGATCTTCTTCCCCGCCTACGATGCCGAGCCAGCGTTTCGCGAGGACTACAGCCCCGAGTTCTCAGACAAGCTCTACGTCACCAACGCCGGGCGCGAGTGGATCGACTTCATGAACCTGGGCGTCGACAAGGGGTCGGGCGTCGCGCACCTGTGCGACCACCTGGGCATCGATATCGCCGACGCCGCCGCCGTGGGCGACACCTACAACGATATTCCCATGCTCGAGCGCGTCGGGCATAGCTTTATCGTGGACAATGCCGAGGAGCACATGAACGCGCATGCCAAGTGGCGCATTCCGAGCAACAACGACGGGGGCGTACTGACGCTCATCGACGCCATCCTGGCGGCTCGGTAACGTGGCTCGTCGGACCTGGCCGGGCGGCGCGGATTAGTTTTTCGTTCGGTCAGGTCCTGGGCTCGCTCGGAAAGCACATTAAGTGCTTTCCGGCTCGTGCGGAATCTACGAAAAACTAAGGCTCTGTTAGACCAGGATTGACATGCCGACCTGCCGGCTAACTCGCCGTCTCCCCGTCGGGCGCCGGCGTCTTGACCCTCATCTCGAACGGCATCCCGCCCTCCCGGACGAGCGCCCTGAGGAACGCGTTGACGGCGG